>CALFZO010000059.1 GCA_937952305.1 uncultured Anaerolineales bacterium | reverse complement strand
TCGCTGGACCAGGCCCTGGCCGCGCCCGCGACGACGGTCCTTTACGCTGGGACGCTGGGGACGCTGCCGGGCGCCCAGAGCTTCGATTATTTCGCCGTCCCCGGCACGGCCACGCAGACCGCGGCCGGCGGGGTGACGACGCTGGACACCACGGCGCTGGCGGGCGAGGCCGCCGGCTACTCGGCCAAGGCGGCGGCAGTGCCGACGCTGGACCGCGCGGCCGGCTACGCGCTGACGGTGACGGCCCAACTGCAAACGGAAAGCCACGCCGGCAGCGACAAGGACGGCGATGGTCTGGACGACCGGGCCGGTTTCAGCGTCATCGTGCTGAGCAGCGACCTGCGCGGCCTGGAGTTGGGCTTCTGGACGAACCGGGTCTGGGCGCAGGCGGATGGCGCCGCCGTCCCGCCAACGGGCCGGCTGTTCACGCAAGCCGAGGGCGCCGTCTTCGACACGACCCGCCTGGTGACGTATACGCTGTTCGTGCGCGGGGACACCTACACGCTGGCCGGGGACGGCCAGGCGCTGTTGACCGGGGACCTGCGCGACTACACGGCTTTCACGGGCTTCCCCGATCCGTACGAGACCCCCAACCTGATCTTCCTCGGCGACGACACCACCTCGGCCAGCGCCGCCGTGCGGCTGGCGCGCGTCGAAGTCACCGCGCCTCTCGCCAGCGTCTACCTGCCCTTCCTGGCGCGCTGACCGTTCAGCCTGAGCGGGCGCGCTCCGGATAGCCGCGCGCCTCGGCCAGGGCGATCACCTTCAGCACCACCTGGACCGTCCGCTCCAGCGCTTCGATCTCCACGACATCGACGGTATCGTAGGGCGTGTGATAGGCCAGCTCGGCCTCGGAGGAGCCGCTGGTCTGCAGGGCGCTGGCCGGCAGGCCGTGGCGCAGGAACGGCAGCACGTCGCCGCTGCGCAGCGCGTAGACCAGGCCGCGCGCGGCGGGGTCGGCAGCCCGCACCAGGTCGTTCAACCCCTGCGCCGTGGGCCGCTGGCGCAGCGCGCCATCCTGTGTCACGTAGTTCAGCGTCCCGCCCGCGCCAACCATGTCCACGGCCAGCACGGCCAAGCGCTGGCCCGGCGGCGCGGCAGCGGCCAGGGCCTCCGCGCCGTGCATCCCCGTCTCCTCCGCGCCCGTGAACGCGAACCCCACGCGCTGGCGCGCGGGCGGATGCGCGGCCAGGTGCTCGGCCACGGCCAGCAGCACTCCTACGCCGGAGGCGTTGTCGTGCGCGCCCGGCGCATAGCGCGCGCCGCGCAGCAGCTGCGCCAGGCTTTCGACGACGACCCAGGCCCCGCCCGTGAACAACGCCAGCGCGCCGGCGGCCCGCAGCAGCGGCGTTGGCAGCGCCAGGCCCACTGCCGCTAAGGCCGCCACCGCGGCCAGCACCCAGGCCACGCGCAGGGCCAGGAACATCAGGTTCTGGTGCAGCCAGACCAGGCCGCGCGAACGGAAGGCGCTGGCCGGCGCGCTGTCGACGTGCGCGCACAGCAACAGCGTGGGCGCCTCGGCCGGCTGGGCGGTGTAGGCGGTCAGGTTCTGGCTGGCGGCGGTGCGCGGGCGGCGCTGGATGACGACGCGGGCGACGTCGGGCAGGGCCGCAATCCAGGGCGCGGCCAGCCAGGCCAGCCAGGGCCAGTTGGGCAGCGCCAGGCCGGCCAGGGCCAGCGCCAGCCCGCCCGAGACGAAGAGCGGCGTAAAGCGCGGCGTCGGCGCGAAAGGCGCGGGCGTGGACGCGGGCGCATACCCCCAAGCGCGCAGTTGCCCGGCGATGTACTCGAACGCGGCGCGTTCTGGGGCGCTGCCGGCCGGGCGCGGGCCGATGTTCGTGGCCAGTTCGTAGACGTGCGTGAAGGCGCGTTCGCCGAGTTCGTTGGCCATCAGGCCTCCGCCGGCGCGGTGAGGCCGGGCGCCAGCGCCACCAGTCCGTAGCGCGGCAGGTCGTAGCGGAAGAGCAGCGAGTCATGCCGGAAGGCGGCGGCCACCGGGATGGCCAGCCCCTCCAGCATCTGGCGCTGGGCGTGATGCTCGGCCTCGCCCTGGTTGATGATGATGAGCACGCCGCCGGGCTTGAGGCTGGCCCACGCGTCGGCCAGCAGGGCGGCCGGCTGGAACAGGCGCCCCGGCAGGCCCCACTCCAGGTGGTCGCGCTCGAACACAAACGGGAAGAGCATGGTCACGGCGTCCAGGGCCCCGGGCTGCGGCGCGAAAGCGCGCGGCTCGTAGCGCACGCGCTCGGCGGGCAGGCCGGCCATGTTCGCCTGGGCGTGATCCCAGCGCGAGTACAGGTCGGCGTAGACGCGGAACGCGTCGTTCTCGTAGGCGGTCAGGGTGACGGTGCGCTGCGCCCCGCCCCAGGCCGTCCACAGCGCGTGCAGGGCGTGGACGTAGAACCAGTGGGACGGGCCGATGTCGGCGGCGGCGAGTTCAGCCGGCAGAGCCGCCTGGACGCTGGTCAGCGCGCGTTCGAGCAGCTCCAAATAGTACAGGTTTTCGCGGTAGTCGAGGGCCCGGCTGTGATCGTGCAGGTAGCGCAAGGGGTAGTGGGCCAGCAGGCGGTCGGCGGTGGCTTGGGCCGCGACGCGCGGCTCGGCCGGCAGGCGCGCGAACAGCGCGTGTTTGGGCTCGTTGCGGACGCGCAGACCGGGGCGGCGCCAGCGGAAGAGCTGGCGCAGCGGGTAATCCAGGGCGTTGCGGAAGCGGTGCAGGAACACGCGGGCCGCGCCGTCGCGTTCGCTAAGGCAGCGGGGTCGGCTGCCAGGCCGGGCTGAGTTCGGTGAAAGGCCCGCCGGCCGCGTTCAGGCCGCTCAGGTTGGTCTCCT
This sequence comes from uncultured Anaerolineales bacterium, assembly GCA_937952305.1. GTDB lineage: Bacteria > Chloroflexota > Anaerolineae > Anaerolineales > UBA6663 > SpSt-583. The sequence goes on along the minus strand of CALFZO010000059.1, from coordinate 32,983 downwards.
CGGTGCCGCCGGACGTCATGCGGAAGATCTGGGGCGTGTTGCCCTCGCGCTTGGAGACGAAGACCAGATAACGCCCGTCGGGACTCCACTGGGGGCTGGTGTCGCTCTTGGCGTCGGTGAGTTGTTGGAACCGGATCAGCAGCGGGCTGTCGGCCACGGTGCCCAGGATGACGTTGTTGCCGACGCTGCCCGGGCTCTGGCGCGTGAAGGCGAAGAACTGGCCGTCCGGCGACAGCGCCGCGTCCACGATGACGTTGCCCTGGGGCAGCTCGCTCAGGAAGATGCGGTAGCTGTTCTCGTTGTTCGCGCCCGGATAGGCCGGGAACGTCGCCCACATCAGCGCCTGCGCGCCGCGCGACGGGAACAGGCGCCAGAGCTCGCCGGCGCCGTTCTGGGTGGAGATCACGAGCATCCGGCGGCAGTCCGGGAAGAAGAGCGGGTTGTACTCCAGCGGGTTGGAGCGGCTGGTGCTGTAGTTGCGCGCCTGGCGGTTCTCCAGCGATTCGATGATGAAGATCTGCGGCGAGTTGTTGCGCAGCGACGTAAACGCGAGCGTGCCATCCGCGCACCAGACCGGCTGGAAGTCGTTCTCGTTCGGGCGCCCGGCCGAGGTCGGCGCGGTGATGTTGACGGGGTTGGTGCCGTCGGCGTTGATCACGAACAGGTCCGTGGGACCGCCGGGCGAGAGCTCGGCCGTGTAGAGCAGCTGGCTGCCGTCCGGGCTCCAGGCCAAGAAGGTGCTGCCCGGGAACGGCCCCAGGCGGCCGAGCTCCCATTGCGGCGACCACTTGTTGGTGGGGTCGCTGGTGAGGGCGCGGACGTCGCTGCCGTCCGGGTTCATGGTGTGGATCTGGAAGAACTGGCCGTCGCGGTTGCTGATGAACGCGATCCGGCCGCCGCCGCCAACCTGGGTGGGGGCCGGCGTGGGCGAGGCCGGCACGGCGGTGGGCGGCTCGGGCGTCGCCGTCTCGGTCGGGGCCGGCGGCGGCGTTTCCGACGGCGCCGTCGTCGCGGTGGGCGGCTCGGGCGTGTCGCTGGGGGCCGTGGTCACGGCGGCCACGGCCACGGTGTCCGTGGCGGGCGGGCGCGTGGGTGTGGGCGTCGGCTGGCCGTTAAGGAATGTGAAACCAAGAGCGGCGGCGCCGGCGAGGAAGACCAACCCGGCGACGGCCGCGGCCGGCATCAGCCAGGCTGGCCGCGCCGCCGGCACAGTCGCGGCGCCCTCCGCCTTGACGGTGGGGGCCGCGCCGCCAGCGCCCGCCAGCACGGTGGCGGCCGGGGCGGCCCGGCGCGTGGGCTGGGTGATCGGCGCCAGGCCGAGCAGGGTGTCTTTGAATTTGGCGACCGTCTCGAAGCGCTCCTCCGGCCGCAGCTCCAGGGCGCGGGTGAGCGCCGCGGCCGTGGCCGGGGCGAGGTCCGACCGCAGCTGCTCGGGCGGCGTCAGGGCCGTGTTGCCCAGCAGGCGCTCCATGCTGTCTGGCGGCGTGTGGTTGGTCAGCAGCGTGTAGAGCGTGGCCGCCAGCGCGTACTGGTCGGTGCGCGGATCGGTGCGGCCCATGCCGTACTGCTCGGGCGGCGCGAAGCCGGGCGTGAACGCCGCGGCGGCCGTGGTCGTTTTCTGGCCGCCGCCGGAGGCCTTGGCGATGCCGAAGTCCACCAGCAGCGCGTTGCCCTGCCCGTCCAGGCGGATGTTGCCGGGTTTGATATCACGGTGGACCACCGGCGGGTTGAGACCGTGCAGGTAGACCAGGGCGTCGCAGATCTGGCTGCCCCAGCGTCTGACGTCGGCCTCCGGCAGCGGGCCCTGGCGGTTCAGCCGCTCCTTGAGGTCTTCGCCTTCCACGTAGTCCATCACCAGATACTGCTGGCTGCCGAGGACGAAGTGGTCCGTGACGCGCGGCAGGTTGGAATGGCGCAGCGTGGCCAGCAGCGTCGCCTCGCGCCGGAACTGGCGCTCAGACTCGGGCGAGACGTTCAGGTTTTCCTTGACGGCGACGCGGACGCCCAGGCTCTCGTCGGTGGCCAGGTAGACGGCGCCCATGCCGCCCTGACCGAGGATGCGTTCGATGCGGTAGCGGTTGGCGAGGACAGCGCCGTTTTGCAGAGGCATGCCGCGATTGTATGCGGCCGGAGGGAATTTGTCTAACGCGGGGCGCGCATTGGGTGAGAAAACAAAACCGGCGCGGCCAGACTTTGGCCGCGCCGGTCCGAGATGCGGGCCGGGGCGTCAGTCACCGGCGGAAGCGGCGGGGAGCTTGCCGCCGGCGCGCTGGCCGGATTCGGCGATGGCGCGCGGCACGTCCACCAGGAAGGCCAGCAGCAGCGAGCCGACCACGAAGAAGAAGATCAGCGACAGGATGGCCGGCCGCAGGCTGCCCAGCCACTGGTTCACCAGGCCGAAGAGCAGCGGCCCGATCCAGGAGGTGCCGCGTTCGGAGATCTCGTAGATCGAGAAGAACTCGGCCTCCTTGCCGGGCGGGATCATCTGCGCGAACAGGCTGCGGCTGATGGCCTGGCTGCCGCCCATCACCAGGGCGATGCACGCGCCCAGCACCCAGAACTGCGTCACGCGGCTGTCACCCTGCAGGCCGAAGTAGGCGAAGATGACGACGCCGGACCAGATGGCCAGGCTCACCAGCAGGGCGTTTTTGGCGCCGATCCGGCCGGCCAGCCGGCCCCAGAACAGGGCGCCGAAGAAGGCCATGAACTGGATCATCAGAATGATCATGGTGAGCGTGCCCTGATCCAGCTCCAATCCGCCCTGCAGGAGCGGCGCGGCGGCGAAGACCGCGGATACGCCGATGACGGTCTGGATGCCGTCGTTGTAGATCAGGTACGCGATCAGGTAACGCAGGGTGTGCGGGTACTTGTAAGCCTCGCGGAACGTCTGGCGCAGCTGCTTGAAGCCGACTGTCAGGTAGTTCTCGCCCGCCGGCAGGGCGCGCACGGCGTGGCGCGGTTTGAGGGTCGCCCAGGTCCAGAAGGACCAGCCCAGCCACCACAGGCCGGCCGAGGCCAGGTTGACCTGGATCGCCAGGCCGGTGGGCACGCCCAGGCTCTCGCGCAGCTGATAGAAGGCCAGGTTGCCCAGCAGCAGCAGGCCGCCGCCCAGGTAGCCCATGGCCCAGCCGAAGGACGAGACCCGGTCACGCTGGTCTTCGCTGGCGATATCGGGCAGGTAGGCGTTGTAGAAGACGATGGCGGCGCCGAAGGCCAGGTTGGCGACGACGAACAGCACGCCGCCCAGCCACCACAGGTCGCCGCTGACGAAGAACAGGGCCGTCGTGGCCAGCGCGCCGATCAGGGCGAACACCTGCATCATGCTTTTGCGCATGTGCGAGTAGTCGGCGATGGCGCCCAGGATGGGCAGGAAGAGCACCTGCATGCCCACCGAGAACGAGATGCAGTAGGGCATGAACGAGTCCGGCGCCACCGGGATGCCCAGGAACGGGACCGTGGCGGTGCCGGCGGCCTCGGCGGCGGCGCGCGCCAGGCTGGCCACATACGGCCCCAGGAACACTGTGCCCACCGTCGTGCTGAAGGCGCTGTTAGCCCAGTCGTACATGGCCCAGCCGAGGATCTCGCGCTTGTCGTTGACCAGCGGAGCGGACGCCGTCATAAGTTGGCCTCTCCTGAGACGTGGAGTGGGCGAATGATACTACAGACCGGTTCAAATACTCTTGAGCCGGCCGCCGGCGGGTATCAGGATTTGGCGGGGCCGAGCGGGCCGCTGGCGCGTCCCGGGCACGGCGCCGGTTTACGCGCTGTCCGGGCGCTTGGACTTGAACGACCGCTGGATTAGTTGGCGCAGCGTCGGCAGATGGACGTCGTCCAGGCGCTTAAGGTACAGGCAGGCCTTGCCCACCTTGTGCCGGCCGAGCTTCTCCAGCAAGTCCGCCTGCTCGGCAAAGCCCGCCAACACGTACAGCGTCAGATTGCTCTTGCGCGGCGCGAAACCCACGAGGAAAGTGTCGCCCTCATGGCCGCTGGCATACTTGTAGTGGTGGTCGCCAAACCCGATCATGTTGCCGGACCAGAGCTTCGGCTCCTGCCGGGTGACCTGCCGCATCAGGGCCAGCAGCGCCAGGCTGTCCCGCCGTTGCCGTTCGTCGGCGAGCCCGTTCAGATACTGTTCCACATCGGCGCCGGTCGGTTTGGTCTTCAGTTCGGCCATGCGTCTCTCCTGGGATCAGGTCTGGGCGCCGCCCGAGTTGGCCCGGTTCAGGGCCGCGAACTCGTCGGCGACTGCGGCGTTGTTGAAGGTCAGCTGCAGAAAGCGCGCCTCGCGATCCGGCTTGGCGGTCAGCCCGGCCACGTAGTCTGAGTCGTTGAGCAGTTGCGCGGCCAGCAAGGGCGCCTGCCAGAGCGCCCGGCCCAGCCACGGCAGCAGGAGCACGCGCGCGGCGACTTCGAACAGGAAGCCCCCGGCCAGACCGGCCACCAGCCCGGCCGCGGCGCCGGCCACCAGCGAGTTGGCGTTGTTGGGCTGGCCGTAGTCGTCCAGGCCCAGCGCGCTGAGTCCGAAGGCGGCCGCGAAGAAGACCAGCCCGCCCACCAGCAGAACGCCCAGCCCAAACGGCAGCAGGCCGGCCAGGAAGACGACGCGCGTGCTGCGCGCACAGCGCGCGCAGTGCGGGATGGCGTAGCGGGCGGAGACCTGGACCTGCTTTCGGCCGCGCATCGCCAGGCGGTTGATGAGCAGAGTCGATTCGGTCTGTGCGGGCGCGCCGCAGCCCACGCAGCGCGCCGGGAAGGCGAGGGGCGCCTGACCTTCGTCTGGCAGCGGAACCTGGAATGTCCGTGACATGGCGTTGGCGTCCCTCGCTGTGCTTGGATGAAGGGGCAGGCCGGCGCAGTGGGCCGGCGCTACGCGTTGTGTTTCGCCTGCAAACGTTGCAGCCGGCGCGCCAGCGCGGCTTCGGCTTCCTTCTTGCGCCAGCCGGCCGGCATGGTCTTGATGATGGCCTCGGCGCGGCGCGTCCAGGCCACGGCTTGGGCCAGGTCGGTGGCTTTCCACTCATAGTACTTGGCCAGCTCGACACAAGGCAGCGCGTCGTCCAGCGTGAAGGACGCCAGCTGCTCCCACAAGGGCACGGCCTCGGCGCGCCGGTTCAGGCGTTTGAGCAGCGCGGCCAGGCGCAGGAGCGCCAGGCGGCGGTCCTCCAGCGTCAGCTTGCCGGCCAGGGCCTGGCGGAAGGCGGCCTCGGCCTCGGCCGGCCGCCCTTCGCGGTCATGCCACAGGGCCAGGCGCAAGGTCTCGGCCGGATCGTCCTGCACGGGCCGGCGGCCACCGGCCTCCGCCGCGAAGACTTCCAGCAGGTGCGCGGCCAGCGTCACCATCGACAGGATGTCCATGGCGTTGTGGTAAATCACGCGCCGCATGTCGCGCGCGTCGCCGGTGCGCAGATAGTCGACGTACATCTGCGGGATGAGCGCGCCGGGCACGTCGTCGTGGGTGCGCGGCACGCCCAGGATGTGCTGTTCGAGTGAGCTCAACGCGCAGGAGGCCAACCGGCCGCGGTACAGCCAGCGCGCCGGGAAGAGCAGGTCCAGGTGGGGCCGGGCCGGGAAGGGGCTGCGGCGGCGGTTGACGGTGAGGCGCGTCTCCAGCAGCGGCACGTCGAAGGCGCGGCCGTTGAAGGTCACCCAGCCGGCGCGCGGCGCCACGTCGTCCAAGAGCTGGGTCAGCAGGGCCGGCTCCTCGGCCGGCTGGCGCAGGAAGTACTGGCGCAGCACGAAGCCGTCCGCCTCGAAGGCGCCCACGCCGATGAGGAAAGCCAGCGTCCCGGCGCCGCCGGACAGCCCCGTGGTCTCGGTGTCCAGGAAAGCCAGGTTGCGCAAGTCCACGCCCGCGAAGGCCGGTGTGCGCGCCACGCGCGCCAGCGTGGCCGTGTCCTGGTCGAAGAGCGCGGCAAACGGCCAGTGGCCGTGCCGGTGCGTGAGCGGGTAACGCGCCTCGATGAGCTGGAAAGCGCCGTGGGCGGTGACGTGCTCACGCCCGGGCAAACCGGCCGCGGTGCCGTCGGCCGGGTGGATGTCGGGCGCGGGAGGCGCAAGGTCAGGCGCGGCCTTGTGAGGCCGCAGGCGTTGCAGGCGGGCGCGCAAGTCGTTGGCGGGCATACCAGTCTGATTCTGCCACGCCTAGGCGGCGTTCGGCCAGGGCACCGGTTCATACGGGGTCTGGCAAGGGGCGCCGGCCGCGAAGGCGACCGTCCGCGCGGTCAGGTCGGCCTGGAGGCTCCACAGGGTGGTGTGGCCGCCAGCGTGCCCGCACAGCGGCGCGGCGTGGTCGGTGAGCGGCGCGCCAAGCGCCAGCGCCTGCAGGCGCGCCTGTGAGCCGGCCAGCTTGCGCCCGCGCTGCAGCGGGCGCATGTCTGGGTGCTCGTAGTGGTTGGTGGCGGCGAGCGCGGGCGTTGACGCTTCTGGCCGGCGGACCCGCACCCGGCTGGGGTGCGCCTCGACCACGGCGAGGTCCCCGCTTGGGTCGGCGATCAGATAGTTGAAGGGATTCAGGTGCGGCAGGCGGGTGAGCGCCTCCACCGCCGCGCGCGTGCTGGCGCAGGTCTCCAGGACGAGGCGCGGCAGGAGGTGGAAGGGCACGCCCGGCCGGCTATCGGCGGGTTCGTCCGAGAGCACGACGTGCAGGCTGACGAAGACCCCGGCGTCGTTGACGCCGTCGTAGCGGCCGGCCGGCACCGAGCCGCGCATGCCGACGCTGGGGCGGCCGAGGTCCGGCGTCAGGCGGAGGCGCTGCCGGACGCGCTGAAACGGGTAGAAGTCGTAGTTGTGGCCGGCGCGCACATGGCCGTCGGCGTCGCGGCGCGCGAACGACGAGCAGCCGCCTTCCGGGAAGAGCGGCGCCGCCGGGGTCCGTTCGCCGCGCGCGCGCAGGCGCAGGGAGCGCCGGCACAGGCCGCGCAACAGATCGGCGTAGGGCAGCTGCTGGGCGTCGGCGTAACCGCGCAGTTCGTCCAGCAGCGGGGCGTGGACCTCGGCCACGAGCGCGGCGCAGGCGCGCGCGAAGTCCAGGTCCGGCGGCGGCGGCCACCAGGCCGGGGTCTCAAAACGCGCCGTCCGCGCCCCCTGGGCGACGCCCAGGTCGTAGTGCGGGCCGCGCAAATCGAACGTCTGCGTGTCGAGCATGGCCGCTCAGCGCGCCGTGAAGTACCAGAGCAGGTACAGCAGAAAGGCGACGACGATGACGACGGCCGCGGTTATCAGCGCCACCTTCACGCCGTCCACGGGCTTGTCGCCGTTGACGGCGCCGGTCTGGCCGTTGACGAGCACCTGGTAGGGACGGCCGCGGTAGGCGTAGGTGCCGATCCACAGCGGCAGGAGCACCAGCTTGTACAGCTCGCCGGAGAAGTGATCGGTGGAGGTCTGCAGGTTGCGGATATCCTGGCCGGGCGCGGCCTTGTAGCGCAGCTCCTGCTGCGCGGCTTTCACCATCTCGGCCCGGGCGTTCAGGGAGGCGTCGGCCAGGGCGATGTCGTACAGGGCGGTCGGCCAATCGGCCAGGTACTCGGGCTTGAACTCCAGCAGCTTCTTGAGATCGAACGTCGGCAGCCGCCGGAACAAATCGCGCGCCACGCTGCGCGAGGCCGGCTGCAGGCGCTCGCGGAAGAAGGTCGTGTGTTCGCCGGTGCGGGGCACCCAGCGGCGGTTGCGGCCGTAGCCCTCGGCCACCTCGGCGCTCCAGTGCGCGGTGAGGGTGGCCTCGAAGACCCAGAACGGCGCATAGGTCGGCCGCAGCGCTTTGTGGCGCACCAGCTCGGCCAGGTTGTCCGGGGCGAAGAACCCGCGGCCGAGCCAGCGCCGGACGGCCTGCGTGGCGGTCTCGGCCTCCAGCGCCATGGGGATCAGGCCGTCGGGCGCCAGGAGCTCGGCCTCCTCCGGCGCGGCCACCAGCGCGGCGTTGCCGCAGAACGGACACGCCGTCGATTTGCCGCCAGCCGGCAGCAGGGTGGCGGCGCCGCACTGGGAGCACGTGAAGCGGCGCTCGCCTTCGGCCCAGCGGTGGCCGCGCGCCGTGGGCAGCGCGAAGTCCAGCGGCCGGGCGCCGTCCTTGAGCGTCACCTCGTCCACGGCCTGGACGAAGCCGCAGTGCGCGCACTTCAAATCGACCAGCTGGGTATCAAACCGCATCCGGCCGCCGCACTGCGGGCAGTCGTACGTGCGGTCCACCTGCACGGCCTCCGGCTCGGCCGGCGCGCGCGGCGCCACCCCGGCCCCCTCCGGCAGGACCTCCTCGCGCTTGAGTTGGCCGTTGAGGATGGCCAGCCCGCGGCGCGCCAGGGCGTTGGCGGGGTCGGCGGCCACGGCCCATTCCAGGTACTTCTTCTGCTCGGTCTGGTCGTCGGTGGTGCCGGACAGCCACACCCAGGCTTCGGCCAGGTCGCGGTCGTATTCCACGGCCTTGAGCAGCAATTCGCGGCCGCGGGCTTTGTCGCCGGATTTGACGCAGGTGCGGCCGAGGCGGAACAGGTCTTGGGCTTGTTGGCGGCGATGGTCGCCGAGCCGGTCGAAGCTCATAGTGTCCTCAAGGCGCCGGGCGCCGGACGGGGGGCCGCCGGCGCGGGGCGCGTTATCCCCCCGGCAGCTGGCGCGCGGCCTCCAGGTCCTGCGGGGTGTTGACGTTGATGAAGGACAGGCGGCGCGGGTCCAGGCGGTCGATTTCGGCCGCTTCGACAAAACGCACGCGCACGTCGGGGAACCAGGCGATCACGCGCCTCCGGCCGGCGTCCAGCGCGGCTCGGATGGGGCCGAGGCAGGCCGCGCGCGCGTACACGGCGCGGAAGGGTTCGGCCTCCAGCGCGCCGGCAGCGGCCGTGGGCAGGCGCGGGACGACGGCGTCGGCGTCGGCGCGCCGGGCGATCAGATAGTCCAGCAGGGCCGGGACGACGAAGGGCATATCGCAGGCCGCGCACAGGGTGTGCGGTTGGGACGAATAATGGAGCGCCGAGTAGAGGCCGCCCAGCGCGCCCACATCCGGCAGCACGTCCGGGAACAGGGGCAGGCCGAGATAGCGGTAAGGCTCGGGGTGATTGGTGATGATCAGGGTTTCGGCGCCCAGGCCCTGCAGCGGTTCCAGGACCAACTCGATGAGCGGGCGCCCGAGCACGCGCACAAAGGCCTTGTCGGTGCCCATGCGCGAGCTCTTGCCGCCGGCCAGGACGGCGACCGTCAACGCCGCGGGGCGTGACTCCATGCCGGCATTATAGCGGATTGACGGGGTTTCTCGGCGAGGCATAGAATGATCATGGCCAACCATTCGCGTGGGAGGCAGACCATGACCACTCCAACCTTGGCCCAGACGCTGGACGCGCTGACGGCGGACGGGGAACTCTCTGAGCGGCACGCCGATGGCGCGGTGACCTGCTTGGCCTGCGGGCACCGCTGCCTGATCCGGCCTGGCCGGCGCGGCATCTGCCGGGTGCGCTTCAACGAAGCCGGCCGGTTGCGCGTCCCGTGGGGCTACGTCGGCGCCCTGCAATGCGACCCGACCGAGAAGAAGCCCTTCTTCCATCTCCTGCCCGGCTCTGATACGCTGACGTTCGGGATGCTGGGTTGTGACCTGCACTGTGGCTACTGTCAAAACTGGATCACCTCCCAGGCTTTGCGGGACCCGGCCTCGGAGGCGGCCGGCGCGCACCCGCTGACGGTAACGCCGCGCCGGCTGATCGACGTGGCGCTGCGCGACGGCGCCCAGGTGGTCGGTTCGTCTTACAACGAGCCGCTCATCACCACCGAGTGGGCGGCCGCCGTCTTCCGTGAGGCGGTGGCCGCCGGCCTGAAGTGCGCGTACATCTCCAACGGCAACGCCACGCCGGAGGCGCTGGATCACCTGCAGCCCTACCTGACCGCCTACAAGATCGACCTGAAGACCATGTCGGACCGGAACTACCGGCGGCTGGGCGCAGTTCTGGAGAACGTGCTGGACGGCCTGCGCTGGGTGCATGCGCGCGGCTTGTGGCTGGAGGTGGTGACCCTGATCGTGCCGGGCTTTAACGACAGCGACGCCGAGCTGCGCGACGCGGCCGCCTTCATCCACTCGTTGTCGCCGGACATCCCCTGGCACGTCACCGCCTTTCACGAAGACTACAAGATGGCCGGGCCGGAGTACCGCCGCACCACGGCGCGCCTGCTGCTGCGCGCGGCCGGCCTGGGGCGGGAGGCGGGCCTGCGCTACGTGTACGCCGGGAACCTGCCCGGCCAGGTGGGCGACTTCGAGAGCACCTTCTGTCCACGCTGTGGAACACGGTTGGTGGAGCGTTACGGCTACATGCTCCTGAGTTACCGCCTGACGGCGCAAGGAAACTGCCCCGAGTGTGAAACTCCTGTCGCTGGAGTCTGGACGTCTCGGCCAGAAACGGTAAGATTACTGGGGCCCGGCCGGCCGCGCCGGCCGGGGTTATAGGGCGCCGGCGGGCGCCGACCTGTGAGGTGGTGCGATGGACGATGCGATGACTCAGCCGGTTAAGTTTCTGCTGATGTACGATATCCGCCCGGAAATTCAGGACCAGTACTTCCAGTTCGTGCTGGGGGAGATGGTGCCGACGCTGCAGTCGATGGGGCTGGTGATGGGCGGCGCCTGGCACACGGCCTACGGCGACTATCCCATGCGCCTGGTGGAGTTCGTGGCCGAGGACCGCGCCACGCTCGAGCGCGTGCTGGCGACGCCGGTCTGGGAGGACCTCGAGAACCGGCTGCAGAACTACGTGAAGAACTACAACCGCAAGACGGTGCCGCTGCGCGAGAACGTCTTCCAGTTCTGACGCGGCGCGGGCTTCAGGGGGTGAGGCCGAGCGGTCCGGTGCCGCGGCGGCTGGGCTCCGCGAACACCAGCTGAGCCAGCGGCGCAAAAGCCGCGGCGGCCTCCAGCGCGGAGGCGTAGCGTTCGCTGGCGGACACCGCCAGCAGTCTCAGCAGGAACTTCTCCAACGCTTCCGGGATCTCAGGCCAGTGGGCGCGCGGGCTTTGCGGCTGGCTGTACAGCTGCAGAGTCAACCGCAACTCCTCCGTCTCGGCCGCAAACGCCGGGGCCCCCAATACCAACTCGTACAGGATCAGCCCCAACAGATAGACGTCGGTGCGCAGCGTGCTGGCCTGGCCGCGCAGCTGCTCCGGCGCGCGGTAGGCGGCCGGCCCGAAGCCGGTCGGGTGCGGGAAGAGCGGCGTGCGCGCCAGCTGGACCTTGTCGCCGCCGTCCACGACGATCTTCTCCGGCCGCAGGTCGCCGTGCAGCACGCCCAGCTGATGCAGGGCGGCCAGCGCCGCGCACATCTGCTCGGCCACGTGCCCCACCTGGCGCCAGGCCGGGCGCCGCGCGCGCCACTCGCGCAGCGAGATGCCGGTCGGCTGCGGGCAGACAAACGCCGTCCAGGCCGGCTCATCCACGACAGCCTGACAGGCCAGCAGCCGGGGATGCTGCAGTTGGCGCCAGGCGTCCGCCTGCCGGGCGAAATCGGCGCGGACCGGGTCGTTGGGCTGGCCGGCGACCACGCGCACCAAAACCGGCGTGCCGGCGTGCCGGTCGACGCCGCGGTAGATCACGCCGGTCTCGTCCGTGAACAGCAATTCCTCCAGCTGATACAACCCGCCGATCGTGGCTGAGGCCAGGCGCAGGTGCTCCGGGCCGGCCAGCGCCGTCAGGGCCTGCTGGCGGTTGCGGAACAGCCGCACCACCTCGTTGAGGCCGCTTTGCTCCAGCACCCGGCGGATGTGCGTGGCCGGGGCCAGGACGGCCAGTTGGGCGTGGGGCTGGCCGCGGGCGGCATCCATCAGCGCCTTGACGCCCACCGCGTCCACGGTCGAGAGCAAGGTCAGGTCCGCCAGCGCGCGCCCGCTGGGCGCTTCGGCCAGGGCGGTCTCCAGGCGGCGCTGGGCCTCGCCCGCCGACTTCTGGTTGAGGTGCCCGGCCAGGGCCAGAGTCCAGACCGGGTCGTGCCGGTCTTCCAGGATCTCCAGGCTGAGCGGCTGGCCCAGGAACAGCTCGAGCCCCTCCGCGCCCACGATGACCTCGGTGTTGAAGTCTAGCTCGTTGACCTGGGCATATTCGCGCGCGGTCTCGGCGATCTGGTAGATCTGCTCGTCCGAGTGCGTCGGGTCATGGTGGAACGTGATCAGCTTCTTGACGCGCGCGCGCTCGGCGATGTCCACGCCGATGATGGCCGAGCTGTGGCCCCAATCGGCCTTGCTCAGAAAGACGTCGCGCAGCGAATACTGCGAGTCGAACACCAGCGCGTCGGCGTTGGCGAAGAAGTCGACGTAGCGGCGCAGGTTGGGCTCGGCCAACGACTTGTACTCGCCGTCGCTGGCGAAGACGAAGACGCTTTCTCCGTCGTCGAAGCGGTAGGCGTAGGCGGTGCCGGGGTGGTACAAGGCCAGGCTGGAGATCACGGTGCGCCCGATCTGCACCGTCTCGCCCTCGCGCAGCTGCACAAACTCCTTGTCCGCGGGCATCGCATTGGGCGGGATGGGGAAGTACATCGGCGCCACCTGCTGATGTTCGAGGTAGAGCTGCGGGTTGTAGTTGACGGCGTAGAAGATGAGCCGGTTGCCCGGGACGTAAGCGGGCAGGAAGAATGGGTAGCCCTGCAGGTGATCCCAGTGGGCGTGCGTCAGGAAGATGTGCGCCACCCCCTGGCCCTTGCCGAAGTCGCGCGCCATGAGCTTGATGCCCAGTTCGCGCATGCCGGAGCCGCCGTCGATGATGATGGTGTCGGTGCCGGTGTCGATCTCGATGCTGGTGGTGTTGCCGCCGACCACGCTGCCGACGGCCGGCGGCAGGCTGGCGATGTACGCCAGGACATCCGCCGGGTCCGCGAGGTTCACGCCGGTCGCCCCCGTCAGCGCCCGGAAGAGCTTCTCCCGCAGCTGCTCGGTGGATAGAGGCGTGGGAATCGAACCCCTGACTCCCCAGAACTTGATGCGCACGGGTGTGCTGATGCTCCTACGGCGGACGGTGCTGGGTGGCAGCCCCAAGCGAGGCGGAGTTTAGCATGGAGGCGGAGGCGGGGCAATTGGAGGCCGGCCTCTTGGTTATGGATTGATTTGTCGGGGCCGTGATCGGTTAGGGCGGAGTCAGCGAGGCGTCGCGCTGCGCGGCCGCGATGGCGGCCTCCAGGCCGTCTAACTCGATCGGCTTGGACAGGAAAGCGTTGGCGCCGGCCGAACGCATGCTGGCGATCAGCTCCGGCTGCGTGTCAGATGAGATGGCCAGCACCGGTATGCGCGCCAGGCGTTCGTCGCGGCGGATGAAGCGGCACATCTCCACGCCGTTCACACCCTGCATGTGGATGTCCAGCAGGATCAGGTCGGGCACGCTGTAGCTCAGGATCTGCATCGCGGGCAGCGAGCCATAGGCGGCGGAGGCCTCGTAGCCCAGGAGTTGGAGCATGTTGACGAGGCTGTTGGCGATCATGCGGTTGTCGTCGATGACAAACGCATAGCGCGGCTGGGTCATCGGGGGGGGCGCCCTTTCTGGACCGTCGCCAGCGCTGCTTCCAGCGTCTCGACGGTGATGGGTTTCGGCAGGAAGTAATCGGCGCCGGCCGCCGCCACCCGGCTCACCATCTCCGGCTGGGTCTCAGTCGACATGGCGATGATGGGCAGGTGCGCGGTGCGCGGGTCGCGCCGCAGGAAACGACAGAGCTCCACGCCGTCGACGCCCGGCAGGTTGATGTCCAGCATGATGACGGCCGGGAACTGGCGCGTGATGGTGTTGATCGCCGAGCGCGGGCCGTACGCCACCTCGGGCAGGCAGCCGACCAGGCGGAGCATATCGGCCAGGCTGTCGGCGGTCTGGCGGCTATCGTCGATGACAAGCACGTGCACGGCGGTCATGGCGGCGTTCCGGGCCGGCGGTCAGGCGGGCTTGAACGGGATGGTCGCTTCGAAGCCGTCGGCGGTGTGGCGGATGACGATTTCCAGGCCCAGCTCGATGGTCAGGCGGCGTTCCACGCGTTCTTTCAGCCCGCCGATGAGCTGGGCGCGCAGGCGGAGCGGCGACAGCATAATGACGGTAAAATCGTAGAAAACCCGGTCTTCCAGGCTGGTGAAGGCCAGCAGTTCCCGCAGCCAGGCCAGCAGCAGGGAAGCATGGTCCTCGCCGCGGACCTCCAGGGTGCGGCGCAGGATGACGTCGGGTTTGGCACTGGCCCCGACCAGGCTGTACATGTCCTGGGCGGCCTGGACGAAGAGCGCCTCCAGGGTCGCAGCGCGAACGTGCAGGTCCAGGCTGGACGAGGCGGGTGCCGGCTCGCTCACGGCGACGATTGTACCCGAATCCCTGGCCGCCCGCCGCCCGCCCGCCCCTGCAACCCTAACCGGGTTAATACGTAATATCTGATGTCGGCCGGCAACCGCAGTTCACCGGCCGACGGCTGAGGCCGAAAGTGACCGAACAAGAGTGCATCGCCCGAGCCCGCGCCGGCGATGAGACGGCGTTCTCGCCCCTGGTGGACGCCTACCAGTCGGCGGTCTACAACTTATGCTACCGGATGCTGGGAGACGCCCACGAGGCTGAGGACGCCGCGCAGGAGGCTTTTCTGCGCGCCTACGCCCAACTGCGGCGCTATGACCCCACGCGTTCGTTCAAGACCTGGCTTTTCTCGATCGCCAGCCACTACTGCATCGACGTCCTGCGCAAGCGGCGGTTGACCTGGCTGTCGATCGACGACGAGGCCCTGCCGCCGCACCCGGCCCTGCACGAGCCGAACCCGGGGCCGGAGGAGACCACCCAGCGGCGCGAGCAGAGCGCGGTCATCCAGGCTTTCCTGGCGCGCCTGGCGCCGGACGATCGCAGTATGTTGGTTCTGCGATATTGGTATGACTTGTCTTATGAAGAGATCGCCGAGGCCAGCGGGACCACCGTCAGCGCGGTGAAGAGCCGCCTGCACCGGGCCCGCGGCGCCATGGCTGAGATGATGGCGGCCGAGCCCCGCACTCGCGCCGCCCAGCTCGCGCTGGCCGTGGAAGGATGGAAGCGATGACGTTAACTCACAAGCCCTACACCGAGTGGATCCAACTCGCGCTGGACGGCGACCTGCCGACTGAGCAGCGCGCCGAACTGGACGCCCACCTGGCCGAGTGCCAGAGCTGTGCGTCGACCTGGGAGGCGCTGGCGCGCCTGGAGCGCCTGTTCACCCAGGCGCCGCTGGCGGCGCCGCGGCCAGGCTTCACCGGCCGGTTCAACGCCCGGCTCAAGCAGCAACGCTCGCAGCCGAAAGCGCTGTGGGGGGCGCTGGCTTTGGGCTTTGGCGCCATCGGGTCGGCGGCGCTGGTGCTGCCGATCGGTCTGAGCGCGTTATGGTCGCTGGTGCAGTTGGTCGGCCAGCCGGCGACCTCGGCCGCGCTGTTCAACAGCGCTTCGACGACGACGCAGGTGGCGCTGACGCTGGCCAATGCTCTGTTCATCACCGGCCGCGGGCTGGGCGAATGGGCGCTGAGCACGCCGCTGGTCTGGCTGGCGGCGCTGGCGGCGCTGGCGGCCACCGCCGGCTGGCTCTATTACATGCGCAGGCTGAGCCTGCAAGGATTGGGTCTATGAAGAAACTGCTGTCCGCCGTCGCGCTGGCCCTGGCGGCCCTTCTGGCGCTGGCGCCGGCTGCCTGGGCCCGCGGCCTGGCCGAGGACAAGGTGGTCATCGGCGACAGCTTCACCCTGCTCGATGGCGAAGTCGTCGACGGCAACCTGATCGTCCTGGGCGGCAGCGTCACCGTCGAGGCCGGGGCCGAGGTCACCGGCGACACGGCCGTCTTCGGCGGCAACGTGACGTTGGGCGGCACCGTGCAGGGCGACCTGGTGGTCTTTGGCGGCAACGCCGAGCTGCTCAGCACCGCCGTCGTGGAGGGCGAACTGGTCACCTCCGGCGGCTCGATCACGCGCGAGGCCGGCTCGGAGGTCCAGGGCGGTGAGACGCAGAGCCTCGGGCCGCGCTTCTGGGATCGCCCCTTTGTGAATGTGCCCAGCACGCCCGGCCCGCTCGACCTGTTCATCAACTTCCTGTGGGACGGCGTGCGGACCGTGGTCGTCGCCTTCGTCGTCGCCGTGCTGGCGCTGCTGGTGGCCCTGCTGCTGCCGGAACAGATGGGCCGGGTGAGCGCGGCCATCGCCACGGCGCCGATCCAGGCGGGCTTCCTGGGCCTGCTGACCCTGGTCGCGGTGCCGGTCCTGGCCGGCCTGCTGGCCCTGGTGACACTGCTCTGCCTGAGCCCGGTCAGCCTGGTGGCCCTGATCGCCTACGCGGTGGCGCTGCTCTTCGGCTGGCTGGCTCTGGGCGCGCTGATCGGTGATCGCCTGGCGGCGGCGCTTAAGCTGCGCGGCCTGAGCCCGATCCTGGCGGCCGCGGCCGGCACGCTGCTGGTGACCCTGGTCGTCAACGGCATTGGTCTGCTGCCGTTTGTCGGCTGGCTGCTGGGCGGCCTGGTGAACATGGTGCTGAGCTCCATCGGCCTGGGCGCCGTGGTGCTGACGCGCTTCGGGACGCGGCCGTACTTTCCGGGCGCGGCTGCGCCCGCCATGCCCACGCCGCCGCTGCCGCCTGAACCGCCGGCCGAGGCGCCGCCCGCCGTGGGGAGTTAGTGCGGCCGCGGCTTCCCTGGGAACAAAAAACGACCGGGCGCCAACCAGGCGCCCGGTCGCCGTTTAAGCGGCGGTTGCGGTCAGCCGAGGCCGCTCATCTGGACCTGGACGCCCTGGCGATCCACCGGCAGCACAAAGGTCCGGCAAGCCAGGCTGTTGGCCTCAAAGGCCGCCTTCATCGCCGCGGCGATATCCCAGTGCCGGTCGGGCGCAAAGGCCACCAACGCCGGGCCGGCGCCGGATAAAGCGACGGCGGCCGCGCCGGCCTTGCGCGCCTCCATCACCACGGCGTCGAAGCCCGGGATCAGGGCCTTGCGGTACGGCTGGTGCAGACGGTCGGCCATCGCAAAGCGCAACAAATCATAGTCGCCCTGGGTCAGCGCCTGCACCGTGAACAGCGCCCGGCCGATGTTGAAGACGGCGTCCTTGAGCGCCACCTGGGCTGGCAGGGCCGCGCGGGCCTCGGCCGTGGACAGGCGCACCTCCGGCAAGGCCAGCGCGACCTTGAGCGCCGGCACCGGCAAGGCGCGGGCCAGGAGCTCTTCGCCGCTGGCGCTGACCAGGGTGAGCCCGCCAAAGAGCGCAGCCGCCACATTGTCCGGATGACCTTCCAGCTCGTGGGCCAGGCGCAGCAGCTCGTCGCGCCCGAGCCGGCCGTCCACCAGCGCGTTGGCGGCCGCCACCCCGCCGACGATGGCCGCCGACGACGAGCCCAGGCCGGAGCCGATCGGGATGCCGTTGACGGCGTGGACGCGCAGACCCTCCGGCCGGCGGCCCACCTTGGCGAAGACGGCCTCGGCGGCGCGCACGATCAGGTTGGTGGTGTCCAGGGCAATGCGGTCTTCGCCCTCGCCTTCCACATCGATCTCCAGGCCTTGCTTGGCTTCGTACAGCTCGACTGTATTGCGCAGGGCCAGGGCCAGACCGAGGCAGTCGAAGCCGGGGCCCAGGTTGGCGGTGGAGGCGGGGACGGAGACGGTGGCTTTCTTCATGGCGGCGACGACGGCGGACCGGCGCGCGGTCAGTGTCCGAGCACCGCGTGCGGCACGTAGCGCTCTTCCAGGAAGCGGCACTCCTCAGCCGAGAGCGGCAGGCTGAGGGCGGCCACGGCCTCCTCCAGCTGCGGCATCTGGCTGGCGCCAATGATGGGCGCGGTGACACCGGGCTGGTGCAGGAGCCAGGCCAGCGCGATCTGCGCGGAGGTGACGCCGCGCCGTTGGGCGAGCTCGGCGCAGCGGCCGGCCACCTCGAAATCGGCCGGCTGGTAATACATCTGATGCGCGAAGGCGTCGGTGCGCGCCCGCTCGGTGACGCCGCCCTTCTCGGCGGTGCGGTTGCCGGCCAGGAAACCGCGCGCCAGCGGGCTCCACGGCAGGACGGCCACGCCCATGTCGCGGCAGGCCGGCAGCATCTCGCGCTCCTCCTCGCGGTAGATCAGGTTGTAGTGGTTCTGCATCGCCGCGAACGGCGTCCAGCCGTGGCGCTCGGCCGTGTGCTGGGCTTTGGCGAACTGCCAGGCGTACATAGACGAAGCGCCGATGTGGCGGGCCTTGCCGGCCTTGACGACGTCGTGCAGGGCCTCCAGCGTGACCTCGATCGGCGTGTCTTTGTCCCAGCGGTGGATCTGGTACAGGTCGACGTAGTCCGTGCCCAGGCGGCGCAGCGAGGCGTCGATGGCGTCGAAGATGTGCTTGCGCGAGAGCCCGCCCTGAGTGGGCTTGGGCCCCATCGGGAAGTAGACCTTGGTGGCGATGACGACTTCGTCGCGGCGGGCGAAATCACGCAGGGCGCGGCCCGTGATCTCCTCGCTGACCCCGTTGGAGTAGACGTTGGCGGTATCGAAGAAGTTGAGGCCCAACTCCAGGGCGCGCTGGATGAACGGGCGGCTCTGGCTCTCGTCGAGGACCCAGCTGCGCCACTGCGGCGTGCCGTAGGTCATCATGCCCAGGCAGATGCGGGAGACTTTCAGGCCGGTGCGGCCCAGCGGGATGTAGTCCATGAGGTCCTCCAACGGCGGGGACGCCGTCTCAGCGCCGACCCAGCAGCCCGGCCAGCGCCTCCAGCTGCGCGGGGATGACGCGCGGCGCCGGGAAACGCGCCATGATGCTGTCTGGGTCTTTGAGGCCGTGACCTGTGAGCACGCACACCACCGTCCGGCCGCGGACGCGCTCGGTCAGGCGGCCCTCGATGACTTCTTTGTACAGGCCGGCCGCGCCGGCCGCGGACGCCGGCTCACACCAGACGCCCTCAGCCGCCAGCCGCCGTTGCATCGCCAGGATCTCATCGTCGCTGACGGCCACGATCTGGCCGCCGGACTCCTCGGCCGCCGTCAGGGCCTCTTCGCCGCGCGCCGGCCGGCCGATGCGGATGGCCGTGGCCACCGTCTCCGGTTTGTCCACCGCGTGGCCGAGCACCAGCGGGGCCGCGCCGGCGGCCTGCACGCCCAGCATCTGCGGCAGGTCCGCGGCGTAACCGGCCAGGTGATATTCAACAAAGCCCTTCCAGTAGGCCGTGATGTTGCCGGCGTTGCCCACCGGCAGGCAGACCCAGTCTGGCGCGCGGCCGAGCGTGTCACACAGTTCGAAGGCCGCCGTCTTCTGGCCCTCCAGCCGGTACGGGTTGACGGAGTTGACCAGCGCGATCGGCTGGCGGTCGGAGATCTCGCGCACCAGCGTCAGCGCGTCGTCGAACGAGCCCTGGACCTGGATGACCTGCGCGCCGTAAGCCACGGCGCCGGCCAGTTTGCCGGCCGCCACCTTGCCCTCCGGGATGAGCACGTAGCAGATCAGGCCGGCGCGCGCCGCGTAGGCGGCCGCCGACGCGGCCGTGTTGCCCGTGGACGCGCAGATGCAGGCGGTGGCCCCCTGGGCCTGGGCGGCCGTCATCGCCACCGTCATCCCGCGATCCTTAAAGGAACCGGTCGGGTTGAGGCCCTCGAACTTCAACCACACCTCGGCCCCCAGCGCCTCGCTCAGGCGCGGCGCCAGGATCAGCGGCGTGTCGCCTTCGTGCAGCGTGACGGGGACGGCGTTGGGCGGGAGCTGGATGAATTCGCGATAGCGGTGAATGAGACCGTAGGAGGCCATCGCCGCGATTATAGCAGGCGCAGCGGCGGCCCCGGCCGCGATACAATCTTGAAGCGGGTCCGGCCGTTCGGCTGGGCCATGCGCGCCGCCTGGAGGCCGGCCGCCGATGTCCAAGCCGCCCAAACCCACCGACCTGCGCCGTTTCCGCACCGTCACCGACAGGAACTTGCTGATCGGTTTCTTCGCCGTGCTCTTCGTCGTCGGCGGCGGCCTGATCCTGATCTTCTACGGGCCGGGCGGCCTGGCCACCGGCCTGGTGTGCATGGCGGGCGGGGCCCTGGTGGCCGGCCTGCTGGTGCTGGTGACGTTCGGCTTCCAGTGGCTGAGCGACTGGCTGGAGGACCGCAACTGAGCGCCGCGGTCGCGCTTTTGCCGGGCGCGCCTCCGAGGTTTTACCCATTCTCAGCCGGCGCGCCCTCCGCGACAATGAGCGGCACCCGCGCACTCCCGTCTCGAGGACCACGCCGATGAAAACGCCCTTCCGCTGGATCGCCGTCTTGTTGAGCCTGACCCTGCTGTGGAGCGCCCTCGGCTGGCCGACCGTGCCGGCGGCCTCCGCGCTCGAAGGGGTGCTGACCGTCAATCCGCCGTTCACCGACGCGCTGGTGGTCAACGTCGGCGGCCCGACCGCGCTGGCGTTCACGCCCGACAACCGGATGCTGGTCACCACCCAGACCGGCAAGCTCTGGATCGTCCAGAACGGCAGCCTGGGCGCCTCGCCGGCCGTGGACTTCGCCACCGCCTGGGGCAGCAGCCGCGTCTGCACGAACTCGGAACGCGGCCTGCTGGGTGTGGCCGTGGACCCCGAGTTCACGACCAACCATTTCATCTACCTGTTCTACACCTACCGCAAACCGGGCGGCCACTGCAACAACAGCGGCGGCGCGGCCGTGGACGCCAACTATCCGGTCAACCGGGTGGCGCGCTTTGAATTGTCGGGCAGCACTGTGCTGACCGGCACTGAGACCGTGCTGGTGGACAACATGCCCTCGCCCAACGGCAACCACAACGCCGGCGACCTGGCCTTCGGCGCGGACGGCTACCTGTACATCACCATCGGCGACGGCGGCTGCGATTACGCCGGCGGCGGCTGTGCCGGCAGCAACAACGCCGCGCGGGATACCCACGTCCTCACTGGCAAGGTGCTGCGCGTCACACGCGCCGGCGACATCCCGCCCACGAACCCGTTCCAGGGCGCCGGCACCGGCCGCTGCAACGTCACCGGCAGCACGACGGCCGGCCAGCACTGCCAGGAGACCTTCGCTTGGGGCCTGCGTAACCCGTTCCGCTTCGCCTTTGACCCGAAGGCCGTCGGCACGCGCTTCTTCATCAACGACGTCGGCCAGGGCGTGTGGGAGGAGATCGACGAGGGCGCGGCCGGCGCCGATTACGGCTGGAACCTGCGCGAAGGCCCGTGCGCCAACGGCTCGTCCAGCAACTGCGGCGCGCCGCCGGCCGGCCTGACCAACCCGGTCTTCAGCTACCGGCACGGCGGCAACAGCGTGCCGGGCACTTCGGTCCAGAACTGCAACTCCATCACCGGCGGCGCTTTTGTGCCGGCGGACAGCGGCTGGCCGGCCGGCTTCAGCGGCGGCTACCTGTTCAGCGACTATGTCTGCGGCGCCATCTTCAGCGTCACCGAGTCCGGCGGCAACTACACCGCCGCCACCCTGGCCACCGCCCTCGGCTCCAACAGCGCCGTGCACCTGGCCTTCAACCCCTTCAATGCGAGCGCGGGCCTGTACTACACCACCTACGCCGGCGGCGGCCAGGTGCGCCGCATCACGTCCGGCAACGACAACCCCACCGCCGCCCTGTCGGCGGACCTGCCGTACGGCGACCTGTCGATCACGTTCAGCGCGGCCGGCAGCAGCGACCCCAACGGCGACCCGCTGACGTACGACTGGACGTTCGGCGACGGCCAGAGCCAGCTTGGCTCGGACCAGGCCTCCGTGACGCACGCCTACGCGGCTACCGGCGCTTATACGGCCACGCTGGTGGTGCGCGACGACGTCGGCGGGGTCTCGGCCCCGGCCACGCTGCGCGTTTTCCCCGGCGACGACCCGCCGGTCCCGGTCATCACCTCGCCCGCCAGCGGCGTGCCCTTCGTGGTGGGCCAGGCGCTGACGCTCACCGGCAGCGCCACCGATGCGCAGGAGGGCGCGCTGCCGGCCAACCGCCTGACCTGGGAGGTGCGCCAGTGGCACGTCGACATCACCAGCCCCGGCGCGCCTCACTATCACCCGTATCTGCCCGCCACGGCCGGCAACAACCTGTCGGTCACGCCGCCCGGCCCGGAGGACCTCAACGCCGCCGCGCTGAGCTACCTGGAGGTGCGCCTGACGGCCACCGATGTGCTCGGCCTCGCCACTACCGTCACGCGCACGCTGGAGCCGAACCGCATCACCCTGACCTTCAACACCAGCCCGGCCAACCTGCAGTTGCAGGTGAACGAACTGCTGTTCACGGCCAGCAACACCGACCTGACCGGCTGGCAGGGGGCCACGCTGAACCTCAGCGCCCCGGCGCAGTCCGTCAATGGCCAGCCTTATCTGCTCGCGCCCGTGGCGCTGACGGTGCCGGCGGCTGATGGCACTTACACGGCCACCTTTGTCCCGGCGATCCTGACGTTCCTGCCGGTTGCCCGGCGTTGACGCGGTTAGACGCCGCCGCCGCTTCCCCGACGCCCGGGCCATCTGGCTCGGGCGTCCGGTGTTAAAATGCCAGCATGAGCGAGACCGACGGCGCCAATTTCATCCAGCAGTGGGTCAAGCGGGATGCGGCCGACCCGGAGGCCCACCTGGGCTCGATCGGCCTGACGCACCGCGTGGCGTCCGGCGGCTTCATCATGGGCAGCCGTTTTCATCCGCGCGAGGCCCCGCGCCGCGAAGTCCAGGTAGCCGAATTCGAGATCGCGCACGCGCCCGTCACGGTGCGGCAATACGCGGCCTTTCTGGAGGCCGGCGGCTACGGTGAACGACCCTGGTGGAGCGAGGCCGGCTGGGCCTGGCGCCAGGGGCGGGGGCTGGGCTGGGGGCGCGAGGACCGCGCCCGCCCGTTCGATTGGCGCAGCCAGGAGAGCCGGTTCGACCACCCGGTCGCCGGGCTGACCTTCCATGAGGCCGAAGCATACTGCCGCTGGCTGAGCACGCAGAAGGAGCGCGTGGTCCGGCTGCCGACCGAGGCCGAGTGGGAGAAGGCGGCGCGCGGCGACGATGGCCGGCCGTTCCCGTGGGGCGCGGAGTTTCAGCCCGGCCAGGCCAACCTCTTGGAGAGCGGCCTGGAGCGCACCTGCTCAACGGCCAACCTGCCCGGCGATGTCAGCCCGTGCGGCGCCGTGGACATGGGCGGCAATGTCCAGGAGTGGACGACCAGCGTCTACACGCCGCTGTCCGGCGAGGCCTTCGTCGGCGGGCAGGATCTGCGGGTGGCGCGCGGCGGCTCCTACAATGACACCGCCTACGGCGGGCGCGCCTCCTATCGGCGCGGCTACCCCGCCGGCTACTTTTTCCCGTTTCTGGGTTTCCGCATCGTGGTGGCGCACAAATAAGCTGAAGCGTCGGCCGCCGCGACTCCTGATGGGCAGCGAGGGAAGCGACGATGAGCATGTACTCCGAAGGCAAGAACCGTTGGATCGGGATCGTCATCGTGGTGGCGGCCGGGCTGCTCTTTGGCGCCATCATCTGCGTCTCGGTCGTCCTGTCGGGGGCCTTGTGCCCGTTGATCAACATCAACTGCGCGGGCGGCGGGGGGACGGCGGCCGGCACGCCCACGGCGGGCGCGGTGGAGATCAGCTTCTACTCGTCCAACGCCAAAGAAGACTGGGTGGACGCCGCCACCGAGAAGTTCAACGCGGCCGGGCTGAAGATCGCCAGCGGCAAGCCGGTCTTCGTGCGCGTCACGCACGTCACCTCCGGCGGCTCCCAGACCGACATCCTCAGCGGCAAGATCCAGCCCACCGTGTGGAGCCCGGGCGACCAGGGCTGGGTCGACGAGACCAACCAGATCTGGCGTGACCGCACCGGCCAGCCGCTTGTCCCGGACGCCTGCCAGCCCACGGTCTATGCGCCCATCGGCTTCGGCATGTGGCGGCCCTTCGCTGAGGCGCTCGGCTGGCCGGATCAGCCCATCGGCTGGGACACCATCGTGGAGCTGGCCGCCGATCCGCAGGGCTGGGCGCGCTACGGCCACCCCGAGTGGGGCGAGTTCAAGTTCGGTCACACCCACCCAGACTACTCCAACTCCGGCCTGCTGATCATGACCGCGCTGGCCTATGACACCCTCGGCCAGACCAGCGGCCTGACGCCCGCGGCCGTCAAGAGCGACGAGGTGCTGGCCGCCTTCCACAACGTGGAGTTTCACACCTACCACTACGGCGTGCAGAACCGCGACCTCATCGCGTTGATGGCGCGCCGCGGCCCGTCTTATCTGCACGCCATCAACTCCAGCGAGGCGGAGGTGCTCAAGGCCAATGCCGAGCGCGCCGGCGAGTTGCGCTTCCCGCTGGCCTTCATCTTTCCGGCCGGAGGCACCTTCTGGACCGAGCAGCCGTTCTGCGTGGTGGACGCCGACTGGGTGACCGGCGAACAGGCGGAGGCGGCCCGGCTCTATCGTGACTTTCTACTGGCGCGCGAGCAGCAGGAGCTGGCAGTGGCTAACTACCTGCGCCCCGTCGATCCGGCTGTCGCCTTGCGGGCGCCGCTCACCCTGGAGGGCGGCACCGATCCGCGGGTGACCCTGGCCCAGGTGCCGGCGCTGGCCAGTCCGTCCGGCGACGTCACCGCCGCGATCAAAGATGTCTTCCAGCTGACCAAGAAGAAGGCCACCATCGTCCTGGTGGTGGACGTGTCCGGCAGCATGCAGGGCGACAAGATCGCCAACGCCGTGGAGGCGACGGCCAACTTCATCCAGCGCCTGGAGAAGGACGACGAAGTCATCGTGATGCCGTTCAGCGACGGCGTGACCGAGATGCAGCCGGCCGGCCGGGCCGGCGACGTGGCCGAGACGCTGGGCGACCGCGTGCGCGGCCTGTACGCCGAAGGCGGCACGGCCCTGTTCGACGCGGTCTGCGCCGCCGCCGAGCGCGTCAACGGCCTGCGCGCGGAAGATGTGCTCGCCGGCGAGAAGCGCCTGTATGGCATCGTGGTGCTCTCCGACGGCCAGGACACGGCCAGCGACCGGAGTGAAAGTGATATGTTTGGCTGCCTGCCCTCGGGTGAAGACGTGGACGGCATCAAGGTCTTCACCATCGCCTACGGCGACGACGCCGACAAGGACCTGCTGCTGCGCGCCGCCAACCGCACCAACGGCAAGACCTTCACCGGCGACCCGGCGACGATTGAGCGCGTGTACACGGCCATCTCGGCGGAGCAGTGAACGGCCTATGCCAAACCCCAACCGCCTCTGGTTCCTGCTGAACTGGCAAGCCTGGGCCGTGCTCGTCATGAGCGCGATCGCCACGGTGATTGCGCGCCAGCCGTGGCTGATCACGTTGGGCGTCATCGGCTACCTGCTGGTGATCCTGTTCGACATCGGCGGCGGCGGCAGTCTGGGCCGCAGCGGCGCCATGCGCCTGGCCCGCGCCGAGCAGGAGAACCGCGAGCTGCGCGCCGAGCAGGCCCGGCTGGTGGGCGCCGTGGACGAGCTGCAGAAGCGGCTGGCCCAGGTTGCGGCGGCCGAGGCCGCGCCCCAGGACGCCGCCCCGCCCGCGGCCGCGCCCCAATGAGACGCCCGCCGCTGGCCGGCCTGGCCCTGGTCGTCCTGACGCTGAGCTGCGGGTTCAGCGTCAGCCGGCCCAGCCCAACCCCGCCGCCGTCGGCGACCCCGCCGCCCGGGTACACGCGCTGGCCCGTGGTCCTGCGCGATTTCTTCTTGGAAGAGGCCAACGACTGGGAGTACGGCGACGTTGACGGTGAACTGGCCGGCGGCCAGCTTTCGGCGCGCGCCGGCAAGTACCGCTTCGACATCACCTCCATCAGCGGCGTGGTCTGGTGGAGCCGCGCCCTCGCCGCTACCGCCACCACCGACTTCTACGCCCGCGTGGACGCGCGCCGGCTGAGCGGCCCAGCCGACTCGGACTATGGCCTCGTGTTCCGGCACACCGGCTTCAGCTATTACTATTTCCAGGTCAGCGACTCCGGCCAGTACGCCCTGTACCGTTACGACGACGGCTGGACGCTGCTGGTGGATTGGACGGCCAGCGCCGCCATCCGGCCGGACGAGGTCAACCAGTTGGCGGTGCTGGCCGAAGGGCCGCGCTTCACGCTCTTCGTCAACGACCAAATGCTGACCGAAGTGGAAGATGACCGCCTGCCGTCCGGCAGCGTCGGCGTGGCCATCCAGATCTACGATGGCGACGAGAACGCCGTCTTCGAGTTCGACAACTTCGAGTGGCGCGCCCCCGCCGCGGCCGTCACGCACTTCACCCCCACGCCGCAGCCCTAAGCCGCCCGCCAGCGCCCAGGGCGCTATGTTCCCCGAACAATACGTAATCGGCTCCGCTTCCGGTAGAATGGGTTGCCCAACCCAACTCAGCACGAGGAGCCTATGCCCAACGGTTACACCGGCAACATCCTGCATGTGAACCTGACCACCGGCGCGCTGACGGTTGAGAACCCGCCCGAGAGCTTCTACCGCCGGTATCTGGGCGGCTCGGCCATGGGCCTGTACTACATCTTAAAGGGCACACGGCCCGGCGCCGAGGCCC
Source organism: uncultured Anaerolineales bacterium (assembly GCA_937952305.1). Classification (GTDB taxonomy): domain Bacteria; phylum Chloroflexota; class Anaerolineae; order Anaerolineales; family UBA6663; genus SpSt-583. The sequence continues at coordinate 6,607 of CALFZO010000059.1, read as the reverse complement.
TCGGCCCAGACAACGTGCTGACGCTGATGCTGGGGCCGACCACAGGCGCGCCCATCTCCGGCCAGAGCCGGGCCACCCTCAACGCCAAATCGCCGCTGGTCGACGGCATCGGCGACAGCCAGATGGGCGGCTTCTTCCCGGCCGAGATGAAGTTCGCGGGCTTCGACGGGCTGGTGATCACGGGCCAGTCCCCCAAGCCTGTCTACCTGTGGCTGAACGACGGCGCGGCGGGCCAGCCGCCGGTGGCCGAGCTGCGCGACGCCGCTCACCTGTGGGGCAAGCCCACGGCCGAAGTGGACGCGCTGCTCAAGCAGGAGCTGGGCGACGACAAGATCGAGATCGCCCAGATCGGTCCGGCCGGCGAGAAGCGTTCGCCGCTGGCGGCCGTGATCAACATGGCCAACCGCGCCGCCGGCCGCACCGGCCTGGGCGCGGTGATGGGGTCCAAACGCCTCAAAGCCGTCGTCGTGCGCGGCAAGAGCAAGCGCCTGAAACTGGCCGACGCCAAGGGCCTCAACACCCTGGCCCGCGCCGGCGCCGCCGACCTGGACGGCAACGGCGACGTCAAAGGCCTGCAGACGCATGGCACGGCCGGCGTGCTCTCCTTCCAGCACTCCTTCGGCACCCTGCCCACCCGCAATTACAACGAAGGCCAGTTCGAAGGCTTTGAGCCGATCTCGGGCGAGGTGATGACTGAGACCATCCTCAAGGAGCGCGACACCTGCTACGCCTGCACGGTGACCTGCAAGCGGGTGGTGGAGGCCGAGTGGCGCGGCCGGGCCGTGGAGCGGCGCTACGGCGGGCCGGAGTACGAGACGCTCGGCACCTTCGGCTCCTACTGCGGCGTCCAGGACCTGGCCGCCGTGGCCTACGCCAACCAGCTCTGCAACGCCTACGGCCTGGACACCATTGGCGCCGGCGCCACCATCGCTTGGGCCATGGAATGCTTCGAGAACGGCGTGCTCACCGAGGCCGAGATCGGTTTCCCGCTCAAGTTCGGCGATGCCGCCGCCATGCTCCGCGCGCTGGAACTGCTGGCGGAGCGGCAGGGCTTCGGCGACGTGCTGGCGCTCGGCTCGCGGGCCGCCGCCGCCAAGCTCGGCAAAGGCCAGGCCTACCTGATCACGGTCAAGGGCGCCGAGGCCCCGGCCCACATGCCGCAGGCCAAGCGCTCGCTGGGCCTGATCTACGCCGTCAACGCCTTCGGCGCCGACCATCAATCGTCCGAGCATGACCCGATGATTGAAGAAGGCGCCGCCGACCTGTATATGAACCGGCTGAAGCTGCTGGGCTTCGAGCAGACCCAGGCGCCGCGCTCGCTCGGCGCGGACAAAGTGGCCTTCGCGCTCAAGACCCAGCAGTTCTATTCCTTCCTGGATTCAGCCGACCTGTGCCAGTTCGTCTGGGGGCCGGCCTGGACATTGTATGGGCCGCAGGAGACGGTGGACGCCATCCAGCGCGTGACGGGCTGGAGCGACTTCACCCTGGACGAGCTGATGACCATCGGCGAGCGGCGCCTGAACCTGCTGCGGGCCTTCAACGCGCGGGAGGGCCTCGACCGCCGGGCCGACAAGCTCCCGCCGAAGTTTTACGCCGCCCTGCAGGGCACGGGGCCCACGGCCGGCGTGGCCCTGGACGAGGCCGAGATCAACGCCGCGTTGGACGAGTACTATCGCCAGGCCGGTTGGGAGCCGGCCACCGGCAACCCAACCGCCGCCACGCTGGAGCGCTTGGCGCTGGACTGGGTCAGGTAGCCGGGCAGGTCAAGGCCAGGCGCCGGGGTCGGCCGACCCCGGCGCCTTTTTTTCGCGGCCCAAAGGGCGCCCGGACACAGAGTACAATAGCCTTGACTCAACTCGATGTGCCCACAGAGTTAAAGACTTATGGTGACTCGCAGCCTCCCTTCCTCACTCGCCGCCGCCGAGGCGGAGTTCGGCCGGCGCTACCCGGACTATGAAAGCACGCGCCCGCTGGATCAACTGCGCGCCACCGAGTACGCGCGGCTGGATCGGCTGGGCCACATCTACCTGGATTACACCGGCGGCGGCCTGTACGCCGACGCCCAGGTGCGCCTGCACCAGGAACTGCTGCGCCAGAACGTCTTTGGCAACCCGCACTCCACCAACCCCACCTCGCTGGCCGCCACCGAACTGGTGGAGCGCGCCCGCCGCGCCGTCTTGGAGTTCTTCAACGCCGCCGCGGACGAGTACGGCGTGATCTTCACGTCCAACGCCAGCGGCGCGCTCAAGCTGGTCGGCGAGAGCTATCCGTTCGGGCCGGGCGGGCGCTACCTGCTGACCTTCGACAACCACAACTCGGTCAACGGCATCCGCGAGTTTGCGCGGGCCAAGGGCGCGGCCGTGATCTACACGGCGGTCGTCCCACCGGACCTGCGCCTGGACGCCGCCAGGCTGGAGGCCAACCTCCAGGCGCGCTCCGCTCAGGCGCCCAGCCTCTTCGCCTATCCCGCCCAGTCCAACTTCTCGGGCGTGCAGCATGCGCTGGAGTGGGTGGCGCGCGCGCAGACGCTGGGCTGGGATGTGCTGCTAGACGCCGCCGCCTTTGCGCCCACCAACCGCCTGGACCTGAGCGTCGTCCACCCGGACTTCGTCTCGCTCTCGTTCTACAAGATGTTCGGCTACCCCACCGGCGTCGGCGCCCTGATCGCGCGGCGCGCGGCGCTGGCCAAGCTGCGCCGGCCCTGGTTCGCGGGCGGTACCATCGAGGTGGCCTCCGTCCAGGGCGACAAGTTCTACTTTCATGAGGGCCCGGAGGCTTTTGAGGACGGCACCCTGGATTACCTGGCCCTGCCGGCTGTCGAGATCGGCCTGCGGCACCTGGCCGCCATCGGCGTGGACGCCATCCACACCCGCGTCACCTGCCTGACGGACTGGCTGCTGGGCGAGTTGACCAGCCTGCGCCACAGCAACGGCGCGCCGCTGGTGCGCGTCTACGGCCCCACCACCACCGTTGCGCGCGGCGGCACGGTGACCATGAACTTCTACGGCAGCGACGGCCGCTTCCTCGACCATCGCCTGGTGGAGAGCCGCGCCAACGCCCGCCGCATCTCGCTGCGCACCGGCTGCTTCTGCAACCCGGGCGGCGGCGAGCTGGCGCTCGGCATCTCGGCTGAGGAGCTGACGTCGTGCTTCCTCACGCACAACCGGATGACGCTGGACGAGTTCCGGCGCTGCATCGACGACAAGAGCACCGGCGCCGTGCGCGTCTCGGTCGGGCTGGTGTCGACGCTGGCCGATGTGGCGCAGTTGGTCGATTTCGCGCGCGGCTTCCTGGATAAGCGCGCCGAGGAGGTCTGAGCATGGCCCGCAAACGCCGCCGCCCGGCGGATCCCTTCGTCACCGCCGACTTCGCGGCCGAGGTCCAGCAGCGCCTCGGGGCGCTGCCGTTCCAGGATCCGCCGCCGGGCGCCGGGAAGCTGTCCGCGGCCATAGAGGCCCTGATCGCGCCGTATCTCGACGCGGAGCTCGACCTGACCGACGTGCAGACGCTGACCTTGCTCGGGGTCATCGCCTGGAACGTCGACGCCGCCGGCCCGGAGGACGGCCCCCGCCTGCTGCTCAAGACCCGGTTTGAACTGGGCCGCGGCCAGACGGCGGCCCAGACCAAGCAGACGCTGGACGTCCTGGACGATCTGTGCCGGCGCAAGCGGCAGTTGTATCCCGGCGACCGGCGCCTCATCGCCCATCACGAAGTGCGCGATACCGGCACGGGCTACTCCATCCAGGTGGCCGGCGTGATGCCGGCGCCCGACTCCGCCCAGGCCGGCTGACCCGGCGACCATTCAGTCAACTCTCCATGAGCAATTCCGCCCTCCATCACATCGAACACCTCTCGGTCACGCTCGGCCCGCGCGGCAGCGCCACACCTCAGGAGCAGGCTGCCCATGACTACGTGCGCGCGCAGTTGGAGGCGCTCGGCCTGGCCCCGCGCGTCGAGCCGTTCCGCTCGGTGGACTCGGCTTACCGCCCGTTCGGACTCGGCCTGGGCCTGATGCTGGCGGCCGCCGCCCTGTTCTGGCTGATCGGCGGCACGCCCAACGCGAGCGCGGGCGCGCTGGCCGCCGCCGCCCTGGGCGGGCTGGCGTTGGCGTCCAGCCTGATGGAATCCCTGGCGCGCGACAATCCGCTGCGCTGGTTCGTGCCGGCTGAAGCCACCCGCAACGTCGTCGCCGTCGTGCCGGCGGCCGGCCCGGCGCGCCGCCGGATCGCGCTGCTGGCCCACGTCGACAGCCACCGCACGCCGCTCTTCTGGAGCTCGCCCGCATTCTTCAACGCCTACCGCGTGCTCTCCACGCTGACGGTCGTGGCGATGGCGGCCCTGTGCGTGATCTTCGTCGTCGGCATCTTCGCGCCGTCGGAGGCCTTGCGGACTGCCGCCCTGGCCGCGGCCGCGCTGGTGGCCGTGATGTTTGGCCTGGTGGTCCAGGCGCATCTCACGCCGGTTACAGCGGGTGCCAACGACAACGCCTCCGGCGTGGGGGTGCTGCTGGCGCTGGCCGAGAAGCTCAAGGCCGCGCCGCTGGCGGCCACCGAAGTGTGGGTGGTGGCGACCGGCTGCGAGGAGGTGGGCGCCAACGGCAGCGCCGACTTCGTGGCCCGGCACGGCGCGCAACTGGACGGCCTGATCTCCGTAGACAACATCGCCGGCCGCGACACCGGTCCGGTCTACCTGCGCAGCGAAGGCATTGTGGTGCCCAAGACCTACGCCGGCCCGCTGAGCGCGCGGGCCGAGCGGCTGGCGCAGGCGCGGCCGGAGCTGGGCGCGCGCGCGGCCGTGCAGCGCGGCGCCTACACAGATGGAATGCCGGCCCTCAACGCCGGCCTGGACGCGCTCAGCTTCGTCGGCTACACGGCCGACGGCTGGATCCCGAACTGGCATCACCCCAATGACACGTTCGCCAACGTGGACGCGGCGGCGGTGGCCCGCACGGAGACATTTGTCTGGGAGCTGCTGCAGGCCACCGCGACCGAGGCGTGACCGGCCCGGCTCGGCCGTCACTTGTCCCCGGGCGGGGTGTTTGAGTCGATGAGGAGTGGTTCTATGAGCTTCGATCAATACGCCCTGTTACGCGCCACCAGCCGCACCTTCGCCCTGTCCATCGAGCGCCTGCCCGGCGCGGTGCGCGAGTCGCTCAGCCTGGCCTACCTGATTCTGCGCGTCTCCGATTTCCTGGAAGACAATGATTACATGCCGCCGGAGCGCAAGGTGGCGCTGCTGGCCCTGTGGGACCGCATCCTGGCCGGGGAGGCCGAGGCCGCGGAACTGGTGGCTGCCCTGGCTGACCGGGAACCCGAGGACGCCGACGCCAAGGCCGCGCGCCAGGCCCCGCAGATCCTGGCGGCGCTGCACCGGCTGCCTCCCGGCCTGCAGAACCACGTCTTGGTGCACTGCCGCAACTCCACGCAGGGCATGGCGCGCTGGGTGCGGCGCGGCCCGGACATCTCCCAGGAAGGCGACATGGACGACTACATGCACGAGGTCGCCGGGCGGGTGGGCTACCTGGTCACCGACATCTTCGCCTGGTACTCGGGCTTTGTGCGCTCCAAGCGTAACCTGCTCATGCCGCTGGCGCGCGAGTTCGGCCTGGCGCTGCAGACCGTCAACGTCATCCGCGGCCTGCGCAAGGACTACGAGCGCGGCTGGATCTACGTGCCGGATAGTTTCTGCGCGGCCGTGAACCTGCGCCGCACCGACCTGTTCGACCCGGCCTACCAGATCGAGGCCTTGCAGGTGTTGGACATGCTGGCCGATAAGGCCGAGCGCCACCTGGCCTCGGCGCTGACCTACGTCAAGACTCTGCCGCAGTGGCTGCACGCCCTGCGGCTGGCCTGTATCTGGCCGCTGCTCTTCGCCGTGCGCACCCTGGCCATCAGCCGCCACAATGTCAGCGTGCTGCGCGGCGAGGTCAAGATGACGCGCGAGGAAGTCACCGCCATCGTGCGCGATTCGACGCTGTTCGGCTGGTCCAACCGCTGGCTGGACGACTACTACCAGCGCCTGCACGACAGCGCGCCGGCGCTGGCGCGGCTGGCCGGCGCCAGCAAATAGGTTGATGTGGACAGTCCGCAGAACCTGCTCGCCGACCTCCAGGCCGCGGACCCGGCCGCGTTGGAGCGCCTCTATCGCCAGGCCCACGGAGCCGGCCGGGCGGCGGAGTTCCGCGCCGCGCTGCAGGCCGCCTACGCCGCCGCGCCGGACAACGTCCTGTACGCGGCCTGGCATTACCGCCTCCAGGACGACGCGCCTGACCGGGCGCGCGAGCAGCGCGCGGTCCCGTGGGCGGTGGCCGTCGTCATCAGCCTCATCACCGGCCTGAGCCTGTGGCTGCTCTCCGGGGACGAGTTCACGTTCGGGCCGAACGGGCTGCCTTACCTGTTCTTGCTGGCGGCCCCGCTTATCGGGCTGGCGGTCATGCTGTACCTGCGCGCCGCGGCGCGGACCGGCTACGGCCAGGCTCTGGCCTTCGGGCTGGGGCTGGCGGCGCTGACGGCCTACGCCTTTTGGCTGGCGCTCGACCGACCGTCTTACCGCGACTTGATGGCGCCGCACCTCTTCCTGCTGGCCTGGGTGGCCGTGGGTCTGAGCC
>CALFZO010000058.1 GCA_937952305.1 uncultured Anaerolineales bacterium | reverse complement strand
GGCTCACACCGTCCCAGATCCCGTCTGGCCCCACACGGGCCTCAGGCGTGGCCAGATGGCCGCGGATGACTCCCTGCGCATCGAGGGAATAGACCCCGCTCAGGAACGGCGTCTGCGTCGGCAGGACCGCGCGGGCCGGCGCGACACGCTGCCCGGAATCCACCGTGAGGTGCTCGCCCAGACGGGCATAGCCGCGCGCCACCTCGGCCCAGGCCCGCAACTTCGGCAAGTCGGCCGCCAGCCCTTCCAGGTAAAGTGCGTGCTTCTCGGCATAGGACTGGCCGACCCAATAACCAAGGTCGCTGGGGCGGACCGGAAAACGCCACTGGCGCCAAGCGCCGTAACCGGTCAACAGCAGGTCGCCGTCACGCAGATCGCGGAAGGCGGAGCCGGGCGCGATCGAGCGCATCTGCACGGTCACGTTGCCGCGCACGTCATCCTTGAAGTCGACCACGAGCTCCAGCCACTCCGAGCGCAAATTGTCCGGCCAAACATCCGGCAGCGTGAGGTAGAAGTATGTGCCCGGCGCGTAGAAGCCGCCGTCCGCCTCCGCCTGCGCGGTGGCCGGCGTCACCGGCTGCAGACGGCGCACCGTCCGGCCTTCCAGCACCTCCGGCTGGCCCCAGTCGTTGCCCGCGATCCGCAGTTCGCCTTCCGCGTCCTGAGGCGCGCCAACGTCCACGGCCGCCTCCGCCCCGGTCTGCGGGTCGCGCAGCGTGAGGCGGTCAATGGCCAGGTTCGCCAGCGGGAAACCATACGGGTTGTTGAAGCGGAAGAGCAATTCGGACTTGCGCGGGTTCAAGTCGTAGCGCAGCCAGTAGCCGGTGTCGTAGAGCGGCAGCCAACGGTAGAGCGTCTGCAGGCCGCGCTCGTACCAGGCCTGATACTGCGGATCGCCGGTGGCGGCGGCCAGCTCACGCAGCGCCAGCAGGGTCCGCATGTGGCCGTTGAGGATGTGGGGCGGGTTATCGGCCGGGAGCGGGATCTCCTCGAACCAGATATCGTCGCCGCGTTCAAAGAGCAGGCCGCCGTCCGCCAGGGGCCGCAAGAGCGCGGCCGCGGCCTGGCGCGCCAGCTCCAGGTAGCGCGGGTCGCCGTCCGCGTGATAGCCGGCCAACAGCGCCTGGATGCCCGCAGCCTGGCCGAAGGCGCTGAACCACGGGGCCAGGATGGAGACGTCGTTGTAAGTGTTGTTGAAGTCGTAGAACCAGACCAAGTCGCCTTGGCTATTCGGCCGCAGGTGCTCGGCCAGCCAGGCCAGGCACGCGCGCAGCCGATCCGGGTCCGGCGTCACGGCATAGTCGCTCTGGTAGGTCTCGACGCCGGCATAGCCGAGGGCATAGAGCGCCACCCAGGCCGGCTGGCGCACCTCTCCGACGCCGGCCACGCGCAGGTACGGGACACCCTGCGCGTCCAGCAGATGCTCGGCCTGGTCGACATCGGTCTGGCCGGGCGTGGCGGTGACCGACGGCTGCGGCGCTGTCATAGTTTGAGTCGGTTGCGGCGTCGGCGTGGCGCGTTGGCAGGCCACTGCGCCGACCAACACGATTACGGCCAGCCCACGGTTAATCCAGCGGAGAAGCGGCCCGTTCATGCGGAGCGCCGCGCCTGCCAACGGTCGTAGGCCCCCCACAACGCGCGCCAGAGCGGGCGCACCACCCCGCGATAGCCCCAGCGCAGGACCGCGAACAACGGCGGATACCGCACAAAACGACGGCCGACCTCCAGCTTCAAGCGGTGCGACGTCTCGCCGATCAGTGACCGCAGCGGCACGGTGGCCAGAGTAAAAGTCGGCAAAGTCGGCGGCGGCGGCAGGCGCGGTGCCGGGGGCGGTTCGAGCGGCGCTTCCGGTTCCGCGGGCGCCAGCCCGGCCGGCGCCGGTCCCGGCTGATAGCGCCGGGCCTTGGGTGTGGTCGTGAGCAGCGCCTGGTAAAGGGCCACCACCCGCCGGCCCTGCCCCTCCCACACGTACTGCGGGCTGAGCGCCTGGGCCTGGCGCTGGAACGCCGCCACATCCGACCGGAAAAAGGCGTCGATGCCGCGCGCGATGTCGGCCGGCGTGCCCATCGGCCAATTAAGGCCGATCCCTTGCTGAGAGACGAAGCGGTTCAGCTCCGGCAGGTCGTTGGCCAGGATCGGCAGCCCGGCCACGATGAACTCAAACAGCTTGTTGGGGGTGCAGTAGTAGTTGTTGAGCTCGGAATAGTGGTACGGGATCAGGCCGGCCTGGGCCGAGACTGTGAAATCCAGAAGCTCGGCCGGGGAGACGCCGGCCCGGAAGAACACGCGCTGGTTGAGCACGCCCAGCCGCTCGGCCAACTGCCGCAACTCGTGGTCTTTTTCCAGGTCCGGCCCCATGAGGACGAAGACCACGTCCGGGTCCTCCACCAGGCGCATGGCCTCGATCACGCCCTGCAGATTCCGGCGCAGCGAGTAGCCACCCTGGTAGAGCAGGATCTTGTGCTGCGGCGCCAGGCCCAGGTCGTCGTGCAGCCGGCGCGTCGATGGCAGGGGCAAAGCCCGCCCCTGGTGCAGGGCCGGGCAGTTGAGGATGACCGCCGGCAGATCGATCTTGTAGCGGATCACCATCATCTCGGCGATGGAGCGGTTGACGGTGATGACCTGATCCGCCAGCGGGGCCAGCCACTTCTCGATGTCGGTCAGCGCCCCGATGGTGCCGGTCTCTATGAACAGCTCCTGCTCGGGATACAGTTCATGGGAATCGTAGACCAGCCAGGCGCCGGACTGCAGCGCCGCCATCAGGGCCGCCGGAAGCTGCGGCAGATCATGGGCGACGTACACGTGCGCCGGATGCTTGAGCGCCTCGGCGTAGAAGTAATCGTGGTAGGCGAACAGGGTCTTCCAATCGATCGACACACCCTGGAAGGCCGGCGGGTAGGGGAGGCGGGGCGGCGGCGTATGCAGCGGCAGCCGGATGATGGTCACGTCCGGGTAGAGATCCTCGTCCAGGCGGTAGCCGGGCTCAGGCGGCGGGGCCGCGATCACCGTCACCTGCCAGCCGGCCTGCGCCAGCGAGCGGGCCTCGTCCAGCACGCGGCGGTCTATGCGCGAATCATGCACCATCATCACCGCCGTCAGCGGCCCGTCCACAGCAGTCAACATACTCCCATACCTGTCTCGCAAAACCCCGGCCAGCACCCGCCCATCCGTGGCCTTAGCGCGCGCTCAACCACACCAGCCAGACCAGCATCACCAGGGCGGCGGCCAACGCGATGGCCAGCCCGCGCCGCGCCAGCTCGTGCCAGCGCACCCGGTACTGGGCGAACGCGGCCCGCTCCGCCTCCAGGGCCTGCTGCCACACGGCCGCCTGGTCCGCCAGCGCCTGCGCGCGGGCCTGGCGTTCGGCCTGCAGCTCGGCGGCCAACTGCGCCTGCGCTGTGTCCAGATGCGCCTGCCGCGTTTGCGCCTGCAGGCGCGCTTGCTGCAACTCAGCGTCCAGGGCCTGCGCTTGGAGCCGCAAACCCCGGGCGCTCTCGGCCTGCTGCAGGGCGGCCGAAACCAGCCACAGCGGGCGCAGCTGGTCGGTGAAAGCCTGCGGCGACAGGCTCTGGCACAGGCGCGGGCTGAACCAGACCGGGACAATCACCCGGCCCGCCTCCAGGCACTCCGGGCGCGGCAGCCGGTACAGGCAGCTCTCCAGGTCATATTCCAGCCGCAATGTGTTTGGGTCGGCACAGACATCCGCGTCCGTCTCCAACACCAGATGCTGGGCCTGCGGCACGGCCGTGCCGGGCACAACGACCGACTCGCCCGCGCGCGCCGCCACTAGCCGCAGGCCGGAAAACGTCTCGGCCGCCTCCGGCTCAGCGCAGCGCTCGAACAGGACTAGGCATTCGCTGCGGCTCGGCCAGTGCGCGACGGCCGTCTCCAGGCGCAGTTCCCACGCCAGCGCGTTGATCTCGGCTTGCCGGCCGGCGTCCAGGAACACGGCCGCGCGCCGCGCGCCGCACAGCGGACACACCGCGCGCTCCCAGCCGACCGGCAGCCCCAGGTACGCGGCCAGTCCGCGCTGGGCCTGTTCCACCGGATTAGGGGCGGCGCCGGAAAAGACAAACGCGCGCGGCCGCCACTCCGGCCCGAACAATCCGGTCAGCTCGACCGTGCCGTAGGCGCGCTGATGATGGTTGACGTGAAAGGCCGTCCCGCAGCGCGCGCAGCGGGTCTGGGCGCCGGGCAGGTTTTCCATGAAGGGCACCGTGACCAGCAGGTAATGCCGCGCCACGCGCGCCATCTCGGCCCGCGCGGCATCGTAGCCGGCCGCCGGGATGTGCTCCAGCGTGTCGTTGGCCATCACCAGGTCGAAGGCGCCGGCGGCAAAGGGCAGCGCCGTGATCGAGCCCAGCGCGGCGGGGACACGCACATGCCGCAGAGCGCTGCGGCTGACGTCCACTCCGGCCGCCCGGACGCGGGCCGGCAAGGCGTTGGTGATGAAGCCGTCGCCGCAGCCCACATCGAGCACGCTGGCCGCCTTCGCCGGCAGCAGGTCCAGGAGGTCCTGGCGCGCATGCTCCTGGTAGGGTTCCGGCGCCTGCCCCCACAACTCTGCCTGGTCGTAGAACTCAGCTTCAGTCGTCATGCTCTAGTCGGATGGCATAGGGCTGCAGGCAAAGTCCCCGGTCGTGCGGGTCCTCCAGCGGCTGGATCACCTGAAAATGGACGACCCGATCCAGGACATGATAGCTCACGCCCTCCTGGCCGTCGGGGCGCAACGACTCGAAAATGGCGGCGCTGGCCACGTAGGCGCCCCGGCCCAGCAGGAGCCGCTCCACGGTGAAGACCACGCGCCCCCGGCCGAGCACGCCCTGCGGCGCTAGCGGCTGCAAGTCCGCGAACCACTGCGTGGCCGTGCGGCCATCCGCCAGATACACACAGAAGACAAAAACCGGATGTGGCAGGCGCTCACGGGCTTCATACTCTAGAACGACCGTCAGCGGGCGCTCCACTTCTAGGATGCGGGTTTCACGGCCGTGGCCGTCTAGCAATTGGACCGCGCCGAGGCGCGCCCCGCCCTTGCCATACTGAGACGAATCCGTCTCGGCCGCCAAGGCCAGCTGGGCGGCCTCCAGCGCGGGCGCAACCTCCGCGGGCGCCAGCAGACGGCCGGCAAACGCCAGCTCACGCGCGCCCAACGGCTGCGGCGGCAATTGTCCGATAGGCTGATAGCCGTGCGGGCCGTGCACCTCGACCACGGCCGGCGCATCCCCGGAGTAGGTGACCTCCAGGCGCAACTCGCGTCCGTGCAGTTGATAGGACTTGGGCACGGCGAACTCAAACGGCGCGTGGCGGTAACGGCCAAGGAAAGGCCCATGCTCGCGGTAGCGGCCCTGCGCGTCCTGTCCGGGCGGCCCCCAGGTCATGAAGCCGGGCGTGTCGATCAGAAAATGCAGCTGCGCGGCGGCATTGTCCATCGCCTGGCCGACCTCGATCTGGCCGACCTCGTCAGCGCCGGCCCACAAACGCAGGTGGTAGATGCGCTGGCGGCCGCGCGCCGGGTACCCGGCCGGATCCACCAGGTGGAAGATGACGCGGTCATACAGGTCGCTGTCCGCCTCCAGCGTCACCGCCTGCTTGCGGAGCAGCTTGAGGTCGCGCGCCTTCAGACGCAAGTCTTCCTCATGCCGGATGACGGCGGCATAGGCCTTGAGGACGTCGAGCGGCTCGCCGTCCATGCGCACGCGCCCGCGGTCGATCCAGATCACGCGGTCCGCCATGCGCTGGATGCTGCCCAGGTCATGGCTGACGAACAGCAGCGTGGTGCCGGTCGTCTCGGTCAGGCGCCGCATACGCTCAATCGACTTGCCCACGAAGTAGGCGTCGCCGACGCTCAACACCTCGTCCACGATCAGGATATCCGGCTCGACGGAGGTGGCGATGGCGAACGCCAGGCGCGCGTACATCCCGGCCGAGTAGGTCTTGACCGGCTGGTCGATGAAATCCTCCAACTCGGCGAAGTCGACGATCTCTTCCTCTTTCGCACGGATCTCGGCCGGCGTGTAGCCCTGGTAGGTCAACAGCACCTGGATGTTCTCGCGGCCGTTGAACTCCGGATGGAAGCCGGTGCCCAGCTCGATAATGGCCCGCGCCTGGCCGGTGACGCGGCAGACGCCCTCGGTGGGCGCCAGGGTGCCGCTGATCACCTTGAGCAGCGTGCTCTTGCCGGCGCCGTTGCGGCCGATGATCCCCAGCCGCTCGCCCTTGTGGATGGCCAGGTCCAGGCCGCGCAGCGCCCAGAATTCCTGGTAATAGTCCTTGCGCCAGAAGAACAGGCGCTTGCCCCCGAAGATATCCAGGAAGCGGTCGGCCGGCCGCTGGTAGAGCTTGTACAGCTTGCCCAGGCCGCGCGTCTCGATGGCCAGCGGCGTCCCGGGCGGGAGGTCAGGCCGGTCAGGCATAGTCGATCAGCAGGGCCTTGGCGCGGGCGAAAAACAGGCCGCCCAGTCCAAACGCCGCCACGGCCGTGCCGGCCAGGATGGCCAGGTCCGCCGCCGCCGGCCAACGGCCCAGCACGAGGATATTCTGATACGTGATGACGTAGTAGGCGAATGGGTTGAACGCCAGCAACGGCTTCAGCCCGGCCGGGACCATCTCCGTCGTGTAAGCGATGGGTGAGGCCACCATGAGCGCCATCAGCAGCAGGCTGACCAGGTTCTGCAGGTCGCGCAGGACCAGGTTGACGAGCGACAAGGCCCAGGTCAAGCCGATCAGGGCCAGCACGTGCAAGGCCCAGACCGCCGGCACCAGCAGCAGCGGCCAATGCAGGCCGCCGCTCAGGGCCAGCGCCAGCACCAGGCAGGGCAGGCCCACCAGCATCGGCATCTGGCCCAGCAGCACGGCCTTCACCGGCGCCAGGTCGGCCGGGAAGATCGTGTTGCTCCAGACGGATTTATTCGCCGAGACCGAGGCCACCCCCCCGGACAGCGCCTCGCTCGTCATGAGGAACGGCACCAGGCCGGAGAAGATGAAGAGGACATAGCCGGCCGGCGTCAACCCGGGCACCTGAACGCGAAACACGAACAGATAGACCGTGGCATAGATGGCCAGGACCATCAGCGGCGTGAGCACGGCCCAGCCCAGGCCCAGCACGGAGCCGGCATAGCGAGCCCGCAGCTCGTTCCAGGTGACGCGCCACAACAGGCGCGAGTGGCTGAGCAGGTACTGACCCGCGTGCCGGGGCGCCGCCAGCGTGAGGGGCGGGCTTTCAGCTTTCACTCCCGGACTCCAGGACGGCCACAATTCGCTCGGCGGCCCGCCCATCTCCATATAACGCCGGCCGCTCCAGCGGCGGCTGGAAGCCGCGCGCGGCCTGTACGATGGCGTCGGTCTCGGCACCGGTCAGCACGTTCCAGCCGGTCTGCACCGTCTCCACCCACTCGGTCTCGTCCCGCAGGGTGACGCACGGCACGCCCAGCCAGTAGGCTTCTTTCTGCAGGCCGCCGGAGTCGGTCAGGATCAGCCGCGCCGAGCCGGCTAGGCGGGCCAGGTCCAGGTAACCCAACGGGTCGATCAGGCGCAGATGCGGCGGCCGCGGGGCGCTGTCCAACTGCTCCAGCACGGCGCGCGTGCGGGGATGCACGGGGAAGATTATCGTCTCGTTCAGCGCCGCGAACGCCGCCAGGATGCTGCGTAAGCGGGCCAGGTCGTTGGTGTTCTCGGCGCGGTGCACGGTCGTCAGCAGATAGCGGCCGGCCTGGAGGCCGAACCGATCCAGCACCGTCGACTCGCTCCGGGCGCGGGCGACGGCTTCGTCCAGGGCGTCGGCCATCACGTCGCCCACCAGATGCACGCCGGCCGTCAGGCCCTCGGCGGCCAGATGGTCCACGGCCGTCTGGCTCGGGCACAACAACAGATCAGACAGCCGGTCGGCGATCAGGCGGTTAAGCTCCTCCGGCATGCGCCGGTTGAAGCTGCGCAGTCCGGCCTCGACGTGCGCCACCGGAATGTGGAGTTTGGCGGCGGCCAACGCGCCGGCCAGCGTCGAGTTGGTGTCGCCGTAGATTAGCAGCCAGTCCGGCTTTTCCTGTAGTAAGACCTCTTCGATGCGCGCCAGCATCTGCCCGGTCTGCGCGCCGTGCGCACCGGAGCCCACGCCCAGGTGATAGTCCGGCTCGGGCAGGTCCAGTTCCCGGAAGAAGACCGCCGACATGTTGTCGTCGTAGTGCTGGCCGGTGTGGACCAGCACCTCCGTCGCCCGTTGGCGCAGCCGGCGGCTGACCGGCGCCGCCTTGATGAACTGCGGGCGGGCGCCGACCACCGTGACGATCTTCATGCGCGGCCCGCCTCTGAAGACTTCCGGCCATAGCCCACAGCCAGGTAAGTCAGGCCGGCCGCGCACGCCTGCCCCGGGTCGATCACGCGGCGCGCGTCCACCAGCACCGGCTGGCGTAGGGTTTGCCTGAGGCCGACCAGATCCAGGTTTTTGTAAGCTGAATGCGCGACCATGATCACGGCCGCGTCGCAGCCGGCCACCCGCTCCAGCAGCTCGCCGCCGTAGCCCGGCACCCACGGATCGTGGATCACCACCTCGGCGCCGGCCTCGGCCAGATGCTCCACCAGCACCGCGCTCGGGCTGTTGCGGGTGTCATCGCTGTCCTCGAGATAGGCGTAGCCGAGCACCGCCACGCGCGCTCCGGCCAGGTCGCCGCCCGCCTCGTGCAGCGCCTGCGCGACCAGGTCCATGACGTGCCGCGGCATCCGGTCGTTGACAGCCCGCGAGGCCGTGATCATGCGCAGCGGCACCCGATCGTCCACGCCGTAGGCCAGCAGCCACGGGTCCTTGGGGATACAGTGCCCGCCCACGCCGCCGCCGGCCAGCAGCACGTTACGCCCCGGCGATTTGTTGACGAGCTCGCGCACTTTCAAGAAGTCGCCACCGGTGGCCTCGCACACCAGCGCCAGCTCGTTGGCGAAGGCGATGTTCACGTCGCGGTAGGCGTTTTCGGCCGTCTTCACCGTCTCGGCGGTCACACAGTCGGTGGCGTCCAGTTCGCCCTGCACCACGCTGCGGTAGAAGCGCATCATCACCGCCGCGGTCTCGGGTGTGCTGCCGCCGCAGACCCGGCTGAGCGAGCGCAGATTCGCCAGCAGACGGCCCGGCATCACGCGCTCTGGGCAGGCGCCCAGGTAGAAGTCGACGTTAACGCGCTTGCCGCTGGCTTTCTCCAGGAGGGGCCGCACGATGCGGTCCATCGTCCCGGGCGCGATGGTCGATTCGACGATGATCAGGACGCCCGGCTTCAATACTACCCCCAGGCTGCGGCAGACCGCCTTCAGGGCTAGGTACTGCGGCCGGTGCTCTTTATCCACCGGCGTCTCCACCGAGATCAGGATCACATCAGCTTGCGTCAGCGCGGCATACTCGGTGGTGGCGGTCAGCCGGCCGGCGCCGACGACGCCCGCCAGCAGTTCGGCCAGGCCCGGCTCGCGGCCGTCGATGGG
>CALFZO010000057.1 GCA_937952305.1 uncultured Anaerolineales bacterium | reverse complement strand
ACGAGATTTCTGCCTGTCTCGTGGGCTCGGAGATGTGTATAAGAGACAGGGATGTCTCCATCCGCATGGGCGTGCTCAACCTGATGCAGCGCCTGAAAGAGGAGCGCGGGATCGGGTTCCTGTACATCACCCACGACCTGGCCAGCGCCCGCTATCTCGGGGACCTGACCATGGTGATGTATGCCGGGCACATCGTGGAGAGCGGCGAGAGCCGGGAGCTGATGGAGAACCCGCGCCACCCTTACACGCAGCTGCTGCTGGCGGCCGTGCCCAACCCGCAGGCCGGGCTGGCCACCAAGACTGTGCAGGCGCGCGGCGAGGTGCCGTCACTGATCGATCCGCCGCCCGGCTGCCCGTTCGCGCCGCGCTGTCCGCAAGTTAAAGATATCTGCCGGCAGGCCATGCCGGAAAAGAGCACCGTCGGCCAGAACCACTGGCTGCGCTGCCATCTCTATTCGTAGGAGAGCTCCACTATGAACCCATCCATCGGTCTGCAGCTCTGGTCCGTCCGGAACAGTCTGCAGCAAGATTACCGCGGCACGCTGGAGAAGGTCGCGGCCATCGGCTACCAGAACCTGGAGCTGATCTGCACGGTCACGCCCCAGGGCCTGGTCTTCGGCAAGGACTGGCGCGGGCCGGAGCTGCGCCGGCACCTGGACGCCGCCGGCCTGCGCGCCGTCAGCTGCCACTTTGTGCCCACGCCCGATATGAGCCTGCCGGCCATCCTGGACGACCTGCACGCGCTGGGCGTCGACCGGCTGGGCTGCGCCATCGCCTTCTGGAACAGCCGGGCGGAGGTCAAGGCCTTCTGCCACGCCTTCAACGGCTACGCCGAGGTCTGCCAGAAGGGCGGCGTCCAGCTCTACTATCACAACCACTTCGAGGAGTTCCAGGTCTTTGGCGGCCAGTCGGCCTACGACCTGCTCATCGAGCACCTGGACCCGGCTCTGGTGATGTTTGAGTTCGACACCTACTGGGCGGTGCGCGGCGGCCAGGACCCGGTCTACTGGCTGAAGAAGCTCGGCCGGCGCTGCGACCTGCTCCACCAGAAGGACCTGCCGGCGGCGGCGGCCCCGGTCAACCTGTTCGAGAAGTTTGGCTACGACGCCGCGCTCAGCCTGGACGTGATGTGGGGCCTGCAGGACCCTGTGCACTTTACCGAGGTGGGGGAAGGCGTTCTGAACATCCCCAGCTACGTGCGCGCGGCGCGGACCTACAACCACGCCCAGTACATCTTCGTCGAGCAGGACATGACGAGCCGGACCGAGCTGGAGAGCGTCGCCGTCAGCTTCAAGAACCTGACGCGTATTCTGGCCGGCTGAACGCCTCAGCCGGTGCGGAGGACCATCATGACTTCACAATCCAAGATCAAACGCGGGGTCACCCTGTACAGCTTCCAGGAGGAGTATTTCCTGCGCCAGCTGTCGCTGGAGCAGATCATCGCCGTCTGCGCCCAGCTGGATATCCCCGGCATCGAGATCATCGGCGATCAGATGATCCCGAACTACCCCAACATCTCGGACGAGTTCGTCAAGCAGTGGCACGGCTGGATGGACAAGTACGGCCGGACGCCGGTCTGCCTGGATATGTTCCTGGACTGGAACAAATACAAGGGCCGCGTCATGACGGACGACGAGCGCTTTGAGTCGGTCGTCCACGACATCCACAACGCCCACAAGCTCGGCTGCACGGTCATCCGCGTCATCCACGACGTGGAGCCGGCGCTGCTGGAGAAGCTGGCGCCAACGGCCGAGAAGCACAACGTCAAGCTGGCGCTCGAGATCCACGCGCCCAGCTACTTCGACAGCCCGCTCGAGCAGCGGCTGGTGGAGATGTTCCGGCGCGTGCAGTCACCGTCCTTGTGCTTTACCCTGGATATGGGCGTCTTCACCAAGTTCCAGCCGCGCGTCGCCAGCGACCGCTTCCTGCGCGAGGGTATGAAGCCCGAGATCGTGCAGTACCTGATCGAGGCCTACAACACCCGCACGCTGCCGAGCTCGCACGAGCTGGGCAAGCGCAACGACGCGCTGCCCAAGAAGATCCTGGAAATGGGCGGGCGCGAGGCAGACATCTACTGGGCCATGATGGGCACGCACAGCGTCTACTCCGACCTGGCTCTGCTGCGCGATTACCTCCCCTACGTCAAGCACATCCACGGCAAGTTCTGGGAGATGCTGCCCGAAGGCCGCGAGTTCAGCATCCCCTACGACGAAATCGTGCCGATCCTGATCGAGGGCGGCTACGACGGCTACATCGACAGCGAGTACGAGGGCAACCGCTGGATCCAGGACGCGTTCACGGTGGACAGCGCCGCGCAGGTGGGCCTGCACCAGGCGATGCTCAAGCGCCTGCTGGGCGAGGCGTGAGGCCGGCACAAGGAGCACAGACATGTACGACAAATATCTGATCGTCGGTGAAGCGTTCAAGAACGTGGTGGAAGGCGGCCAGGTCACGGGTTACCAGATCGGGCTGCGGCTGCCTTACTATCGCGGCGTCGTCCTGTCGCTGGTGGGCGAGACCATCCTGACCGTGGACGGGGAGCGCGCCCCGGCCGAGGCCATGACCGTGACCCTGCGGGGCAAGACCTATCCCAAGACCCAGTTTGAAGACGAGCCGGTGGCCAAGTGGGAGTTCGGCGATATCGGGATCGTGACCGTGGCCAAGCCCGGCGGCCTGAAGCCCGGCGAGCACAAGGTGGAGCTGCGCCAGCAAATGAAGATCTCGTACGTGCCGGGCGGCTTCTGGGGCGGAGACACCAAGACCCTGACCCTGCCCGGTTGAGCCGGCCCGCCAGTTCTGGCCGACGACGGGGACCGCCAGCGGGCCGCCGCCCGCTCGCGGTCCCTGTTCCATGTCGCGGGCGGCCCGCGCTGCCCGCCAGGAGGTTTCCATGAATCCTGACCCCGCCCCGGCCTCAGAGGCCCGGGCCAAAGATCGCAGCTTTCTGGTCAGCGAAGACATCCGCCCCGGCGTGCGCGCTGGCCGGCCCGGCTACCTGATCCGCGTCCGCCTCACCAGCTATCGGTCGCTGCCGCTCTCGTGCATCGAGAACATCGAGCTCCGCGTCGACGGCGCGCCGGTGGAGCCGGAACGCCTCACCCTGATCCTGAACGGCTCCGGCCACAAGCTCCCCGAGCTGGGCCGCCTCAGCCACCTGTGGTGGTGGATCCTCGATTACGCCGACCTGTTCGTGGAGAGCGCGGCGCCGCTGGCGCCCGGTGAGCACCTGGTGGAGGGCACCCTGGTGACCGTGGAGCCGTACGTCACCGGCGGACGCTTCTCGTTCTACTATCCATCCCAGAAACGCCTGAGCGTGGCGCAGGATCTCTAGGAGGCCGGCGATGATATCCGCACAACCTTTCCGGGTCGGCGTCACCCTGCACAGCTTCACCCATGAATGGTGCTCGTTCCAGTGGTCGTTCGAGGACATGCTGCAGAAGGCCGCGCAGCTCGGCGGCGGCGTCGAGATCGTCGGTCCCTCCCATCACCGCGGCTTTCCGGAGGTCACCGATGAATTCGAGCGCGCCTTCAAGAGCGCCGTCGAGCGCTACGGGCTGACGCCGACCGCGTACGGCAGCTACGCCGACCCCTTCATGCTGCCGGACCGCAACCTGACGCCGGACGAGCTGTTCGCCTATACAGTGCCGCAGCTCAAAGGCGCGGCCAAGCTGGGTTTCCCGGTGGTGCGCCTGCAGTACTTCGCCGCGGTGGTGGCGGAGCGCCTGATCCCGTACGCCGAGAAGCTGAACCTCAAGCTGGGCTATGAACTGCACGCGCCGCTGACGATCGAGGCGCCGCTGACCCAGGAGCTGCTGGAGCAGATCAGGCGGCTCGGCTCGGACCGGCTCGGCCTCATCCCGGACACCAGCATCTTCGCGCGCTCGGTCTCTCAGCACCACATCGAGCGGGCGCGCCAGGGCGGCGTGCCGGAGCCGCTGATCCAACGCGCCTTGGACCTGTGGGCGCAACGGCGGCACACGGAGGAACAGGCCGTGGCGCTCCTGCGGGCTGAAGGCGCCGACAAGAACGCGCAAACCCTGCTCGGCGGCTTCTGGGGCACATGCGGGTTCTCAGAACCGCGCGCCCTGGCCGAGATCAAGACCCATATCAACCACTTCCACGGCAAGTTCTACAATATCGTCGACGGCGACGAGCCGGACCTGCGCTACGAGGAAGTGGTCAAGACCCTGCTGGACATCGGCTACACGGGCTGGCTGTCCAGCGAGTACGAGGGCGGCCCGACCGACGCCTTCGCCATCGTCCAGGCGCACCAGGCGATGATCCAACGCTATATCCAGAAGCATCGCCGGAACTGATGTGCCGGCGCTGCGCCTCCGAGGTCAAACACATGCCAACCGCGTCAAGCACCCCTCTTCCCGCCCTCGTCCACCAGCAATCCGGTCTGGTCCGCGACGAGCAGGGCTTCGCCTATCGTGACCTGAACAAGAACGGCCGGCTGGACGTCTACGAGGACCCGCGCCAGCCGGTGGCGGCGCGGGTGGAAGACTTGCTGCGCCAGATGACGGTGGCCGAGAAGGCCGGCCTGCTCTTCTTCCAGGGCTCGGTCGTCAACGCCGACGGCACGCTTGAAGACCGGTCCGCGCCGGGAGCGCCGCAGCTGGTGGCCAGCACTCAGATGACGCGCCACCACATGTCGCACTTCAACCTCTGGGCGATCCCGGGCGCGCGGGCCGTCGCCGTCTGGTACAACCACCTCCAACGCTTCGCCGAGCAGACCCGGCTCGGCCTCCCGGTCTCCATCGCTTCCGACCCGCGCAACCACTTCAGCCACTACGTCTTTGACCTCCAGGCGCTGGATTTCACCCAGTGGTGCAACTCCCTCGGCCTGGCCGCGATCGGCGACCCGGATCTGGTGCGGGCGTTTGCGCGCGCCGTGCGCGAGGAGTACCTGGCGGTGGGGATCCGGATGGCCCTGCACCCGCAGATCGACCTGGCCACCGAGCCGCGCTGGCCGCGCATCAGCGGCACGTTCGGCGAAGACGCGCACCTCAGCGCGCGGCTGGCGCAGGCTTACATCGAGGGCTTCCAGGGCGCCGCGCTCGGTCCGGACAGCGTGGCCTGCATGACCAAGCACTTTCCGGGCGGCGGCCCGCAGAAGGACGGTCTGGACTCACACTTCGAATTCCATCAGGGCCAGGTCTATCCCGGCGGCCAATTCGCCTACCACCTGATCCCGTTCGAGGCCGCGCTGGCGGCGGGCACGGCCGCCCTCATGCCCTACTATGGCGTCCCCATGGACCAGACGGACGAGAACGTCGGCATGGCCTACAACCGGGCCATCATCACCGGTCTGCTGCGCGAGAAGTACGGCTACGACGGCGTGGTCTGCACCGACTGGGGCCTGGTGACCGATGAGGCCGTGCCGGGGACGGTCTGGCCCGCGCGGGCGTGGGGGGTGGAACATCTCGACCGTCTCGCCCGCGTCAAGAAGGTCCTCGACGCCGGCTGCGACCAGTTCGGCGGCGAGCATTGCCCCGAACTGGTGACGGAGCTGGTGGAAAAAGGCCTGGTCACCGAGGCGCGCCTCGACCAGTCCGCCCGGCGTCTGCTGCGCCTGAAGTTCCAACTCGGCCTGTTCGACAACCCGTTTGTGGACCCGGCGCGGGCCGGACAGGTGTTCGGCAACCCCAGCACAACCGCCGCCGGCGCGGCCTCGCAAAAACGTGCCCTGACCCTGCTCAAGAATGAGGCGCAGACTCTGCCGTTGGCGGGCCGCCCGCGCCTCTACCTCAAGAACATAGACCCGGCCGTCGCCGCGCGCTATGGCGAGGTGGCGGCGACGCCGGCCGACGCCGACTTCGCCATCCTGCGCCTGGCCACGCCCTGGCAGTCAGTCGACACCCTCAACCCGATCGCGCGCGACTTCCATCACGGCGACCTGGACTTCAAGGGCGAGGCCCTGGCCGAGATCCTGGCTGTGCTGCGCGCTGTCCCCACCATCGTGGTCGTGTGGATGGACCGGCCGGCCGTGATCCCCGAGATCAGCGCGGCGGCCCGGGCGCTGCTGGCCGACTTCGGCGCCACGGACGCCGCAGTCCTGGACGTCCTCTTCGGCCAGGCCCGGCCGGAAGGCAAGCTGCCGTTCGAGCTGCCCTCGTCGATGGACGCTGTCCGCGGCCAGAAGCCAGACGTGCCGTACGACTCAGAGAACCCGCTCTATCCCTTCGGCTTCGGCCTATCCTACTGAAAGCACTGCGACCGCCCCATGGAATTAGACACCCTCGCCGCCGAACGATCCCGCCCGGATGACCTGATCCGGCCGGCCCAGCCGCGACTCAAGTGGGTCGTCTTGAGCCTCTCGGCCCTGACTAACGCCGTGGCCGTGGCGATGCCGGCGATGGCCATGACCGTGCTGATGCCCGAGATCGCGCGGGACCTGAACCTGACCCTGGTCCAGGCCGGCCTGGTCTGGGGCCTGAGCGGTCTGCCGACTATGCTCATCGGCGTCTTCGGCGGCGCCATCGGCGACCGCTTTGGCCCGCAGCGCATCCTGATCGGGGGCTGCCTGCTGGCCGGACTGCTGGGCGCATTGCGCGGCGCGGCCGGCGACCTGACCACGCTCATGGCGGCGGTGCTGCTGCTGGGTCTGGTGGGGCCGGTGGTCATCATGAGCAACTTCAAATTGGCGGGCGCCTGGTTCGCCCGACGGGAACTGGGCTTCGCCAACGGCGTCCTGTCGATGGGGATGGCCCTCGGCTTCCTGGTCGGCTCCATGATCAGCGCTACCGTGGTGTCGCCGTGGTTGGGCGGCTGGCGTCCGGTCTTCATCCTGTACGGGGTGCTGGCCGGCGCCCTGGCGCTGCCGTGGTCGCTGATGCGCACGGCGCCGGCGTCCGTCAGCGGGGCGCCGCCGGCGCCCGCCCGCTCGATGCTGGCCACACTGCGGTCCGTGGCCCGGCTTAAGAACATCTGGCTGCTGAGCCTGGCGGTGATGGGGCTGAGCGGCGGCATCCAGGGGCTGCTGGGCTATCTGCCCCTATATCTGCGCGGTTTGGGCTGGCCGGCCGTGCCGGCCGACAGCGCGCTGGGCGCCTTCCACCTGGTCAGTTTGCTGTGCGTGCTGCCGATCGCGTTGGGGTCGGACCGGCTGGGCGCGCGCAAGCACCTGCTGCTGGGCATGGCCGTCCTGATCGCCACCGGGATCGGCGCGCTGTCGTTTCTGCAGGGCGGCGCCATCTGGGGGGCCGTGATCCTGGCCGGCTTCGTGCGCGATGGCTTCATGGCCATCCTGAACACGGCCGTGTTCGAGACCAGGGGCGTGGACCAGGCCTCCTCCGGAACGGCCATGGGTTTCAGCATGATGTTCATCGGCCTGGGCGCCCTGCTGGCGCCGCCGCTGGGGAACAGCCTGGCGGCCGTCGCGCCGGGCGCGCCCTTCCTGTTCTGGTCTGGCCTGAGCCTGTTCGGTCTGGTGTGCCTCGTGTTCGCCGAGTAGAGAGTCAGCCGTGCTTACCTCCTCAACCACCGCTTCGCCTCAGGCGACCCAGTTCGCCCGCCTCGGCTCGGTGTATTACCTGGTCCACTTCCTGAGCGCCGGCGCGTACATGCCTTTCATGTACGTTTACTACGCCGAGCTCGGCATCAGCGGGCAGCAGATCGGCTGGGTGTCGGTCCTGTCCCCGCTGCTGATGCTGCTCCTGGCCACGCCGATCGCGGCATTGGCGGACCGCCGCCGTTGGCGGGTGCGGATCCTGCAGGGCGCGCTGGCCGGGTTGGCCGCCACGCTCTTCGCGCTCAGCCTGCCGCGCACGTTCGGCTGGATCGCGGCCCTGATGCTGCTGATGGCGGTCGTCTCCAGCCCGATCATGTCCGTGTCCGACAGCCTGATCGCGCGCATGGCCCAGCGGCACCGTCTCAACTACGGCGGCATGCGGTTGTGGGGGTCGCTCGGCTACGCGGTCAGCGCGCTGGCGTTCGGCGCCTTGTGGCAGTGGTTTGGCTTCCAGTGGATGTTCGTCCTGGCGGCGCTGTTCATGCTGCCGGTGATCTGGCTGGCCGGGCGGTTCGAGGAGCTCCCGGCCAGCACCCAGGCCGGGCGGCTGCCGGTCAGCGACCTCTTCCGGGATGCCGGCCTGGTCCTGCTGCTCGTGGCCTCGTTCTTCGCGGCGATCTCGAACAGCCTGGCCATGACCTTCGGCGGCATCTACGCGCGCGCGCTGGGCGGCGGCGACCTGCTGATCGGGATGATGATCGCGTTCGCGGCGACGTCCGAAATCCTGACAATGTTCCTCAGCGACCGCATCCTGCGGCGCCTGCACGGCATCCCCACCTTGCTCCTGGCCTACGGCCTGATGGCCGGCGCCTATCTGGGCTGGGTGCTGGTGCCCGACCCCAACGCCATGCTGGCCTTCTCAATCCTTAAAGGGCTGGGCTACGGGCTCTGGAACACCGCGACTATCCGCCTGGTCACCGAACGCACGCCTGAGACCCGCGCCGCGACGGCGCAGTCCCTCCTGGCGGTCAGCATGTTTGGGCTGGCGCCCCTGATCGCCGGACCGGCCGGCGGCTGGATCCACGACGCCTACAACCCAGCCGCCGTGTTCTGGCTCGGGATCCTGGCGTTGGGGGTGGCCGCCCTCAGCCTCCTCCTGGCCTCGCTGCGCGGCAAATTCGCCTCAACTTAGCGCCCCGTCCGTCCACGCAGCAATCCGCTGACCGACACCGGGCGCCGGCCTTTCCCACCCGGCCTCCCGGCGACAGGGCAGGGGGGCTGGGCGGTCTTCCTGACAGCCCGCTCCACTGCCCGCTTTGCTCGTCTCACCCGCCGTGCCAGAATCCGGCCGCCAATCGTCGGGGCGCGGCTTGCGGGTTCGCGCGCTTGGCGTTAACCTTGGCCACCAGCCAGCCTCTGGTTTCAGCAACGCGCGGCGTCTTCCCGGCGCGCCCACGGCCCGGTATTCTGGCCGGGCGCCTGCCGGTCTGTCCCCCCGCACTGGGGGCACGGCGCGGTAAAATGCCGGGGCTGTCCGGGGCCGCCGCCAGCCTTCCGTCCGCGCTCACAGGAGATCGTCCATGTCTGATCCGGACCTCGCGCAGATGACAGGCGCGCACGAGGCGGGCCGGGCGCCAGAGATCGGCGTCGGCCTGCTCGGCTACAACTTCATGGGCAAGGCGCACTCGAACGCCTTCAAGAAGCTGCCGTACATGCTGGCGCCCACGGTGGCCGTCCCCAGGCTCGTGGCGCTGTGCGGGCGCAACGAGGCCGCCGCGCGCCGGGCCGCCCGGCGCTACGGCTATGACCGCGTCTACACCGACTGGCGCGAGATGCTCAAGGACGACCGCGTCCAGCTGTTCGACAACGGCGGGCCCAACGACGCCCACGCCGAACCGTGCATCGCGGCCGCCCAGGCCGGCAAGCACGTCCTGTGTGAGAAGCCGCTGGCGCGCAACACGCCCGAGGCCGCGGCCATGCTGGAGGCCGTGACCAAGGCCGGCGTCAAGCACGCCGTGTCCTTCAACTACCGTTTCGTCCCCGCCGTCCGTTTGGCCAAGGAGTTGATCCTGTCCGGCCGGCTGGGCCAGATCTACCATTACCGCGCCGTCTACCTGCAAGAGTGGCTGCTGCCCCATTACCAGACGCCGCATCTCTGGCGCATGGACAAGGGGGCGGCCGGCAGCGGCGCCCTCGGCGACCTGGGCGCGCACATCATCGACCTGGCCCGCTTTCTGGTGGGCGAGCCGCGCCGCGTGTCCGGCGCGCTGCAGACGTACATCGGAACGCGGCCCGACGCCGCCGGCCAGGCGCGGCCTGTGGACGTGGACGACGCCTTTGTGGCCACGCTGGAGTTCGAGAGTGGCGCGCTCGGCACGCTCGAGGCCACGCGTTACGCCGCCGGCCGCAAGAATCACAACGCCTTTGAGATCAACGGCGAGAAGGGCAGCCTGCGCTTCAACCTCGAGCGCCTGAACGAGCTGGACGTGTTCTGGGTCGACGAGGGACCGCGCGAAACCCAGGGCATCCACACGGTGCTCGTCAGCGAACGCCATCACCCCTTCTGGGCCAGCGGCTGGCCGCAAGGCCACGTCATCGGCTGGGAGGATACTTTCGTCTATCAGGCTTATCACTTGCTGGAGGCCATCGTCCAAGACAAGGCCGTGGCCCCGTTTGGGGCGACGTTTGAGGACGGCTACAAGAACGCCGTCATCTGCGACGCCATTATCGCGTCGGCCGCCAGCGGCCGGCGCCTGGAGATCACCTACTAATGTCACAACCACTTGCTCTGCAACTGTACAGCCTGCGCGATCAGCTGGCGCAGGACTTCGACGGCACGCTGCGCCAGGTGGCCGCGCTCGGCTATGCCGGCGTGGAACTGGCCGGCATCTACGGCCGCTCCCCGGTGCAGGCCCGCCGGCTGCTGGACGACCTGGGCCTGCAGGTGGCCGGCGCGCATCTGCCGCTGCCGCTGGGGCCGGACAAGAATCAGGTGATCGAGACCGCCCAGGCGCTGGGCTGCACGCGGATCACCTGCGGCTGGCTGCCGGCCGAGCGCTTCAACACGGCCGAAGACCTGCGCGCCGTGGGCGCCGACTTGAACGCGGCCAGCGCCGCCGCCCGCGCCCACGGCCTGACCCAGGGCTATCACAACCACTGGTTCGAGCACGACCACCTGGTGGACGGCCGGACGCCGCACGAGTGGCTGGTGGAACTGGCCGCGCCCGAGGTCTTCTTTGAAGTGGACGTCTACTGGGTGAAGACGGCCGGCCGCGATCCGGCCGGCGTGATCAGCGCCCTGGGCACCCGCGCGCCGCTCCTGCACATTAAGGATGGGCCGGCGCAGCCCGGCCAGCCGATGACGGCCGTCGGGTCCGGCACGCTGGATTTCGCCCCAATCATCGCGGCCGGCGCCCACGCGGAGTGGCTGGTCGTCGAACTGGATGCCTGCGCCACCGACATGTTCACGGCGGTGGCCGACAGCTATCGCTACCTGACCGCCCAGGGATGGGGTCATGGAAAAAACTAGAATCGGCCTCGTCGGCTGCGGCATCATCAGCGATGTCTACCTGCAGAACCTGCCGCAGTTCGACGGCCTGACCGTGACCGCCTGCGCCGACATCGACCAGGCCCGGGCCGCGGCCAAAGCCGCGCAGTACGGCCTGCGCGCGCTGCCGGTGGACGCTCTGCTGCATGACCCCGAGATCGAGCTCGTGGTCAACCTGACTGTGCCGGCCGCTCACGCCGAGATCAACCTGGCCGCCCTGGCGGCCGGCAAGCACGCCTACGGCGAGAAGCCGCTGGCGGTTGAGCGCGCCGACGGCCGGCGCATCCTTGAGCTGGCGCAGGCGCAGGGCCGGCGGGTGGGCGCGGCGCCGGACACCTTCCTGGGCGGCGGCCTGCAGACCTGCCGCCAGATCATCGACGCCGGCGGCATCGGCGAGCCGGTGGGCTGCGCGGCGTTCATGGGTTCGTCCGGGCCGGACGACTGGCACCCCAATCCGGGCTTCTTCTTTCAGCCCGGCGGCGGGCCGCTGTTCGATTTCGGGCCGTACTACCTGACGGCCCTGATCCATCTGCTCGGCCCGATCAAGCGGGTCACCGGGTTAGCGCGCGCGTCATTCCCGGAACGCATCGCCGGACATGCGGCGATCCGCGGCCAGCGCATCCGGGTCCAGGTCCCCACGCACGTCATCGGCGCGCTGGAGTTTGCCAGCGGACCGCTCGGCACCCTGGTGACGTCGTTCGACATCGTCGGCCATGAGCAGCCGTGTCTCGAAATCTACGGCAGCGAGGCCACCCTGAGCGTGCCGGACCCGAACGGCTTCGGCGGAACGGTGCGCCGGCTGCGGCGCGGCCGGGACGAGTGGGAAGCGCTGCCGCTGACGTACGGCTACGCGGACAACTCCCGCGGCCTGGGCGTCGCCGACCTGGCGCGGGCGGTGCGCACCGGGCGGCCGCACCGCGCCAGCGGGGCCTTGGCCTTCCACGTCCTGGACCTGATGCACGCCATCGTGGAGGCCGCCCAGGCCGGCCGGGCGGTGGAGTTGGACAGCCAATGTGAGCGGCCGGCGCCGCTCCCGCTCGGGCTGCGGCCCGGCCAGATCGATGACTGACGGCCTCAGCAACGTGAGTTGGTGGCGCGGCTGGGGCGGCCGGCACCTGCGGCGTCTTGCCGATCCTGGTCCGCCAGCTGACCGGCTGGGCGCTGTGCGTGACCAAATGCCCGATTAACTGGTCCCTTCCCTGGCACTCGGCGGCGAATACGACCTTCATTGCCACGCCTCCCGCCGGCGCGACCTGTGGCCTCTTCGCTTTCAGCGTGCCCACCGGCGAGATACCGATCCTCCGTTGCAGCGATGAACGATTCGATCCTGGCTCATGTCTGGGCCAGTGTCTCGTTCGGATCATCGCCGTGCCGGTGCAGGTCGAAGTGACCGGCGCAAGCCAGTGGACCGTGCCGGACTACTGGAACCACCCTTGATACGGCTATCCGAATCAATCACTCCAAAAAACGCGGCGAGGCGCTGCGCGCCGAGGGGAAACAGAAAGCAGAAAACAGGAGACAGAAGACAAGAGCTAACGAGAGATAGGAGCGGCCACCACCCGAAAACCCTGACTGCTCCAGTCGAAGTCCGGGCTGCCCCAGCCGCGGAGCGCGACACGCGCGTCATCCAGATCGATGTTCCACGAACCGCCGCGCGCCGAGATACGGTCACGATCCTTGTCGTAGAAGTTCGCCAGCCACTCCCACACGTTGCCGGCCAGGTCCATCACGCCGTGCGGCTGGCTCGCCCCGGCCGGGTACGTGCAGGCCGGCGTGGTCTGGCCCAACCCCGACTCGCTCGTGTTGGCGTAGCGCTGAATGTCATTGGGCGTGACCGCACCCGGCCCGCTCTGCCACGGATAGCGCGGCGGCTCATTGATGGCGGCCCCCCGCCACAAGCCTCCGGCGGCCGGCTCCCACTCCGCTTCAATGGGCAGCCGGAAGAGATACGCCTGCGGATCGGGCGCGGCTGCCAGCAATCCTTTGACTTCCGGGACGCTATCCTCCCGTTGGCGCAGGCGCGCAGTGAGCCAGGCGCAGTAGGCCGCGGCTTCGTACCAACTCACGCCCACCACCGGGGCCAGTCGCCGTGATTGACCAAAGTCTGAGTGCTCCCATAAGCCTGGACGGCGCTCAGGGCCGCCATTCCCCAAGAACCAATCCCTGGCGCGCGGCCCCATGGAGATGACTGTTCGCTGCGTTTCGTCGCAGGCCGTGAGCGTCTCCCAAAAGGCGGGCTGCTTGTATTCGACCGAATTCAGAAAGCGCTCGTACTGCGCGTTCGTCACCGCGTACTTCGCGATGAAGAAGCGCCTGAGCAGCCCAACCCCCTCAGCGCTGGGCACGGCGCGGTCCGGCGGCAGTTCGCCTTCAATGGCGATGAGATCGTACAGGTCAGGCGGCGTCCAGCCGAGGCGCTCCAGCAGCCGGCCCGCTTCCAGCCGGTCGGCGGGCGCAAAGCCGGCCGGATCGTGCGGGGCATCGACACCATACGCGCCCGCGCTGTCGCGCATCAGGTTGATGAGCTGCGGCTCAAGGCGCGTGTACACGGCCTTGCCCAGCCGCTGCTCGGTGACCTTGGCCGCGCCCACGTCGGCCAGCACGCGCCCGGCCAGCAGCACCCGCGCGCCGCTCTCGGGCGCAAGCGCTTCCGGGCACAGCTCGTCCAGCGCCTCGGCCACCCGCTTGGGGTTGCGGGCATAACTCGCCGCGAAGCGCATCACCTCGCGCCAGTAGGCGGTGCCGGCAGTCGCCAGCCGGGGCAGCTCGGCCTGCCAGTCGTCGGCCTCGGGGTCTTCGTTCTTGACCAGGCAGCGCGCGGTGATGAATTCGTAAAACGAGCGGTGGGGGAACTCGAAGCGGCGCTCGCCCGCCGAGCGATACAGCCCGTTGCGATCCAGCAGCCACTGGTCAATGAAGCGCGCCGCCAGCGACTCGGCCCGCTGCAACGACATATCCGGGTGCACGCTGAGGAACTTGCGGCTGAGGTGGTCGCGCAGGTGGGCTTCGGGCAGCTCGGTCTGCCCGGCCCGGAAGGCCTGCCACGCCGCCACGTCGAGGGCGGTCTGCACATCGTCGCGCTTGAGGCCGGGCACGCCCAGGTTCTGGATGAAGGTGTGCGACGGGTCGCGCTCGGTCTGGGCCGCTTTCAGGTCTTCCCACTCCCACAGCAGGTAGCGCGCACACTCTTCGTACAGGTCCACACGCTCATCGGGCAGCTTCTGGCTGCGGCCGACGAGCAGCGCCATCTGCGTGAGCAGAAACGGCTGCTGGGCGAGTTCGTCCAATTGCTCCCGCGTGGCGATGGCGGTGCGGAGCGAGGCGATGTAAGGCTCTGGCTCGCCGGGCAGGCGCTTGGCCGCCTTCATCTCGTGGAACCAGCGGGTGATGAAGGCCTCGATCTGCTCCGGCCCGAAGGGGCGCAGCGTGACGGTGCGGAAGCCGAGCAGCGGCTTCCCCTGCGCGTCCACCGGGAAGACGCGGACGCGGCAGGTGACGAGCACGTTGGCCTTTGGGAACTTGCGGGCCAGGCTGTGGATGGCCTCGATCACCTGCAAGCGCCGCTGCTGATCGGAGTAGATGGGGTCGCGCTCGTCCGGCTCGGGGTGGGTGACCTCGTCCAGCCCGTCCAACACGACGAGCGCCTCACCGCTTTCCAGCGCGGCGCGCAGCGGCTCCATAAAACGTTCCGAGCCGCAGTGACGGGCCAGATCCCTGCCGATGAAGGCCAGCAGATGATCGAAGCGCCCCGGCGCAGGGCCGGTGGGGAGCGAGGCGGTGTCGCGGGCCAGCTCACGCAAACGGACGAAGACGGGCAGCCGGTAGCGGCTCGTCCAGCGGTCGGGGTCGGTCTTCGGGCCGGCGCTGAGCAGCTCCGCCGCGCCCGGCCGGCCCAGCCGCGCATTGGCCAGCGCCAGGCACAGGTGCTGGACGAAGGTGGACTTGCCCGAGCCGGGGTCCCCCACCAGGCTGAGGTGCTGGTGGGTGTCCACGGCCCGCAGCGCGGAGTCGGGAACGACCATCAGCGTTTCACTGGACTTTGCGTGTCTTGGCACAGTGCGCGTCTCGGTGGTGTCGAGCGCGATGTAGACCTGCGCCAGGCTCACCGGCTGGCCCACCACGTTATCGGCGCGGCGGAAAAGGTCGAGATGGGCGAAGCGCTCGGCCAGCCGCTCGAGATAGGCGGTTTCGGAATAGGGCGAGACCTCGGCGACGCGCACGGCCGGGCCGGTGGGCGTGTCCGCCACGGCTGCGCCGAGGCGCGTGATCCCGGCCAGCATCGCCTCGAGCTGGCCGCTGCGGTGCAGGTCGTTGGCGTAGGCGATGCGGTCACGGTACTGCGAAGCGCCGCTCAGCCCTTCGCGCAGGCGGAACAGGAAACGCGCCACCGTTGGACGCTGCGTCTCGGGCAGGCCCATGGCGGCCAGCAGGCCGGCCGGCACACGCTCAGGCTGGGCCGTGACCATGCCGACGGTGGCCGCCGCCAACTGCCGTGTCAGGGCGTGATCGTGTTGCAGCTTGGGGAAGGTGTCGTACCACAGCGCATACAGCGCCGAGTCCTGCGCGATCTCGGCCAGGGCCGCTTGCAGCGCGGCGCGCAGCTCGTCGCGGGCGCGGGCCTCGTCGGCGCCGGCGTCGAGCAACAGCTCAGCGCCGCGCCCGGCGGCGGTCTTGGCTAGTTCGGTGACGACGCCGATGATGGCGGTTGCGAGCAGCGTAAGGGTAACGGGGTCCATGCCAGGCCTCCCTGTGGAGTGGCGGCATGATAGCACAGCGGGCGGAACGGAGGTCAGCCGGCCGAGGCCGGCTGAGGGCGTGGTCGAAATCTCAGTCCGCTACCCTTGGACTTCGCAGACCCTGGAAGAAGCGCTGGTGACAACCTTCGGGTTGAAGGCGGCCCGCGTCCTGGTGCGCCGCACTTCAGACTACCCAAGTTTGCTGCGTGATCTTGGGCTGCTGGCAGCCCGTTACTTTGTCAGCGCGCTTCAGGCCAGCACCCGTCTGGTTGGGATCTCGTGGGGTTCGGCGCTTAACAGCATGATCCACGCCCTGCCGCAGCTCCAGCGCCCAGAACTGGAAGTGATCCAACTGATCGGTGCGACCGGTTCGGAGATGATCCGCGACGACGGCCCGATGCTGGCCCAACTGCTTTCACGCCAGCTGGGCTGCGGCTGCCGCTACCTGCACGCGCCGCTCATCGTCGAGAGCGCGGCGATGCGCGATGCGTTAATGCAGGAGCGCACCATCCGCGAAGCCCTGGACCGGGTGCGGGGCGCCGATATTGCGCTGGTCGGCATCGGCACGCCCGATCCAGACCTGTACAGCCTCATTCGGGCCGGCTATTTGCCGCCTACAGCGGCGGCTGAGCTAGCCGCCGCCGGCGTTGTCGGCGATATTTGCGCCCAGCACTACGACAGCACTGGGCAAGTGCTCAACCTTGATATCAATCGCCGGGCCGTGGCGACTGACCTGGAAACCCTGCGCCAGGTGCCGACCGTCATCGGCGTTGCCGGTGACGTCCGCAAGGCGGCCGCGATCCTGGGGGCGCTCCGGGGCGGTCACGTCAAAATCCTGATCACCGACGAGCAGGCGGCCACGGAAGTCCTGCGCTTGCAGCACCAGGCTTGATCGGCCGCCGCGTGTCGGCGGCGGGGGCGGCTTCCCCGTAGCGGGCATCCGGCCGCAACCCAGTTGGGGCCGGCGCCTGAATTGGGCCGCACAGGCAGATCCACCCCTTTCGCCGGCCTTGTGCCAGGCGGCGGTTTTCTGCTATAGTTGCCGGCAGCTTGATCTGAGGCGCCAATCTATCGGGAGAACTCGGCTCCCACCCAACTCCGAGTCTGGTGGAGGCGGTCATTTCTTAAGGACCGCCTCTTTGCGTTTAGGCCGAGGGGCCTGGCTGGTGGCGGACCGAATGGGAGGCTGGAACCGATCATGCTGTTACCCTTGCTAGCCGCCATAGCGCTCGTCCTCGTCGCCGCCAAGCTGGGAGGCTGGCTGGCCAGCGTCCTGCGCCAGCCGGTGGTCCTGGGCGAGTTGGTCATCGGGCTGATCCTGGGTCCGTCGGTACTCAACGTCTTCGGGTATGAGTACTTCCAGAGCGCGCATGTGGGTGAAGCGCTGTATGAGCTCGGCGAACTGGGCGTGATCTTCTTGATGTTCGCCGCCGGTTTGGAAATTCATCTGTCGGATTTCGCCCGGGCGGGCCGGCCGGCGGTGCTGACCGGCATCCTGGGCGTGGTCTTGCCGGTGCTCGTGGGCGCCGGCACGCTGCTGGCGTTCGGGGCGGATCAGACGACGGCCCTGTTTGTCGGGATCGTCCTCGCGGCCACCTCGGTCAGCATCTCGGCCCAGACGCTGATGGAACTGGAGCGCCTGCGCAGCCGGGAGGGCCTGGTCTTGCTCGGCGCGGCGGTAGTGGATGACGTGCTCGCCATCGCCGTGCTGTCCGCGTTTGTGGCCTTCGCCCTGGAAGGCGGGAGCGATTGGCTGAGCCTGGCCGGGATCCTCTTGCGCATGGTGGTGTTCCTGGGCGGCGCGTTCGTCCTGGGGCAATGGCTGCTGCCGCGCGCCGCCCGCTGGGTGGAGGATCAAGACCTGCCGATCGCCGAGCCCACCCTCTCCCTGGTGGTTGTGAGCATCCTGGTCTTCGCCTGGGCGGCCGAAGTGGTGGGCGGGGTGGCCGCCATCACCGGCGCTTTCATCGTCGGGATCGCATTGTCCAGCAGCCCGCTTAAGGGGAAAATAGCCCGTGGCATTCACGTCCTGGCGTACGCGTTCTTCGTCCCGATCTTCCTGGTCGGGATCGGCCTGGGCGCCGACCTGCGGGCGTTGTTCGCGGGCGGCGGCCTGTGGCTGGCCGCCGCGGTGAGCGCGGGCGCCGTCCTGTCCAAGTTCTTGGGTGCCGGGTTGGGGGCGCGCCTGGGCGGACTGACCTGGCCGGCCGCCCTGCGGGTGGGCACGGGCATGATCTCGCGCGGCGAAGTCGGCCTGATCGTCGCCCGCGTCGGCGTGGATGCCGGCCTGCTGGATGAGGTCGGCTTCGCGGTCATGGTCTTGATGGTGTTGGTGACCACGCTCGTCACGCCGCCCTTGCTGCGAGCGGCTTTCTATGACAAGGAGAGGCCCCATGCCTGAACTGATTGTGCTCGTGCTGGACGACGCCAGCCAGGCTGGCGATGTGCTGAACGCCTGGTTGGCGGCCGGCGTCTCCGGCGTGACGCTGCTGGACAGCGCCGGGCTGGGGCACGAATTTGCCAAACATGGAGCCCGCGGCGATCTGCCGCTCATGCCAACTCTGGAGAGCCTGTTCAGCGTGCGCGAGGAGCGCAGCCGCACGCTGTTGAGCGTGGTGCCGGACGGCTTCGATATCGACGCGCTGATCGCGGCCACCGAAGCCATCACCGGCGCGTTGGAAGAGCCGGACACCGGCATCCTCTTCACCGTTCCCGTGACCCGCGCCAAGGGCCTCCACCGCCGGCGGCCACCCAACCCCTGAATCAAACCCTCTGATACGGCCCAACTGAGCGAACCGATCGACAGGCGGCGCAGAAGCGCCGCTTTTGTTTATGAAGTGACAGACAGGGTAGGCCGCAATCCATTATGTTGTTTTGGTCAACTTATTGTGACAATCGTCACCAGCGCAAATGACATCTCAGCTTCTTTAGCAAAGAAAATGCAAATACTATAGCAAAAGATAGCATGATATTGCACAAGATACCCATGATGGCAATCTTGTTAGCCTGCCAAACATCGTTTCCGGGCGCTCATCGTCAGACCAGATATCCCTGTGAGCACAATGTCCACTCCCAGCGAATTCAACCAGCTCCACGCCAGGTTGTGTGCGGCGCTGGGTGATCCGAGCCGCCTGCAGATCGCCTATGCGCTGGCCGGCCGGCCGCACACCGTCAACGATCTGGCCGCCGCTGTCGGCCTGCGTCAATCGGCGGCTTCCCGGCATTTGCGCGTCTTGCGCGATCACGGCGTGGTGGTGGCGCGGCGGCAAGGCTCCCGGATCGAATATCGCCTGACGGACGGGCGCATCGTCCAAGCCCTGGATTTGCTCCGGCTGGTGTTGCGTCAGACGCATGCCCGGCCAGCAAACTGGCTCGTCCAGCCGTCCCAAACTCCCAACGTCGCGGAGGCCGTATCGTGAAGCACATCCGTATCTGGCTGACCGGATTGGTCATCACCCTGGCGGCCATCGCCATTCCTGTTTTTTATTTCGGCCGCGCGCCCACAGAGGTCCGCGCGGCGCCGGCGGCGGCTGTGCCCCAGCACCAGACCCACACCAGCCACGTCGATCTGCTGCCCGGCCCGTATGCCACCGGCCAGGAAGTCACCCGCGCCTGCCTGGAGTGCCATCCTGATTCCGCCCGCCAGGTGATGCAGACCAGTCATTGGACCTGGGAAAGCCAGCCGTTCACGGTGGCGGGGCGGGCTGAGCCGGTCA
Source organism: uncultured Anaerolineales bacterium (assembly GCA_937952305.1). Lineage (GTDB taxonomy): Bacteria > Chloroflexota > Anaerolineae > Anaerolineales > UBA6663 > SpSt-583. The sequence goes on along the minus strand of CALFZO010000057.1, from coordinate 38,509 downwards.
CGATCGGCAAAATCAACCAGATCAACAACTTCTGCATCAGCGCCATCGGCAATCAGAAGAGCTGCAGCAGCTGCCACGTCGGCTATGGCTGGGAAGAGGGCACCGCCAACGCCAACCTGACCCAGCCGGACAACGTGGACTGCCTGGTCTGCCACGCCCAGAGCGGCTACGCCAAGGGCAGCTATGGCAATCCGGCTGAGGGCGTCGACCTGGCCGCCGCGGCCCGGAGCGTGGCCGCGCCCACGCGCCAGCAATGCGGCCAGTGTCATTTCGACGGCGGCGGCGGCAACGGGGTGAAGCACGGCGACCTCGACGAAAGCCTGTACTACCCGGCGGCCGAGACCGACGTGCATATGGGCGCGTTCAACCTGTTGTGCACCGACTGCCACACCACGCACGACCATGTCATCCGGGGCCGGCTCGTGGCCGACAACTACCAGGTGGACCCGGCCGAGCAAGCGGCCTGCACCGACTGCCACGCCAGCGCCGGCCTCCATGCCGACGAGCGCCTGAACTCCCACCTGGACGCCGTCGCCTGCCAGACCTGCCATATCCCGTCGCTGGCCACCCAGGATCCGACCAAGGTCTATTGGGACTGGTCGACGGCCGGCCAGGCCCTCCAGCCCGACGATCACTACGAGTACCTCAACATCAAAGGTTCCTTCGCCTACGCCGCCAATGTCCAGCCGGAATATCTGTGGTTCAACGGCAACCTGGCCTACCGCTATCTCCTGGGTGACACCGTGGACCCGAATAAGCCCACAATCCTGGATCTGCCCGCCGGCGACATCACCGATACGGCGGCCAAGATCTTTCCCTTCAAACTCCACGTCGCCAAGCAGCCCTACGACACCGTCTTCAATTACCTCCTGGCCCCGATCACGGCCGGCCCCGACGGCTACTGGACCACGTTCGACTGGGACAGCGCCTTCCAGCTGGCCGAAGCGCGGATGGGCCTGAAGTACAGCGGCCACTACGGCTTCACCGAGACCTGGATGTACTGGCCGACCACCCACCTGGTGCAGCCCCAGGAAAACGCGCTGCAATGCAGCGACTGTCACAGCGCCAATGGCCGGCTTGATTGGGAGGCGCTCGGCTACCCGGGCGACCCGATGGAGTGGGGCGGGCGCCTCAGCCACAAGTAGCGCGCCACCGCCCGCTCGGCGTTATCTCTCGGAGCACTTGTATGCGTCTCTTTCAATCCCGTGCTTGGATCGCCCTGCCGCTGGTGTTGGGCCTGACGCTGGGCCTGGCGGCGGCCCAGCAAGCGTTGGCCGGCGCCGAGCTGCGCCCAGCCGAGCAAGCGTCCCTGCTGCATCCGGCCTTCCCCTTGCTGGATGCCGCCGGTGCCAACGTCCTGAGCAGCGGCCAGCCCTTGTCTACCCGGCAGACCTGCGGCGCCTGCCATGACACCGCCTTCATCACCGCCCACAGTTTCCACGCCGACCTGGGTTACAGCGAGGTCCAGCCGGCCGGTCAGGTGGCGGGCGGCCGGCCCTGGGATACCTCCACCGGGCTGTATGGGCAGTGGGATCCGCTGACCTACCGCTACCTGTCGCCGGCCGGGGATGAGCGCATCGACCTGACGCCGCTGGCCTGGCTCCAGCTTAACGGCGCCCGGGTGGTGGGCGGCGGGCCGGCGGAGGCCGCCGCCGGCGTGGAGATGAACTGCTTCCTGTGTCACTTCACCAACCCCAATAACCCGGAGCGGGCCGCGGCTTTGCAGCGCGGCGACTTCGCCTGGGCCAACACGGCGGTGCTGGTGGGCACCGGCATCGTGACGAAGGCCGGCGACGCCTATCAGTACGACCCCAGCGCGTTCACGTCCGCGGGCGAATTGCAGCGCGCCTTCATCACGCTGCGTGATCCCGGCAACGAAAACTGCGCCCAGTGCCATGGTCTGGTCCACACGTCTCCGGCCCCGCTGACCACCGCCGGCCGCGACCTGGCCGAGTGGCAGACCGCCACCACCGGGCAAATCATGGCGGCCCAGAAGATTTCGCTCTCCGGCATGAACCTCGCCGGCAAGGCCGATCTGGCCCGCGCCTGGGATCTGCACACCGAGCGCGGCCTGCAATGTGTGGACTGCCACTACGCGCTCAACAACCCCGTCTTGGCGCAGACCAACGCCAAGACGCAGCCGGACGACATCGTCTTTGACCCGCGCCGGCTGGATTTCAGTGAGTACCTGCGGCGGCCGAGCCACCAGTTCGCCCGCGGCCAGAGCGCGCAGTACACGGTTGCCGCGGACCTGAAAGGCACCATGCGGCGCTGTGAAAGCTGCCACGCCACTGCCGCCGCCCACGCCTGGCTGCCGTACACGGACCAGCATCTGGCCGTCGTCGCCTGCGAGACCTGCCACATCCCCAAGTTGTACGCGCCGGCAGTGCAGTCGGTGGATTGGACTGTGCTCACCGTGGACGCCGGCCCGCGAGTGGCCTGGCGCGGGGTCGCAGGCGACAGCGCCACCCTCGCGGACCTCATCACTGGCTACGAGCCGGTGCTGCTGCCCCGCCAGGGCATCGACGGCACAACCCTGATCGCGCCCTACAACCTGGTCACGGCCTGGTACTGGCTCTACGATGACCCGGCCGGTCCGCGGCCCGTGCGGCTGGAAGACCTGCAAGCCGCCTACTTTGTGGACGGCGCTTATCGGCTGGAGGTGGTGCAGACGCTGGACACCGACGGCGACCAGGCCCTGACAGAGGCGGAACTCCGCTTGGATACGCCGGACAAACAGGCCGTCATCGCCAGCCGGCTCCAGGCTCTGGGCCTCGTCAACCCTCGGCTGGCCGGCGAAGTGCGGCCCTACAGCATCAACCACGACGTCGTCCGCGGCGAGGCCGCCCTGCGCGACTGCAGCCTCTGCCACAGCGATCAGTCGCGCCTCACCCAGGCCTTCCCGCTCTCCACCGGCGGGCCGACCGGCGTGACGGCGGCCTTTGGGCTGACCGCCAACACCCTCATGGCCGGCTCACTGGCCACGGTGGAGGGTGGCCTGGCCTACCTCCCCACGACCGCGCCTCGGTATCAGCTGGGCCATGACCGCGTCCTGTGGATTGACTGGTTCGGCATCCTGGCGGTGTTGGGCGTGTTGCTTGGAGTGAGCGTCCACGGCGGCTTGCGTTTCCTGAGCACGCTGCGGCACCCGCCGGCGGCCGTGCCCCTGAAGCGCGTATACATGTATTCGGTCTACGAGCGCTTCTGGCACTGGTTCCAGACCTTCGCCATCCTGCTGCTGGTATTCACCGGGCTGGTCATCCATCGTCCGGACCTGTTTGGCCTGTTCAGCTTCGCTCAGGTGGTCCTCGTCCACAACGTTCTGGCGGTGGTCCTGGTCCTGAACGCCGCACTCTCGCTCTTCTACCACCTGGTCAGCGGCGAAATCCAGCACTACATCCCCCGGCCGTACGGCTTTTTTGACCAGGCGATTGTGCAGGCCAAGTACTACCTGCGCGGTATCTTCCGCCACGAACGCCACCCGTTTGAGAAGACCCGGACCAAGAAGCTTAACCCGCTTCAGCAGATCACCTACTTCGGCATCCTCAACTGCCTGCTGCCGCTGCAGATCCTCACCGGCGCGCTGATGCTGGGGGTGCAGTCTTTCCCGCAGATCGCGGGCTGGCTGGGCGGCCTGCCTTTCCTGGCGCCCTTCCACACCCTGGTGGCTTGGACCTTCGCCGCCTTCATCATCGCCCATGTCTACCTCACCACCACCGGTCATCAGCCGCTGGCCAACCTGCAGGCCATGATGGTGGGCTGGGACGAGGTCGAGGATTTCAGCGCGGCCGAGGCCGCCGAGCCCGCACCGGCGGCGCCGGCCGCGGCCGCCAGCGACTGATCTGGCTTGAACGAGTGGGCCGCCGAGCGGCCCAAGGAGCACGCATGGCAACTCTTCCCGCAACAAAATCCCGTTCGCCGCACAACTGGGCCGGCTGGCTGGGCGCAGTCCTGCGCCGCCCGACCCAGCCGTATATCCACCCCTACCTGGGCGGGCTCTTGTTGGGCCTGGTCCTGTTCGCGGCGTTCTTCTTCACCGGCAACGGCCTGGGGGCCTCCGGCGGCTTGAACCGCTACCTGGTCTTCATCGAAGACCTGCTGGCGCCCGGCCACGTTGATCAAACCCCGTATCTCCTGAAAATGGCCGGTGGCGACAAGAACCCGCTCGACGACTGGGTGGTGCTGGTGGTGGCCGGCGCCCTGCTGGGCGGCTTCACGGCCGGCTGGCTGAACGGGCGGCTGAAGATCGAGACCGTCAAAGGCCCGCAGATCTCGGTGCGCACGCGCTGGCTGATGGCGTTTCTGGGCGGCGCGATCATGGGCTACGGCGCGCGCCTGGCCCGGGGCTGCACGTCTGGGCTCGCGCTTTCCGGCGGCGCCGTGCTTTCCACTGGCGCCTGGGTGTTCATGCTGGCCATCTTCGGCGGCGCCTACCTGCTGGCTTACTTCGTGCGCAAGCTCTGGCTCTAGCACCCCTCTTGCCTGGGGTCGGGGCATTAGCGCCGGCTCGGACGGAGACTCACTATGCTTTTCCCGCTGCCTCAACTCCAGGCCACCAGCGCCTCTAATCCCTGGTCGTACGTCGTCTTCCTGGTCATCGGCTTCGCCTTCGGCTACGTGCTGGAGATCGCGGGCTTTGGCAACTCCCGGAAGCTGGCGGCCCAGTTCTATTTCACCGAGATGACGGTGCTCAAGGTCATGTTCGGCGCCATCATCACGGCCATGGTCCTGATCTTTGTCAGCGTGGGCCTGGGCTGGTTGAACTACAGCCAGGTCTACGTCAACACCACCTACCTCTGGCCCATGCTCCTGGGCGGCCTGATCATGGGCGTCGGGTTCGTCATCGGCGGCTTCTGTCCCGGGACCTCGCTGGTGGGTCTGGTCACCGGCAAGATCGACGCGCTCTTCTTTGTGCTGGGCGTGTTGGCGGGCATCTTTGCCTTCGGGGAGACGGAGTGGTCCTTCGATTACTGGTGGCAGAACAGCGGCTACCTGGGCCGCTTCACCCTGATGGACTGGCTGAACCTGCCGATCGGCGTGATCGTGACCGCGATCGTGGCGATGGCGCTGTTCATGTTCTGGGGGGCCGAGCAGTTGGAGCGCCGCTTCGGGCGGCGTGATCTGACGCGCGAGCCCAAGCTGCGCCTGCTGGGCGGCGCGGCGGTCTTGGCGGCGGCCCTGGCCGTGGTCGTCATCGGCTCACCCAGCTTTGAACAGAAATATGCGCGGGTAGCGCCGGCCCAGGACGCGGCCCTGGCGAATCGCGAGGTCCAGATTGTACCGGCCGAGCTGTTCCACACGTTGAACGATGACGGCCTGCAGGTGGTCCTGCTCGATATCCGCGGCGAGACCGATTACAACCTGTTCCATCTGCGCGGCGCCCGCCGGCTGCCGCTGGATCAATTGGGGACGATCGTCCCGGAACTGCTGGCGCACACCGCCCCCAACCGGGTGGTCGTGGTGCTCGACAACGACGAAACGGCGGCGACCGCGGCCTGGAAAGTCCTGGTGGCCGAGGCCATCCCCAACGTCTATATCCTGGAGGGCGGCCTCAATAATTGGCTCGCGACGTTCGGCCAAGATGATCCCGGCATCCGGCCGGCCGTGACCAGCGCGGTCGGAGCGCTGCGTTACACCTTCCCGGCGGCGCTGGGCGATCGGTACAACTCAGCCGCTCCAAGCGTCATGGAATACGAGGCCCTGACCTACGAGCCGAAGATCCACTTGCAGATCCAGCGTGACAAAACGGGCGGCGGCTGTGGCTAGGGCCTGGCCCGTACGGGCTTACCAGTTCGCAGCGCTCTGCGCGCCGGGGCCCAGCGGGCCGCCCGGGGAAGGCCGGCCGCAGGCTATTGCAATGCTGGGCAACTTGTAGCATAAACTATGGTCATGGATGACTTACTGACCACCAAGGAGCTCCAGGATCTGCTCAAGATCGACCGGACCACGGTCTACCGGATGCTCAACGATGGGCGGCTGACCGGGGTCAAGGTCGGCGGGCAGTGGCGCTTCCCGCGCAAAGAGGTGGATGCCATTCTGGAGGGCAAGCCGGCCGCCGCGCCGGCGCTCAACCCCAACGTCTTGCCGCTTCCGTGCGTGCAGTCGATCCAGAATGTGTTCGCGGAGGTCGCGGAGATTGGAGCCGTGACCACCGCTCCCGACGGCGAGCCGCTGACCGAGGTCAGCAATGCCTGCGCGTTCTGCCAGTTGATCTTGAGTTCCGAGTCGGGCCGGCAGGCGTGCATGGCGTCCTGGCGCGAGCTGGCGGCTAAACCTGAGCACCGCACTCAGTTTGTCTCCTGTCACGCCGGGCTCCAGTATGCGCGGGCGCGCATCGAGGTGGATGGGAACTTCGTGGCTATGCTGGTCTCCGGCCAGTTTCACGCCCAGGCGCCCACGCCGGACGAAGAAGCCGCCACGGTCAGCCGGCTGGCGGCGGCGCACGGTCTGGAGGCAGCGGCTCTCGCCGCCGCCGCCCGGGAACTGCCCGTGCTTAGCCGGAAAAACCAGGCGCGCATCGGCGGCTGGCTGGAGGCGGTCGCCCATACGTTTGAAGAGATCGGGCACGAGCGCTCTGAGTTGATGCGCCGCCTGAAGCGGATCGCGGAGATGAGCGCGCTAAACTCGCCCGGGTAGGGCGCACCTAAGGGGCGCGCCGCTGCCGTGAGCTGACCGAGGCCGTGTCGGACTGACACGGCCTTTGCGTTTGGCCTGGCCCGCACGCAGCGGCCCGCTGGCCTTCAGGCTTCAGGGGTCTCGTCTGAACCAGAACCAGCCGGACGCCCACGGCGCCTGGTCATTCACCTGGGTGGTGCCATGCTCTACCCTCTCCAAGGTGAAACCGGCCGCGAAAATCTGGCGCAAAGTTGCCTCGTCCAGCCAGCGGGGCGCCTCCGGTCCGGGGTGGGCGTCGTTGAGGTGCGCAAAGAGCAGGTAGAGAGCGCCCGCCTTGAGCAGGCGCAGCATCTCGCGGTGATAGGCGCGCAGGTCGCTCTCGCCCAGGCCGTGGGCGCACCCGACATCCAGCGCGAAGTCATAGGGTCCGGACAGAAAGCCCAGGTCCGTCACGGAGCCCTGATGGAAGGCGGCTTGCGCTGCCAATCCGGCCTGTGCGGCCCTGACGCGGGCTTCGGCGATGGCCTGGGGGATGAAGTCTACGCCGTCGACCGTCCAGCCCAGAGCCGCCAGATAAAGGCTGGCGCGGCCCAGGCCGCACCCCAGATCCAGCGCCCGGCCGGCGGGCAGCGCGGCGGCGCTGGCCGTCACCTCAGGCGGCGGCGCGGGGCGATCCCAAGGCACTGCGCCGGCTTCGTAGAGTTGCTGGAGGCGGTCGAAATTCGACATGCTTAGCGGCCCTGTGCGATCCCGATGGATCGGCGATTGAGTTTCAGCTGGCGCGGGGTCAGTCCGGCCCCCTCAAGTTCTTTCGGTCGCGCCCGGCCTGGGCCGGCGCTTCCAGGCCTCGGCCACACAGCGGATCTCGCCGTAAGTCGTGAAGTCGTTGAGCCGAGCCTTGATCGGCGCCAGGTATTGGGCCGAGCCTTCGGCCTCGATGGCGGCGACGATGCGGGCCTGGGCTGCGACGGGCACGACCGTGCCCACGTCCACCTGGCCGTCGGCGATCAGGTCCGCCAGGTGGCTGTAGATCGTGCCTTCGGTCAGCCCGCGCTCCGCGGCAATCTGGTCTGGCTTCAGGCCGCGCGCCAGCAGGTCACGCGTCACAGCCAGAGTCCCGCCCGCTTCCCGCGCCGCGTGCCAACGCGCCGCCCGGCCGCGCTCAGCCAGGCGCAGGTCCACCTTGAGCGCGGCGCGGTTGTGCAGGGCGCGCTCGCCCAGCGGCGTGAGCGCCAGCACCGGGCGCAGGCCGCCGGCCTGGCCCAGGTGGCCTGAGTCCAGGAGTTGATCGACCAGGGCCTCGATATCGGCCAGGCGCAGATCCGTCAGCTTGCCGTAGTAGGGCTGGTGCTTCAGGTCGGCGACGGCTGCGCTCGCGCTGCCGTGCAGGAACTGCGCCAGTTTGCCCTTGCCGAGCAGCGTGTCCAGCCGGGCGACGGCATCCAGGACGATCAGGGCGGCGCGCTCCGCCTGGGTGAGTTCGGTCAGCAGGGCCTGCTGCTGGGGCGTGGCGGGCGCGGCGGGCGCCGCTTGGGGCTGGGCCGCCCTCGCCCGGACCAGGCGCGGGCCGCGGCGTTCCGCGCAGTTGTCGCAGCAGACCTCGGGCGCCACGGCTTCGGTATCGTGGTCTCCAAAGTGCTGGAGCAAAGCCCGCCGGCGGCAGGCGTTCGTCTGCGCGTAGTTCACCATCCGGCCGAGCAGGTCATACTTGTGCCGGCGGCGCTCGTGGCTCTCGGCCGTCAGCCGGCGCAAAGCGGCCTCGGTCAGAGGCGCGGCCTCCAGGCGCAGGCGGCCATAGGCTTCGTCAGTGCGGCGCACGGCGCGCGCCATCTCCAGCTGATCCAGGCCAACCCGCACCTTCGGGCCGTTGAGCTGGGTGGCCGTCTCGATCTCGGCCAGACCGGTGGCGCCCGTCAGGTTCTGGATATGGGCGTGCAGGTGCCGCAGTTCGGGCGCGGTCAGTGCGCCGTCATCGATGAAGTGCTGGTGCAGGGCCGAGTCTTTGGCCGCGTATAGCAGGAGCGCCTCGGCCGGCAAGCCATCCCGCCCGGCTCGGCCGGCCTCCTGGTAGTAGGCCTCGAGCGTCCCGGGCAAGGTGTAATGGATGACGAAGCGCACATCGGGCCGGTCAATCCCCATGCCGAAGGCATTCGTCGCCGCCACCAGGGGCAGGTCGCCGGAGAGGAAGGCGTCCTGCACGCGGGCGCGCTCGGCGGCCGGCAGCGCGGCATGGTAGTGCTCGGCCGGGCGGCGCAACTCGGAGCGGAGGTAGGCGGCCACGCTCTCAGCCTCACGCCGGGTGCCGGTGTAGATCAGGCCGGCCCCGTCGCTTGTGGTCAGGAACTCCCGCAGCCGGCGCAGCTTGACCTCGTCGTTGCGGGCCGTGACGACGCGCAGAGTCAGGTTGGGCCGGTTGAAGCCGGTGATGACGCGTTCGGCCCGGGTCAGGCCCAGCAGGCGGAGCATGTCTTCCTGCACCCGCGGGGTGGCCGTGGCGGTGAGCGCCAGGGTAACCGGCGGCCGGAGCTGGCGGCGGGCCTCGGCCAGGTAGAGATAGTCCGGGCGGAAATCGTGGCCCCATTGCGACAGGCAATGGGCCTCGTCCACAGCCAGCAGGCTGAGCGGGACGTTGGCCAACGCGGCCCGAAAGGCGGGGCTGCGGAAGCGCTCCGGCGCCACCAGGATCAGCTTGTATTCGCCGGCGGCCAGCGCCTGCAGGCGCCGGTTCTGCTCGGCCAGGTCCAGGGACGAGTTGATGTAGGTGGCCGGGATGCGCCGGCGGGCCAGGCCGTCCACCTGGTCTTTCATCAGCGCGATCAACGGCGAGACGACCACGCCGGTGCCGGGCCGGCACAACGCCGCGAGCTGGTAGATCAGTGATTTGCCGGAGCCGGTGGGCATGACCACCAGCACATCGCGGCCGGCCAGGGCGTGTTCGAGGGCCTCGGCCTGGCCCGGACGGAAAGCCGGGTAGCCAAAGTGCCGGCGCAGAGCGGCGTGCAAGTCGGGAGTCACGTCGGCAATTCTATCGCAGCGGAAGACGGACAGCGGTATTCTCGCGTTCGCCCGGAGCCAAGCGGTCACCGCCGGGGTCTGCTGAACGCGCGGCCAAAGTCTATAGCCGCCGCGCCGGACACGCGAGGCCGCCGAAGAGCGGGGCGGGGCGGGCAATTGGACCCAAACGCCAGCGGCGACCAGGGCCCAGGAGAAGTCACTGAGCGGCTGGTCGCCGCTGGATCAGGCAGGGGGTGAGCAGTGAGCCGTGAGGGACTCGAACCCCCAACCAAGTGCTTAAAAGGCACCTGCTCTGCCATTGAGCTAACGGCCCACTGGCGGCGATTGTAGCATGCGGGCATATGAGCGTCAACGCAAGCGGCTTTGTTATACTCACGCCATGCCCACAGCGATCTATCTTTCCGCCCATCTCGACGACGCCGCGCTTTCCTGCGGCGGCCTGATCCATCAACAGACCCGGCGCGGGTCGGTTGTGGCCGTGGTCACGCTTTGTGCCGGTGACCCGCCCTCGGCTTCGTTCTCACCCTTTGCCGAGGCCTTGCATGCGCGCTGGCAGCTGTCGCCCAGCGAGGCCGTGGCGCGGCGGCGCGAGGAAGACCACGCCGCGCTCCGCGGCCTCGGCGCACGCATCGTCCATCTGCCGGTGCCGGACTGTATCTACCGCCGCCATCCCGCTAGCGGCGAGTTCTTGTACGCGTCCGAGACGGCCCTGTTCGACCACTTGCATCCGATCGAGCTGGGCCTGGCCGGCGATCTCGCCCGCTCCCTCACGGCGACACTGGCCGCTTGGCCGGACGCGCAGGTCTATGCACCATTGGGGATCGGCCGGCACGTTGACCATCAGCTTACCCGCCGCGCGGCCGAGCAGTTGGGCCGGCCGCTGTTCTACTATGAAGACTACCCCTACGCGGAGCGAGCACCGGCGGCGGCTGAGTGGGGCGGGCTGGCGGCCGGACTGCAGCCCGTGACCCTTGACCTGGAGGAAGCCGATCTCCAGGCTTATTGTCAATCGGTGGCGGCTTATCGTTCACAGGTGAGCACCTTCTGGCCGGATGAGGCGGCTATGAGGGCGGCGCTGCGCGGCTTTGCCACGCAGACTGGCGCGGGCCAACCGGCCGTCCGTGTGTGGCACCAGGGCTGAAAATTTGTTCTATCGCGGCCGTTTGCCTTTACAAGTCCGAGTGGCTGTGCTAACATTTAACGCACGGCGGGATGTGGTGACTGAGAGGCGGCTCTCAGTTTTTGTTTTCCCCTTGACTCCCAACGACGATACAGGACGATCTGGCGATCCGCCAGATTTCATCACGAGGCCAAGCATATGAGCAGCGACCGCACCTTCCTGACGCGCGAGGGATTGAAGAAACTTGAGGAGGAACTGGAGTTTCTGCGCACCACCCGCCGCGCCCAGGTCGCCGAACGCCTCCACAACGCCCAGGAAGACGGCGAACTGATCGAGAACGCCGAGTACGAAGATGCCAAGAACGAGCAGGCGTTTGTGGAGGGCCGCATCCTGACGCTGGAGACGATGTTGTCGAATGCCGTCATCATCGACGAGCACGGCTCCAGCGACATCGTCGCTCTGGGCTGCCGCGTCACCATCAAAGAGGCCGGCAACGGCTCGGAAGAGTACTTGCTGGTGGGCGCGGCCGAAGCCAACCCGCGCGAGGGCCGCATCTCCAATGAGAGCCCGCTGGGCCGCGCGCTGCTGGGCCGCCGGGTCGGCGACGAGGTCAAGGTCCAGGCGCCGGCCGGGTCGCTCTCCTTCCGCGTGGTCAAGATCTCGCGCGATTGACGCGCCGGTTATGGCTTTGCTGCCCCGCCACGGCGCCGTCGTGGCGGGGCTTTTGTTTCCTCAGGGCGCGCCGCTCTTCGTTGTATAATGGCGCGTCCGGGAGCCCAGAGTTGTATGCGAGAGTACACCGAACTCGAGAAGATCCGCCTGGCCAAGCTGGAGCGCCTGCGCACCGCCGGCTTTGAGCCCTATCCTCCCCGCGCGGAGCGCACCCACACCACCGCGCAGGCCCTGGCCGCTTACGCCCAGAACCCGCCCACCGATACGCACGCCGCCCACGGCGCCTACACGGTGGCCGGCCGCGTTAAGGCCATCCGCGTCATGGGCAAGTCTACGTTTGCGCACATCGAGGACGGCGCTGGCCGCCTGCAGCTGTTTCTGCGGGTCAACGATCTGGGCGAAACGGCCTACCGCGCCTTCGTCGACCTGTTCGACCTGGGCGATTTCGTCCAGGCGGCCGGCGGCCTGTTCACGACGAAGTCGGGCGAGGTGACGCTGTGGGTGAAGGAGTTCCGCCTGCTGGCTAAGGCCGTCAGCCCGCTGCCGGCCGCCAAGGAGGAGGTCGTCGACGGCCAGAAGCGCGTTTACTCGGCCTTCGACAACCCGGAGGCGCGTTACCGCGAGCGCTACGCCGACCTGGCCGTCAACCCGGAGGTGCGCGACATTTTCCGGGCGCGGGCCCGCATCACGGCCGCCCTGCGCCAGTTCCTGGACGGCCAGGGCTTCCTGGAAGTCGAGACGCCCATCCTGCAGCCGCTCTACGGCGGCGCGGCGGCGCGGCCGTTCGTCACCCATCACAATCAACTGCATCAGGACCTGTACCTGCGTATCTCGTTTGAGCTCTACCTCAAGCGCCTGCTGGTGGGCGGTCTCGAGCGCGTGTATGAGATCGGCCGCGATTTCCGCAACGAGGGCGTGTCCTTCAAGCACAACCCCGAATTCACTCAGCTGGAGTTCTACTGGGCCTACGCCGATTACGAGCAGGTGATGCGCCTGACCGAGGCCATGGTCGCACATGTGGCCGACACGGTCCTCGGCCGCCGCACGCTCACCTACCAGGGCCGCGAGATCAACCTCAACCCCGGCTGGCCGCGCCTGCCGCTGGCCGACGGTATCGCCCAGTATACGGGCCTGGACATCAACGCCTACCCCACGGCCGAGGGCCTGCTGGGCGCCATGGAGGCCAAGGGCATCCACGCCGACCCCAAGTCCACGCGCGGCAAGCTGGTGGAAAAACTGCTCGGCGACTTCGTCGAGGAGCACCTGCAGCAGCCAACCTTCATCGTGGACTATCCGCGCGACATCTCGCCGCTGGCCAAGGCCAAGCCTGGCAACCCGGCCGTGGTCGAGCGCTTCGAGGGCTACGTGGCCGGCTTTGAGCTGTGCAACGCCTTCACCGAATTGAACGATCCGCTCGATCAGGAGCAGCGCTTCATCGAGATGGGCCGCGACTACGCCGCCGACTCGGAGGACACGCACCCGCTGGACGAGGACTACCTGCGCGCGATGCGTTACGGCATGCCGCCCAACGGCGGCTTTGGCATGGGCGTCGACCGGCTCGTCATGCTGCTGACCGACAAGGCCACCATCCGGGAAGTCCTGCTCTTCCCGCACCTACGCTCGCGAGAGGAATAACCATGTCGGATCGAGATTTCGCCGAGATCTTGCCCGCGCTGATTACGGCCACGCTCCTGCTGTGCTGCTGCTGCCTGGTCGTCATCGGCGGCGGGGCGGGCGCGTTCTTCTACTTCCGCAACCGCCGCCAGCGCGGCCCGGCGGCCACGGCCACCGTCGACGCCAAGCCGACCGCCTCGGCGCCGGCCACCTTTGTGCCGACCATGGCCGGCAGCGCGCCGCAGGCCTCCGAGGCGCCGAGCGTTCCGCCCTCGCCGTTCGCGGCCGCCGCGCCCGCGCCTGAGCCGCCCGCCATGATGGCGTCGCCGGCCGGGCCGATCGAGCCCGATGATATCCGCGCCAAGCTGCTGGCCCTCAACAGCGGCGACAAGCCGTACGTCGTCCAGGCCAGCGGCTACAAGATCGCCATCGCGCCGACGGCGGTCACCGGCTATCTGCTGGAGATCTCGTTCGACTACGTGGAGAAGGTGGCGCGCTTCGTGGAGACCAACCCGCTGGCCGCCGACCAGTCGATCCGCTTTGACGCGCGCCAGACGCTGGAGGCCGAGGGCTGGACCGTGCGCGAGTAGCCGCGGCGCGGGCCCGTGCTATAATCGCGGCAATTCATCAGTCAGACGCCGGAGACACGCGGTCCGGGCAACCCCGCAGAGAGCCGCCGGTCGGTGCGAGGCGGCGGGCCAGCCGAACCATTCCACTCCTCCGTCGCAGCCCCTGAGGCTGTGACGGCGTCGCCCCCGCAGAGGTGAGGCCGGGTCCGCCCGTTATAGCGATTGAAGGCTGCCGGTGCGCGTTGAACGCGGGCCAGGCCGGCTGCGGTGGAGCCGCAGCCCTAAGGTCGGCGCGCAGTGCCGACCGGCAGCGAAAGCAGGTGGCACCACGGGCGGCCCCTCGTCCTGCAATGGAAGAGGGGCCGCTTTGTTTGTGGAGGCCAATATGGCATTCTCGGGTTTGTTGCTGACCGTGGTCGGTCTGGGAGGGTGTGCGCTCTTGGCGGCGGCCCTGATCGGGGTGGTGTGGGCCCTCGCCAACGAGCGCCGGTCCCGGCGCTGACGGCGGCCGCTGGCCGCGCCGGTGAAAACCCGCCTTATCACAGTGCGCTCTGATCCACAGGGAGATCAACATGCTTGACATCAACCTTATCCGCACCCAGCCGGACCTGGTGAAGACGGGCGTCCGCAACCGCCAGGACCCGGCCCTGGCCGAAACGGTCGACGAAATCCTCGGGCTGGACCAGCGCCGCCGCGACCTCCTCAAAGAAGTGGAGACGCTCAAGGCCCAGCGCAACACAGTCAGCAAAGAGATCGGCAAGATGAAGGACGCCGCCGCGCGCGAGGCCAAAATCCTCGAGCAGCGGCAGGTGAACGAGCGCATCGACGCGCTGGACAAGGAAGTCGGCGGCGTGGACGCGCGCCTGCAGGAGCTGCTGAGCCAGATCCCGAACGTGCCGGACACGCGCACGCCGGTCGGCGCGACCGAGGCCGACAACGTGATCGTGCGCACCGTCGGCGAGCCGCGCCAGTTCGATTTCACGCCGCAAGCCCACTGGGATCTGGGGGCTAAGCTGGGGATCATCGACTTCGAGCGCGGCACCAAGCTGGCCGGCTCGCGCTTCTACGTCCTCAACGGGGCCGGCGCCCGGCTGCAGCGCGCGCTGATCGCGTGGATGCTGGATCTGCACACGCGCGCCGAGCAGGGCTATCGCGAAGTCTACACGCCCTTCATGGTCCGGGCGGAGATCCTGTACGCGGCCGGCCAGCTGCCCAAGTTCCGCGACAACCTGTACCACGACGCGGAAGAGGACTTCTGGATGGTGCCGACGGCCGAGGTCCCGGTGACCGGCCTGCACAAAGACGAGATCCTGGAGGCCGGCGAGCTGCCGCGGCGCTACACGGCTTATACGCCCTGCTTCCGGCGCGAGAAGATCGCGGCCGGCCGCGATGTGCGCGGCATCAAGCGCGGCCATCAGTTCGACAAGGTCGAGATGTACGCGTTCTGCCGGCCGGAGGACTCAGACGCCGAACTCGAGCACATGCGCGCGGCGGCGGAGGCCACCTGCGCGCAACTCGGGCTGCCCTACCGCGTAAAGTTATTGTGCACGGCCGATATCGGCTTCGGGGCGCGCATGACCTACGACCTGGAAGTCTGGGCGCCGGGCTGCGGCGAATGGCTGGAGGTCTCGTCGGTCTCGAACGTCGGGGATTTCCAGGCGCGCCGCGCCAACGTCAAGTTCCGGCGCGAGGCCGGCCTCCGGCCCGAGTTCGTGCACACGCTCAACGGTTCGGGGCTGGGCCTGCCGCGCACGCTGATCGCAGTCCTGGAGAACTACCAGCAGGCCGATGGCAGCGTGGTAGTGCCGGAGGTCCTGCGGCCGTGGATGGGCGGCCTTGAGGTGTTGAAGTAGGCGGTCTTCACCGAATGGAAGCGGAGCTGAACCTGGTCTTGGAAATCGCGTTGATCGGGCTCACCGGCCTGGTGATGGTGGTGGGCCTGATCGGCGCCGTGGTGCCGGTGCTGCCCGGCGCCTGGCTGATCTGGCTGGCCGCGCTCGGCTACGGCCTGACGCAGCCCGTGCTCGGCCAGCCGCTGTTCGACAGCTGGATCGGCGGCGTCGCCATGGCGGCGCTGACGGTGCTGGCGCTGATCGACTTGGGCTTGGAATATGTGGTGACGAACTCGGTGGCCGCGCAGGAGGGCGTCTCCTTCCGCGCGATCCTGGCCAGCCTGGGTCTGGGCCTGCTGGGCCTGCCGTTCTTCCCGCCGCTCGGGCCGTTGGTGGGCGCGGTGGCCGGCCTGTTCTTGGTGGAGTACTTCCGCCACGGGCGGGACTGGCGTAAGGCCTGGAACGGTGTCAAGGGCTACGCGCGCGGCAAGGGCTGGGCCATCGTCGCCGAGGTGCTGTTGTGCCTGGTGATGATCGCGGTCTGGCTGGGGTGGGTGACCGCCGACTTCCTGTTCCGGTGAGGCGGGCCGGACGCAGTCACTGAATCACTGACCCGGGCAGGCGCGCGTCTGCCCGGGTGGCTTTAAGGCTAGACCTCGCCGGCGAGTTCGTCGGTGGTGGCCAGCCAGTCCAGCCGGGCAACGCCCGGCTGGCGCAGTTTCAGGCGGGCCACCGTGCCCTCGCGGAAGTGCACGGGCCGCTCGGTCAGCCGCGCCGCCACGTCGCCCAGGTCCGGGTTGTGGCCGATGAGCATCAGGCTGGCGCCGGCCGCATTGGCCTGCAGCAGCACCTGAAAGGCCTTGAAGTCGAAGCCGGGCGCCAGCAGCCGGTGCTCCACCACTGCGCCGTCCAGCGCCAGCGCCGCGCCCAGGATCTCGGCCGTCTGGCGCGCGCGCAGCAGCGGGCTGTGCAGGATCTTCTCCGGGAGCGGGCCATCCTGGCGCAGGCGGCGCGCCAGGCCGGCGGCGGCGGCCGTCAGCCAGCGCACGCCGTCGGCGGTCAGCGGGCGTTCGGCGTCGTGGCCGGGCCAGGTCGGCCAGGTGGCCAGGCCGTGGCGGACGAAGTAGAGATGCATGCGCTGTGGGGTGATCGTTCAGGGTTGAAAGTAGACCTGGCCCACGCCCAGGCGTTCCAGGCCCTCATCGGCCCAATGCTGCACGAGGGCGGAGTCGTCGTCCAGGGCCCGGAACAGGGCCGGGATGGCGCGCGGATCGGCCAGATGGGCGATCGCCCGCGTCAACGCGACGCGCACCCGCGGCTCGGCCTCTTGCTCCAGGGCCCGGCACAGGGCCGGCACGGCGGCGGGGCCGAGCTTGATCAGGGCGTCGCCGGCGATGCGTGCCAGGAACGGGCTGGGGTCGGCCAGGGCGAATAGCAGCGGCGTCAGCGCGGCCGGGGCGCGCTGTTCACCCAGGCTGTGCAGGACGGCGGCGCGGACGGCTTGATCCGGATCGGCGGGCGCCCGCAGCAGGGCGGCCAGCGCCGCTTCGGCGGGTACCCGCCCCAGGCCGGCCGCCGCCCACTGGCGCGCGTCGCGCTCGCCCTCGGCCAGGTGATCGATCAGCCCGGGGACATCGGCGGCCGTCACCTGCGCCAGGGCCGCCTCGGCGCGGGCCTCCTCACCGGAAAACAGATCCTCCAGGCTGGACATGGAAAAGCGAGTCGACCGGGTCAGGCCAGTCCGCGGCCGGCTTCACTCGGCGGGCGGGGGGACGGGCAGCGCCTCCAGTTTGGTCTGCATCCACTTCTCACCCTCTTCGATGAGCATGACGGGGATGTCGTCGCGGATCGGGTACTTGCGCCCGCAGGTCTCGTCCACCAGCCAGCAGTCCCGGTAAACGGTCAGGCGGCCGGGGTCGTCGCCGGGCTGGCGCGTCTGGTGCGAGACGCAATACGGGCAGCGCAGGATCTCCAGCAAATCTTGACTGATCATCACATCCTCCAGAGCGCCTGGATTTTATCACGGAGGCCGGCCGCGCCCTCAAGGTGTCGGGGTGGCGTTGGGATCGGGCGCCGGCGTCGCAGCTTCGCTGCTGACCGGTGTGGGGATGCCCTCGGTGCCGGGGCCGTACTGATAGATGGCGCGCCAGGGTTGGTAGTGGGTGCGCAGCGGCGGCTCGCCGAAGTTGATCTGAACGCCGTCACGGGTGACGACGCGGGTCACGGTCGTGTCCGCGCCGTCGGCGGCGTAGTCCACCTGCTTGATCTGGCCGGCGGCCAGTTCGGCGTTCTCCTCGTACAGGGCCTCCGGCGCCGGGACGATGTTTTCCACTACCGGCGCGCTCACCTGCACCTGGCGTCCGTCCGAGGTCGAATAGAACTTCCAGGTCAGCCGCCCGGCGCCCTCGTTGACGTAGGTCTCCATCAGCAGCCAGTTGGGCGTGTCGTTGAGAAACTTAAAATCCACCAGCGGCGCGTAGATGGCGGCGTCCAGGCCGGGGCCTTGCCAGGCCGTGCCGCGCTCGTAGTAGCCGACGCGGTAGGCGTGGGCGTTGCGCTCGACGATCGGGAAGCCGGCGAAGTAGGCAGCCCGGAAGACGGTGGTGCTCACCTGGCAGACGCCGCCGCCGATGCCGCGGATGGTCCGTCCGCCGTAGATGATCAGGGCTTCGGCGAAGCCCGAGTCCAGGCTGATGTCGCCCAGATGCTCGACGAACGAGAAGGTGCTGTTGGGCGGGATGAGCAGGCCGTGGAAGCGCGCCGCCGCGACCTGGATGTTGTTGACGCGCTCCGCGCTGGAGCCGGCGAAGGACGTGAACTGCTCGCTGACCAGTTCGGTGATGCCGAGCTCGGCGCCGGTGGCGGCGTCGGTGACCAGCGGCGCCTGGGTCTGGAAGACGAGCGCCACCGTGTGTTCGCCGCGCGGCAGGGCGGCGTTGATGGCCGCGACGGTGGCGTCCATGTCCAGGGTGCGGGCGTCCAGGGCGGGCTGGAGGACCTCCAGCTGGCGGGTCTCATCGTTGAAGATGAAGCGGGCGTTACGGGCGTCGCGCTGCAGCGGCTCGGCCAGCGGCTCCAGCACGGCGCGCAGCCCGGCGGCGTCGAGCGTCACGTCGAAGCGCGCGGCGTTGGCGCCATCCTGGACGCGCGTGATGCGCAGCAGCGTGGCGAGCTGGGCCGGTTCCAGCGTCCACGGCCCCGGATCGCCCTCGGCCGGCTCGGCCAGCACCAGCGTCAGCGGCTGGCTCAACAGGCGCCGGGCGGCTTCGGCCTGCGGCGCCGCGTCCAGCACCAACGGCATGGTCTCCACAAACGGCAGCGCCAGGGCCGCCTTCTCCACGCGCGCGAGGTGGCCGCGCAGCGCCGCGGTGACGCGCGGGACATCCAGGCTGCGCCCGACCTGGCCGGGGGTGGCGACTACGTCGGTGCCCTGGGCCTGGAGCGAGGCCTCAACCACGGGCCGGAACGTCTCGGCGGCCAGGCTGTCCAGCACCGCCAGCGTGCGGGCCTCGTCCCAGACCAGCACCGGCGCAACTTCGGCGCCGGCGTGCCAGGTCTGGAACTGCGCCTGCCAGTCGGCCAGCAGATTCCCAGACCGGCCGATCCGGTAGGCGCGCAGCACGGTCTCGCCGACGTCAAAGGTGACGCCCAGGTCGCGCGGCGCGAAGGTGCGCTCAGTCTGACCGTCCGAGAGCAGGAAGGCCGGGTTGCTCGGGTAGGTGAAGGCGGCGGTGAGTGCGAGCGCGGCCGCTTCCGGGGACTGGCCGGACAGGTCCACGCCCCAGGCGCGCACGCCCGGGTAGATGCGCCCGCGGTAGCTCAACTCGAAGACCGTGGCGCCCGTCAGCGCCAGCGCCGCCATGATCACGACCATCAGGCCGAGCGTGGTGGCGGCGCGGACGAGCCAGACGCCGAGGGGCGCGGACGAGGCGGGCACGGAAGCAGGATGGGCGTTCATAGGCGGCATTATAACGGCGGGCGAGTCTGCCGCTCCAGACGCCGGGGGCGGCCGGGAGGTTCCCGGATAGGCGGTTCCCCGAATGACTGGTGGCCAACAGCAGCCTGGCCGGGGCCTGCGCATCCTGAGCGGAACGAAGCGCAGTCGAAGGAGCGCGGGGCGATTGGTCGTCTGGAGCGCAGAAAGGCGCGAGCCGCAGGGGGAGGGGCCTGGGCTCGCGCCTAGAAGGTGGGTCGAAGTCTATGCAGCTGCTGGCCGGCGTCAGGGCCTGCGGCTTCCGAGCTGGTGAGATCGCGTCGCTGCGCGTCCGCACTCAGTCGTCGTCATCATCATCATCGTCATCGTCATCGCCGCTGCCGCCGCCGCCACACGGGCCGAGCGTGTCGCCGTGGCCCAGGTGGCCGGCCGCGTCGGCCTGATTGATTGTCAGGGTTTTGCGGTTGCTTGGGTTGCCGGGCGGGATGTGGCAGATCGTGACCGAACCGCCCGTGGGCGCGGCCGTCGGCGCCGGCGTGACGGCCTCGGCCGTGGTCGTCACGTTGATCACGACCGTCCCATCGGCGTGGGCGCAGACCTGCACCACCAGGGTGGCGCCGGCCGGGTAGTGGCCGGCCCCGGTGATAACCAGATTGCCACGGCCCTCGACCTTGACCTCGATTTCGCCCTTCTTCTTGAGCTTGATCTTGAGCTCGGGCTTTTCGCCCTCCACCTTCAGCTTGACCTCGTCGCCCTTTTTATTGAGCTCGATCTTCAGCCAGACGCCATTGCCCAGGGCAACTTGCGTCCCGCTCAGGATGGCCGGGCGGCCGTCGCTCACCTGGATGGCGGCGAAGCAGCCGACGGCCGGCGCCGGGGTGGGCGTGGGCGGCAGCGCCTCCAACTGGAAGACCACGGTGATGGCGATGACGATGATCTGGCCGGCCTCGTCCACGCAGCCGTTGACGATGACGACGCTGGCGATTTGGAGGGTGCCGGTCACCGCGACCGAGTCGTCCAGGGTGAGCGTCCGCCCATCCAGTAAGGTAAGGGTCCTGGCGTTGATGGCGCTGACGACGGCGCTCAGGGAGATGCAGCCGGCCTCGTCGTCGACCAACGTGATCTTGTCCGCGACCACCGTCCCGTCCGGCCGCAGGCTGCCCTTCACGCGCACCAGGTCGCCGACGGCGATGTCGCCCGCGAGCTTGGTCTTGGCGTCCACGGTCACCGTCACGCCGCCGATCACCCACGGGTCAATAGCGGCGACGCGCGCCGTGAACTGCACGGCGTGGCGCCGGCCGGCGTCGATGCGCTCGACGCGTTCGGCCAGGCGGGTGCCGTCGGCGAGCACGCGCCCGCGCACGCGCACGCGGTCCCCGAGGCGCAGGTCGTCGTCCACGTCGGTATCGTCGTCCACGGTGAAGGCGACGCCGCCGACGTTCCACGGGTCGCGGCTGATCAGCACGCCGGTGATGTCGAAGATCTGGTCCGGCGCCGTCAGTTTCTGGATGGTGCGCGCGCGCCAGACGCCGCCCGGCTCGACGACGCCGTCCACGCGCACCAGGTCGCCGAGGACGACGCTGGCCGGGAGCGTGGTGCTGACGTCCACGGTGAGCGTCAGGTCGGAGACGGTCCAGACTGTGGCGCTGATGGCCTGAACGACGCCCGTCCACGTGAACGGCACGCTCAGGTCGGCGGCCGCCCAGCGCCGCAGCGTGGCGGCCCAGAAGGTGCCGTCGGCGGCGAGGCCGCCAGTGACCTCAACCGTATCGCCGACGGCCAGACCGGCTTCGATCTGGGTCAGGCCATCCACGCGCACGGTGCGGCCCGCGATGATCCAGGCGTCCGGCCCGAGGGCGTCCACGGTGCCGATGAAGCTGAAGGCGTTGGTGAGCGAGCGGCGCACCAGCGTGATCCGGTCGGCGACGCGCGTGCCGTCCGCGAGCTGGCGGCCCGTAAACGTCACCCAATCGTCCACTTGCGGCTCGCCGGTGATGACCGTGTCGGCGGTGACGCGCAGGGCCTGCCCGGCGATAAACCAGGTCTCGCCGATCTGTTGAACAGCGCCCTCGCCCGTGATCTGCAGGGCTGGCTCAGCCGGCGGGTGGCCGACGACGATGACGCTCGTCTGCCCGGCGACGACGACGACGGTGACATCCAGGTTGGTCACCGCGACGGCGCCCTCGCTGACGGCGAAGGACACGTTGACAACGGTCACGGAGACATGGAAGGCCGTGCCCTGGGCGCGGCCGGCGCCGGATGGCGTGGCGACCTCGTAGACGGAATCGGGCAGCGCAGACTTCGCCACCGTGTGGTCGGAGTCGCCGCGGACCTGGGTGAGCCGGATCACGCGCGGGCCGGCGCGCTGAGCGTCCAGAGCGTCCACACTGACTTCGGTGTTGGGGCCGAGCTGGGCCTGGCTGCCGTCATAGAAAGTCAGCGTCACGCGCGAAAGCGCGCCCGTGCGCACGCGCGCCCCAGCCGACACGAGGGCGCCGGAGGCGGCTGGCTGCCAGGCCCCATCGGCGGCCTGCACTTCCACCAGGCCGTGGGCTTCGCTCAGCGCCGCGCTCTGCGGGTCAGGGGCGACGGCTGCCGCGGTCGCTTCGGCGGCCATGCCCGCCATTGCCGGAGGCGTGCTCGGACTCTGGGCGACAGGCGCGGAGCGGGCGGTCCACCACCACAGAGCGCCGGCGCTGACGGCCGTGAGCGTGCATAGGGCCAGCACGCCCACGGCGCCGGAGGCCGCCAGAAGCCAGGGCCAGAGGGGCCGGCGGGTCGGCGCAGGCGGGGTGGGCGCGGCCCGGGCCGCGCGCAGCACGGCTTGGCGCTGCGCGGCCAGGCGGTCGGCGGCCGGAGCGATAACTTCCAGATCCTGCAGCGCGGCGGCCAGTTTGAGGTCGGCGGCCTCGTCAGCCGGTAGGCCGCTGGCGACGCGGTCCAGCGCCTCGCCGGCCGCGAGCCGTTCCAGCGCGTATTGCAGTCGGTCGCTTGGCGTCATCATCACAGCACCTATGCTTCGGTCAGGGCCTGGCGCAGGGCGGCCAGCCCGCGGTGTTGCAGAGCTTTCACGGCAGCTTCGGTCCGGTCCAGCGCCGCCGCCGTCTCCGCCAATGAGAGGCCGGACAGGAAGCGCAGCACCACCACGTCGCGCTGGGCCTCGTCCAGCCGCGCCAGGGCGCGCTGCAGCTGCGCGAGCGACAGGCGCTGCTCGGCCAGTTGGATCGGATCAGACTCGGGCGCGCTCTGGTCGTGGGCGGCCTGCAGCGGCAGCGGCGCGCGCGCGCCGGTCTGGCGGTAGTGGTCCACCAGCAGGTTGCGCGCGATGCGGTAGAGCCAGGCCCGGAAGGGCACGCTCGTCACCTGGTAGCCGGGCAGGGCGCTCACCATCCGCACGAAGACCTCGCCGGTCAGGTCTTCGGCGGTGGCGCGGTCGGCCAGCCGCGCCCACAGGTAGCGGAAGATCGCGGCCTGGTGCTCGTCGAAGAGCAGGCCGACCGCTTCCACGTCACCTTTCTGGGCGCGCACCACCACTTCCAGGGGCCGGGCCTCTAGCTTGCGGTCGCTGCGCGGGATCATCGCGAGGTGGTCCATCTGCCAGGAATAACGGCCCTGGCCTGAAAAGGATTCAACCAGTTCGGCCCGCTGTCAACGAGCGACATAATCTCCGCGTGTAACCTGGAGAAAACAAAAGGCTCCCGGGCAGGCCGGGAGCCAAAGCGGAGCCGGGCGTGCGCGCCCCGTCACAATTCGATGGGCTTCTGCAGCGTCTGCACCAGCAGCGCCACCACGCCTTCCACGTCGCGCAGGTCCACCATCTCCGAGGGCGTGTGCAGATAGCGGGTGGGGATGGACACGCAGCCGGCCGGCAGGCCGCCGCGCGCGATCTGCATGGCGGCGGCGTCGGTGGTGCCGGCTTCCAGGATCTCGAGCTGCGCGGGCAGATTGGCCTCGCGCGCGCGCTGCACCAGCAGATCCTTGACGCGCGGGTCGGCCAGCATGCCGGAGTCGCGCACCTTGATGGCGGGGCCGCCGCCCAGGTTGACGGCCATCTTGGGGCCGTTGGGCGTGTCGCCGGTGCGCGTGACGTCCACGGCGATGCCGACCTCGGCGTCCAGCCCGAAGGCGGCCGTGCCGGCGCCGCGCAGGCCGACCTCTTCCTGGACGCTGAAGACGAAGGCGACCTCGTGCGGCGAGTTCTTGAGCTGGCGCATGACCTCGATCAGGATCGCCACGCCGATGCGGTCGTCCAGGCTCTTGGCCACCAGGCGGTGCTCGCCGATCGTCTCCATCGGCCGGTAGAAGCCGGCGGCGTCGCCGACCTTCACCGGGCAATCGGCGCGGCTGGCCGCGCCGAAGTCGATGAACAACTCCGCCAGCGTCGGCGGCTTGCCGGGGTCGTCGCGGCGCGCGTCCAGGCCGATGACGCCGGTGACGCCGCTGGCAAAGCGCACGCGTCCGCCCACGCACGTCAGCGGGCTGACCCCGCCGAGGTTGACGAAGCGCGCAAAGCCGCGCTCGTCGATGTGCGAGACCATCACGCCGATCTCGTCCAGGTGCGCGGACAGCATCACCTTGCGTCCGCTCTTGGTCTTCTTCTTCAGGACGGCGATCAGGTTGCCGAGCGGGTCCACGCTGGTGTAGTCCGGCAGGCTGCGGATCTCGGCGCGCACCAGCTCGCGCACCTGGCCCTCATAGCCGGACGGGCCGTAGGCTTCGACGAGTTTTTTGATGAGAGGCTGCATGTCGCTTCGCTTTCTGTCCGAGGACGGAGGCTGATCAGAGCGCTGCGTCCGTCCGGTGTCTCGTGGTGCCTCGCGGCTTATGGGGCCAGGCGCGTGATCGTCCAGGCCGGGCCGGCGCGCTGATACAGCAGCCGGTCATGCAGGCGGTGCGGGCGCCCCTGCCAGAATTCCACTTCGTCCGGGACCAGGCGGTAGCCGCCCCAGTGCGGCGGGCGCGGCACGGCCTGCCCGGCGTACTCGGCCTGCAGCTCCACAAAGCGCGCGTCCAGCGCGGCCCGGCCGGTGAGCGGCGCGCTCTGCTCGGAGGCCCAGGCGCCCAGCTGCGCCTCCGGCGGCCGCGAGTGAAAATACGCGTCTGACTCCTCGGCGCTGGCCCGCTCCACGCGGCCGACCACGCGCACCTGGCGCAGCAGCGGCTGCCAGAAGAAGACCAGGGCCGCGCGCGGGTTGGCGTCCAGCTCGCGCGCCTTGCGGCTGGTGTAGCTGGTGAAGAACACAAAGCCGCGCGCGTCGAACTCCTTCATCAATACCAGGCGCGCCGACGGCACGCCAGCGGCCGTCGCCGTCGCCAGCGTCATGGCGTTGGGCTCCTCCAGGCCGGCCGCGACCGCGTCCGTGAACCAGCGCGCGAACTGCTCGATCGGGTCCGGCCGGGCGTCATGCTCATCCAGACCGGCGTGGACGGTCGCGCGGCGCAGGCGGGAGAAGTCGCTGTCCATGGCCAACCGGATCGCTATTTCCAGACTTTGGACGACCAGCCTTCCAGGGCGCGCTGCAGCAGCTGGACCGTGTGGCGCCAGTCGTCCAGGCGCGCCAGGGCGGCCGGGCCGTGCAGGTAGCGCCCGGGCACCGAGACCGACACGCTCGGGACGCCGGCGCGGGTGCGATGGATGGCGCCGGCATCGGTGCCGCCGCCGCCCGGCTGGCGCAGTTGGTAGGGCAGGCCGGCCGACGCGGCCGTCCGCTGCAGGTGGCGCACCAGGCGGCCGTCCGAGAGCGTGGCGCGGTCCGCCACGTAGATGGCCGGGCCGAGGCCGAGGCGCGTGTTGTATTCCACGTTCTCGCGGTCGTCCAGCGAGTGCGGCAGATCGAGGGCCGGGGTGCAATCCAGCACGAAGGCGGCCGCCGGCTCAGTGGCGTAACCGGCCACCTTGGCGCCGCGCAGGCCGACCTCTTCTTGAACGGTGAAGGCGGCGTGCAGCTCGCACGGGTAGGGCCCGGCGCGCAGCAGCTCCACCAGGGTCGCGCAGCCCAGCCGATCGTCCAGGGCCTTGCCGCGCAGCGTGCCGGCGAAGCCCGCGCCGGCGCCGAGCAGGTCTAGCTCGCTGGCGAAGGTGCCGCGGTCGCCGAGCCGGGCCAGCTTCTTGGCGGCTTCGGCCGTCTCCACGCCCAGGTCGATGCGCAGGGCGTTGGCCTTGACGACGCTGGTGCGCCGATCCTGGCTGAGCAGGTGCACGGGCGCGGCGCCGATGACGCCGGGGGCGCGGTTCGGCCCCACCAGCACCGGCTTGCCCATCAGGATCCGGTCATCCACGCCGCCGACCGGCTCGAAGCGCAGCGCGCCGTCCGAGTCATGGCCGGTGACCATGAACCCGATCTCGTCCATGTGGGCGGCCGCCAGCACGCGCTCGCGGGCGCCGCCGTTGCGCGCCTTCTTGACGGCCAGGACATTGCCGAGCGCGTCGACGGTGACGCTGTCGACGTGCGGGCGGATGGCCTCCAGGATGAGCTTGCGGACCGCGCCCTCGTCGCCGGACACGGCCACGGCTTCGGAGAGCTGCTTGAGGAAGGCCACCTCGGGCGGCAGGGAGGCCGCCGCCGGAGCGGCGGGTTGGGGTTTCTGGGCGGCGGGTTTGGCGCGGGCAGCGGGTTTCTTGGCCATGCTTCACATGAGCCCGTCCGGCGCCGGACGGGCGTGGTGCTCAGTCCTCCAGCCGGAGGCTCTCCATGAAGTCGGGTGTCAGGGCGCCGATGAATTCGGCCAGCAGGCGGCCGACGCGTTGGACGTCTTTCAGGGCCACGATCTCCACCGGGGTGTGCATGTTGCGCAGCGGCAGGCTGACCACCATGGTCGGGATACCGGCGCGCGCCACCTGGAGGCCGAAGGCGTCGGTGCCGGAGTGCTGGGGCATGGCCTCCAGCGTGTACGGCATCTCCAACCGCTCGGCCGTGGCTTTGAGCGCGGCGTGCAATTTGGGATGAATGTTGGGGCCGAGGCCCAGCGCCGGGCCGCTCCCCAGGGCGAAGGTCCGGTCCGGGAAGTCGCGCACGCCGCCGCCGGCGCCGAAGGTGACGTCGATGGCGATAGCCAGCTGCGGCTCGAGCGCGAAGGCGGCCGTGATCGCGCCGCCCAGGGTAACTTCCTCCTGGACAGTGGCCACGGCCACCACGTCCCAGGCTGGCGGGCGGGCGCGCAGTTCATCCAGGCAGGCGGTGACGGCGGCCACCGAGGCGCGGTTGTCCAGGCGGTTGGCGGCCAGCAGGCCGCCCTGCAATTCGCGCGGCGGCTGAGCCAGCGAGATCACGTCGCCGACGCGCACTTGCTCGGCCACCAGGGCGGCCGGCAGGCCCACATCCACCAATAACTCAGACACCGGCACCACGCCCTCGCGGCTGGCCTTGGGCAGCAGGAAGGCCGGCGGCTGCACCACCACGCCGGGCAGGTCGCGGCGGCCGTGCACGGTTACGGGCTGGCCCGGCATCACGCGCGCGTCGATGCCGCCGACGGCGACGACGCGCAGAAATTCGCCTTCCAGCAGCGTCACCATCAGGCCGATGGCG
This sequence comes from uncultured Anaerolineales bacterium, assembly GCA_937952305.1. Taxonomy (GTDB): domain Bacteria; phylum Chloroflexota; class Anaerolineae; order Anaerolineales; family UBA6663; genus SpSt-583. The sequence goes on along the minus strand of CALFZO010000057.1, from coordinate 11,612 downwards.
TCCATGTGCGCGGCCAGCATCAGGCGCGGGCGCGGTTCGGCAGCCGTGCCGCGCCGGATCGCCCAGAGGGAGCCGAGCCGGTCCACGTGGAGCTCGTCGGTCAGCGGCGCCCAGGCCGTGCGGATCAGGTCGCGCGCGCGGCCTTCATAGCCGGAGATCCCGGGCGCGGTGCACAGGTCTTTGAGGTGAGCCAGAAGGTCCATAACGGGTCTAAGGCGTTGACGTCGGCGTCGGCGTATCAGCGGGCGTGGTCGCCGTCGGCGTCGGCGTGTCGGCGGGCAGTGTGGCCGTCGGCGTCGCTGTCGCGGCCGGCAGGGTGCTGGTGGGTGTGACCGTGGCCGCCTGCGTGCTGGTGGGCGTCGGCGTCAGCGCCGTAGACGTGGTCGTCGGCGACGGCGTCGCCGTCGCCGTCCCGGTGGCGGTCGGCGTCCAGGTGGCCGTGGTGGTGGCTGTGGCCGTCGCCGTCAAGGTGGGCGTGCGGCTGGGCGGGCTGAATTGGGTCGGCGTCGCCTGCAGCGTGGTGGTGGGCGTGCCCGGCGTCGCGGTCAGGGTCGGCAGCAGCGTGCCGGTGCCGGTGGGTCCGGGCGTGACGGTCAGGATGGGCGTGAGCAGCGGTCCGCCGGTGATGGTGGGCAGCAGCGTGGGGGTGGGTGCGCCCGGGGCCCGATCCGGAGCCAGGGCCAAAGCCAGGAAGCCCAGGCAGTAGAAGGGCAGGGTGAACAGGATGATGCCGGTGAGGATCGTGTACGTCCGTTGGCGGACGGTATCTGCGCCTTGCGCCATGCCGAGTCCTATCGGGTGTCTTGTCTGAGTGGGTGCCGGGCGGATGATAGCAGAGATAAACGAATATCACAAACAAAACAGGCCGGTCTCTGACCGGCCTGTCGTCCGTCTGGGGGCCTGACGCGGTTAGTTGGCTTCCGCCACTGCCGGGCGGAACTTGTAACCATAAACGAGCATCCCGCGCTCGCCGTCCTCGCGCAGCTTGCGCGTCACCATCTCCACGGGCGTGCCAATGGCGACTTTGCCGTTCTCGACGTCGGTCAGCTGGGCGGTCACTAGCGGACCCTCCTCCAGCTTCACCAGGGCCACCGTGTAGGGGGCATTGCCCTCGTAGCCCTCCGGCGCGTCGTAGACGGTGGTGTACGAGAACACCTCGCCCTTGCCAGAAAAGACATAAGGGGTCTTTGCCTCACCCGCACAGTTCGGGCAAACGTCCCGAGGCGGGAAGATTTTTCCGGAGCAATGCGGGCAGATTTCGCCCACCAGACCATACCGCTGCTGCTGCAGACGCCAATGCCTTGATATCTCCATAACAACCTCTCTTTGGATTTAGCCTGGTGGAATACTATCCCGCTTGTGCTATCAGAAACTATCGGAGGGACGGATGATGGCTCTCACTTTGGATATGGTCAACTGACGCGCTCAAAGATGTGAGTGACGGCGGTAGCGCCGGCCCCACCCAGAGACTGTGACATTCCATAAATAGGGTTGGCGACCTGGCCAGCGCCGGCCTCGCCGCGTAACTGCAGGACGACCTCAGCCGCCTGATACACGCCCGTGGCGCCACCCGGATTACCGCGCGCCTTCAGCCCGCCAAAGGTGGAGACGGGCACACGACCTTTTATGGAAATTTCGTTGTCGGCGGCCAGCTTCCAGCCGCAGCCGCGCTCCGCAAAGCCGGCGGCCTCCAGGCTGAGGGCGCTGAAGATCGTGAAGGCGTCGAAGAGCTCAAAGACCTGGATCTGCTCCGGCCCGACGCCGGCCTGCTGGTAGGCCCGGGCCGTGGACAGGCGCGCGGCCTCGAAGCTCAACGGGTCGGCGCGGTCATGCACGGCCAAGGTATCCGTGGCCACAGCCGAAGCCGCTATGCGGACGGGGCCGGGCTGGGCCGTCACCAGCAGCGCCGCGGCGCCGTCGCAGTCCGGGGCCGTATCGAACATGTTCACCGGGTCCGCCACCATGCCGGCCTTGAGGAAGGCCTCGACCGTGAGCGTGTTGCGGAACATGGCGTTGGGGTTGGCTTTGGCGTTGAGGTGCGCGTTGACGCTGAAGTTGGCAAAGTGCTTCAACTCGACGCCGTGGGTGTGCATGTAGCGCCGCATCAACAGGGCCGCCAGGGCGGCCGGGGTGGTGCCGTGCGCGGACTCGTAGTCGCTGTCGCCGGCGGTGGCCGTGGCCGCGATCACGCCGGCGCCGACCTTGTCCGTCATCTTCTCCACGCCCACCACCAACGCCGTGTCCACGCTGCCGGAGGCCACGGCCAGGTAGGCCTGGCGCAGCGCTGCGCCGCCGGACGCGCCGGCCGCCTCCACGCTGACGGCCTCGATGCCGCGCAGCCCGGCGAAATCGGCCACCAGCGCGCCTAGGTGGGCCTGGTGGCTGAGGGCGCCGCCGAGCATGTTGCCCACGAAGAGCGCCTCCGGGTTGGGCTGGGGCGCGTCCTTGGCGACGGCCTCGATGGCGTAGAAAGCCAGCTCGCGCAGCGAGCGTTCCCAGTGCTCGCCGGCCGGCGTCAGGCCGGCGCCGGCGATATAGACGTCACGCATAGAGGTCCTCTGTCTCCAATCCGCCGGGCCTCACGGCTCGGCCGTCAGGTTGCCGGCCAGGGCCTCGGCCAGCTCTCGGGCCAGGGCCAGGTTGTCGGCCAGGGCCTGTCCAGAGTCGGCTTCTGCGCCGAGCGGCGGCGACTGCAGCTGCACGGTCGCCACGTACCGGTCGATGGAAAAACTGATCTCGGTAATGGCCAGCCTCTGGCCGTCGACGGTGCCCTTGACGGCGCTCCAGGCGCGCGTGCCCTCGCCCACGCTGGGCGGGGCCGCTAACTCTGGCGTGTCGGGCAGGCCGATCAGGGCCTGCAGGCCGCGGGCCGTGGAGGCGGCCTGGCGGTACGCCGACACCTGCTGAAACAGCGCCGCGCCCGCCACTTCGGCAAACTCAGCCGAGTTCAGCGGCTTCACCATGTAGAGCTGATAGCCGGCCACCCGCTGCAGCCGGTCCAGCGTGGCCCGCGCCTCGTCGCCGAAGTCGGCGTTGAGGGTCCAGCTGCCAAGGTATTGGTCGCTGATGATCCAGCGCTCACCATAGGCGGCGTCTAAGGCCGCCAGCTGCGCCTGGCCCAACAGCCGCGTGCGCAAATCCGGCAGGCCGGCCTGCCCCAGCTCGCGCAGAGCCGCCGGCTCCGCGCCCGTCTTGAACTTGTCCAGCACGAGTTGCGCGTAACGCAGCGGCTCGTCCGGGCCGGGCAGGACCACGCTCGACCCGAACATCGTCAGCGAGCCGACGGCGTTCAAGTATTGGAAGTCCACGCGGTACAGGCCCTGTTGGACATCGCTGGCGGGCGCCTGGTAACGCCAGACCCGGCTCTGCTCGCCGATCGTCGGCGCGTCCACGGGCACCCAGTCGGCGCCGGGGTTTTCGGCGCTCAGGCCGGCCTGGGCATCCACGGCGGCCTGGTACAACAAGACCTGCAGCGTCAAGTCGGCATAGGGCGAGTTCTCGGGCGGAGTGTAGCGGGCTGTGTACAACTGCGTGGCGTTGTTCAAGCTGGCGGCCGGGACCGTGTCGGTGACGACGGGCGCGGCCGGGTCAGTCGGCGCCGGTTGGGAGATCTCGGCCGCCGTCTGAAAGGTCTGGTCCGTCAACGTCCACTCGGCCGGCAGGTCCGTGGCCGTCAGGCGGTAATCCCAGGCATCGCCCCGGACCAGGGCCGGGGCCGGCGCGGCGCAGGCCGCCAGGCCCGCCAAGCCGCATATTCCAAGCAGGAGGAGGAGGAGGGTTCGTTTCATGGGCAGGGAGTCAACCAGCCGCGCGGCGCGAGGTCAGCCTCGGCTCAGCCTGAGGGCCGCGACGGATGAGGCGGTTACTTCATCACCAGTTTGCCGCGCAGGCGCGTGTACAGCGCGTAATCGATCTCGGTGCGGCGTTGGATGTAATCACGCGTCTTCGGCGCGCGTCCCTGGCGCGCCCGGATCTTGTCCGTCACGCGCAGGCCGAAGGCGTCTGAGCCGGCGCCCGAACCAAACGAGACCAGCAGCACCCGGTCGCCGGGCTGGGCCTCGTCCAGCACCGCCGTCAGGCCGATCATGGCGCTGCCGGCATAGGTGTTGCCGATCTCGCCCACCAGCAGCCCGGTCTTGATCTGCTCGTCCTTGAAGCCCACGGTCTTGGCCGCCTTCTGCGGGAACTTCACGTTGGGCTGGTGCAGGACCGCGTACTTGTAGTCGGCGGGCGTGGTGCCGGATTGCTCCAGGTAGCGCTCGGCGGCGGCCGTGATGTGCTTGAAGTAGGCGGGCTCACCCGTGAAGCGCTGGCCGTGCTCGGGATACTTCTCGTACTGGCGGCGCCAGAAATCCGGGGTGTCGGTGACGTAGGAGTACGAGCCTTCGAAGAGGGCGAGCGCCTCGTCGGCCGGGCCCAGCAGATAGGCTGCGCCGCCCGCGCCGGCCGTGTACTCCAGCGCGTCGCCGGGCCGGCCCTGGGCCGTGTCCATGCCGATGGCCAGGGCGTAGCGGGCCATGCCCGAGCCGATAAAGCCGATGGCGGCCTGCATGGCCTCGGTGCCGGCCTTGCACGCGAACTGCCAGTCCGCGGCCTGGGTGTTGGGCACCGCGCCGATGGCCTCGGCCACGATTGTGGAGGTCGGTTTCACGGCGTAGGGGTGGCTCTCGCTGCCCACCCAGACCGCGCGGATCGCGGTCGGGTCTATGTCGGCGCGGCGCAGGGCGTTGCGCGCCGCCTCAATCGACATCGTCGCCACGTCCTCGTCCAGGCCGGGCACGGCCTTTTCCTTGATGGGCAGCCCGCTGGTGCCCTCCGTCCACACCCGCGCCACCTCCTTGGCCGGCAGGCGATAGCGCGGGACGTACGCGCCGTACCCGACAATCCCCACCGGCTGGGCCGGGCGCATAATCTGACCAGACTTGTCTGACATTATGAAAACACCTCCGCTGATAGCCAAGGGATTTTAACACCCTCAGGCTGGCAAAATCTATCAGGAAGCGCGAAACCTTGTACAGTCGTGATGCAAAATGATTCAGACGCTGGATGGCCGAGCCGCAAGGAGCGGCGGCTGGACCCCGCGGCTCTACGCCCGGTCGCTGGACCACGGGGCCTCGGGCGCGCTGATTAAGCGGCAGAGCGCCAGGAGGGTGCTGTCATAGTTCACGCGCCAGCCGGCGAAGTCGCTCCAGGCCTGGTCGAGGTCGGGTTTGAGCGGCAGGCCGGCCTGGCGCAGCCGTTCCACGGCCTGGTCGAACTCGGCGCGTGAGACGCTGATGGGCTGGGCCGGGAAGTGCGGGTCAGGCGGGTAGGGGAGCTCGAAGAAATCGCAGATATGCCGCAGGGCCAGGTAACCAGCGCGGATGCACAGCGCGGCCTGTGGGTTGGGCGGGTAGCCCAGGGTGGATTGATACAGCCCGGCGGCATCCAGGATGGCGCCGGCCGCCGTGATCCAGGAGTGGTGCGGCTGGGGTGAACGGAAAAAGGCCAGCACCGGCAGCGAGGTGTGGGTCTCGTCGAGCTGGGAGAACCAGATCTCCCACTCGCGCCACAACTCGTTGAAGTGGTCCATCCGGCCCAACGGGAAGGCCAGTTCGAACAGGTACACGGCCGAGGGCGGCGCGCCGGCGCGCGTCTCCAACAGGTTGACCAGCGTCTCCCGGCTGGAAAAAGCGGAGTACATGGTCGGCAGGTAGGAGATGAGCAGGGCCGCCAGCGTCATGCCCAGCGCGGCCTCGGAGAAGGACAACACCGCGATGAGCGGCGTCTGCGTGGGCGGGACGAAGCCCAGGGTCAGCAGGGACGAGCCGCTTTCCAGGAAGGCGGCCAAAAACGGCCGGATGCCCAGCGCCCAGAAGATCAACGCGTAGCCCAGGGCCACCAGGGTGAGCAGCACCATGGGCAAAGTCAGCAAGCTGACGGGCGCGTACATGGCCAGCACCGCGTCCTGGGCCGCGAAGGTCCGCATCTGTTTGACGCGCCACTGAAAGGCCACACGCACAGCGCGGAACGTGAAACGCGTCACCGGGTCCGGCGCGGAGCGCGGCAAGACGAAGGTCCGCAGGGCGGAGACGACGGCCGCGTAAATCAGCCCCGCTCCGAGGCCGCCGGCCACGCCCGACAGCAGTTGGCCGGCCACAAAAGCTAAAGTGCTCTCCATCCATTCTCCTATCTCGGTAACTATTGCGGTTTCCGTCTGGGCTGGTGTCACCCTGGCCCCGGCCCCCACTGTGCGCGCTGCGGGGGCCATGGTTCGCCGGAATGACCCGGGCGCGCATCAAATCGGAAACAGCCTTGAGTGTAAGATAGAGTCCGGCCCGGGAGGCCTGTCTCTTTGGGCGGAGGAACTGAAGGTGGGCGCGGTCTTGGGCGGCTTGGGGTTGGCGCCGCGGTGCCCGTTTCCAGCCTGAACTCAGGCCGGCCGCCGCCCGCGCAGACCGCGCAACAGGGCGCGCAGCGCCACGCCGGGCGGCGGCGTGAACGCGTCCGGGGAGAGGCCGCGCACCAGCAGCAGCCCGACCCGGCGCTTGATCTCGGGATCATCCAACAGCCAGCGGCCTACCGTGCGGATGAACCAATCCGGCAGGGGCGTATACAGATCGCGCCTGACGCGCCGCAGCGTCTCGCGGTACATCGGCAGCGTCTCGGCCCGCACGGCCGCCTCGTAATCGGCCAGCGCCTGTTCCCAAGTTCGGCCGCCGCGCCGCCAGGCCGTGATCGCCTCGGCCAATGCCCGGGCCGTGAAGACGGCGTCGAAGATGCCCTGCCCGTCGAGCGGGTCTTTCTGATGCAGCGCGTCGCCCACCAGCGCCCAGCCCGGCCCGCCCGCCTGCCGGTAGAGGTTGCGCACGCGCTTCAGGCCGCGCACGTCGGTCTGGCGGGCCGCCCCGCGCAGCCGCGCCCACACGTTGGGGGCCGCGCGGAGTTGCGCTTCGTAGAAGGCCTCCGCGCTCTGGCCCGGCCCCGGTTCCAACAGCGCCGCCTGGCCCTCGATCACCACCGCCAGCGAGCCGTCGGCGCTGTCCATGAGCAGGTAGCCCAGGCCGGGCCGCCCGGCGTAGGCGTGAATGGCCGGGCCGTGCGCATCGTACGGGCGCGCGCCGCTCCAGTAGGCGTAGTAGAGCGTCGTCGGCAGATCGTCGCGGCGGTGGTGTTCCGGCGCGCCGACCTTGCGCGCCACCAGGCTGAAGCGCCCGTCGGCGCCGACCACCACGTCGGCCGTGTCGGTCTGCGTTGTCCCATCCGCGGCGCGGCTGACCACGCCGGCCACGCGGCCTGCGGCCCAGAGCAGATCGGTGACCGCGCGGCCGGCGCGCACGGTCACGCTGGGTTGACGCGCGGCCACGCGCCACAGCGCGTGGTCAAAACGCGCCCGGTCGATGGCGTAGCCGTAGTCGCGCCCGAAGATATCCGGGACGCCGTTGACGATGACGAAAGCGTCGCGATACTCCGTGATCCAGCGGCGGATGGGCGGCGTGCCGGCCGCATAGTCGGCCTCGTCCGCGCCGATCTCGTCCAACAGCGCCATGGTCTTGGCGTAGATGGCCGGCGCCGAGGCCGCCGGCCGGCTGGGCAGCGCCGTCCGCTCCAGCACCAGCACGCGCAGACCCGCCTGGCCGAGCCGCGCCGCCAGCGTGCTGCCCGCCGGCCGCCCGCCGACCACAATCACGTCATAGTGTTCCGAACTCGTCATCGCCTCGCCCGTCGCCTGGCGGGCGCCGCCCATCGGCCGCCCGCCGGGAGAACGCTATCACAGCCCGGCCCGGCCCGTCCACTCGCGGCGCCGGCCAAAGCGCGCCAGCCAGTGCCCGCAGACCGGCTATACTTGGCCCTGGCGCCAGCGGGAGGCCGGCCTCTACCGGCCTGGTGAATCGAAAAGGCGGGGCGTAGTTGGAGATCTTTCTCTACCTGCGCCCCATTGTATTTCCGGTTCGGACGGTCAGCCGCGGTTCAGGGGCGCGGCTGGCCGGGGAGAGTGGTTATGCGCGAGGCTAGGCGGAGTGCCGATCAGCGCGCCGCGCTGCGGATCGCGGCCATCTACGCGGCCGTGGCCGCCGTCTGGATCTTCTTCTCCGATCTGTTTCTGGACCTGATCTTCGGCCCGTTGGCCCATGAGTGGCAGACCGTCAAGGGGCTGCTCTTCGTCGCGGTCACGGCCGGCCTGCTGTATGCGCTCATGCTGAGTGAGCTGGCGGCGCGCAGCCGCGCGCACGCCGCGCTGCGCGCCAGCGAGGAGCGCTACGCGCTGGTGGCCCGCGCCGTCAACGACGGTGTCTGGGATTGGGACCTGGCCACCGGGCAGGGCTACTCTTCGCCGCGCTGGAAGGAGATCCTGGGCTTCCAAGACGACGAGTTGGTCTCTGAGCGGACCGTCTTCTTCGATAAGCTTCATCCCGACGACCGGCCCCTGGTGGAGGCCGCGCTGCAAGCCCATTTCGACACCGGCCAACGCTATTCCATGGAGCTGCGCCTGCGGCACAAAGACGGCGGTTACCGCTGGGTGCACTCGCGCGGCGAGGCCGTGCGCGACGCCGCCGGCCGGCCGGTGCGCATGGTCGGCGCCAGCACCGACATCACCGAGCGCAAACAGGCCGAGGCCGCCTTGCACGAGACGCAGGCTCTGCTCATGGCGTTTCTGGAGCAGGTGCCGGCGCTGGTCTTTGTCAGCGGCGTGGACGGCCAACTGCGCCTGGTCAACACGCGCTGGGAAGCCTGGGCCGGCCGCAAACGCGCCACCGTGCTCGGCCGGCCGATTGCCGAAGTCTTCACCGGCCGGCAGCTGGCGGATTTCCTGGACAGCAACCGCCAGGTGGTCGAGGCCGGCCAGCCTCTGACCTTTGAGCGCCATCTGCCCGGCCCGGACGGCGAACAGGTTTTTGAGGTCATCAAGTTCCCGCTCGCCGATGCGGCCGGCCGCCTGGACGCCATCGGCGGCATCTCGCTCGACATCACCGAGCGCAAACGGGCCGAGGCCGCCCTGCGCGAGAGCGAGGCCCGCCACCGCCACATCGCGGCGCTGATGACCGACTACGTCTACGCCGGCACGGTGAATGCCGCCGGCGCGGCGCGGACCGAGTGGGTGAGCGGGGCCTTTGAGGCGATCACGGGCTACACGCCGGCCGAGGTCAACGCCCTGCCGGGCGGCTTCGCCGCGCTCTTGCTGCCTGAGGATCTGGCCGCCGTCCTGGCCCAGCGGCCGCACCTGCACGCCGGCGAGGCCACGACGATGGAGTATCGTCTGCGCGCTCGCAGCGGCGAGGTCCGTTGGCTGCGCGACCGGGTTCAGTCGGCGCCGGACGACGGGCCGGGACCGGAGCGGCACCTGATCGGCGCCGTGCAGGACATCACCGAACAGAAGCGCGCCGAGCAGGCTCTGCGCGAGAGCGAAGAGCGCTACCGCAGCCTGGTGGAGCAGGCGCCGATAGGCCTGGCCCTGCACCAGGCCGGCCGGGTGCTGTTCGTCAACCCGGCCATGGCCCAGCTCTTGGGGGCGGCCGACCCCGCCGGGTTGATCGGCCGCCCGCTGCGCGATTTCGTCCACCCCGAGGCCTGGCCGGCCACCGAGGCGCGCCTGGCGGCCCTGCCCGCGGGCTTCGCCGGCCAGACGCCTGTGGAGAACCGCTACGTGCGCGTGGACGGCCAGGTCATCGACGTGCAGGTGCACGCCACCCGCGTCGAGTACGATGGCCGGCCGGCCATTCAGCTGCTGGCGCAGGACATCACCGAACGCAAACGCGCCGATCTGGCCCTGCGCCAGACCCAGGCCCGGCTGGCCGAGGCCCTGGAGATCGCCCAACTGGCGTATTGGGAGTACGACTTTCTCACCGACACGTTCACATTCAACGACCAGTTTTACGCTGTCCACCATACGTCGCTCGAGCGGGAGGGCAGCTACTGTCTGTCGTCGGCGCGCTATGCCGAGCGTTTCGTCCATCCCGAGGACGCCGGCGTCGTGGCGGACGAGATCAGCCGGGCGCTGGCGGCCACGGACCCCGACGCTCGGAGGCAGGTCGAACACCGCATCCGCTATGGCGACGGCGGGATCGGCTACATCACCGTCCGCTTCCAGATCGAAAAAGACGCCCTCGGCCGCACGGTCTGGATGCGCGGCGTCAACCAGGACGTCACGGCCCGCCGGCACGCCGAGGACGCCCTGCGCGCCAGCGAGGCCCGTTATCGGAGCACCCTGGACCATCTGCTGGAGGGCGGCCAGCTCATCGGTTTCGATTGGCGCTACATCTACGTGAACGAGACGGCCGCCCGGCACGCGCGCCAGCCCGCGTCTGCGCTGCTCGGCCGGTCGATGCTGGAGGTCTTCCCGGGCATCGAGGCGACGCCGCTGTTCAGCGTCCTGCGGCGCTGTCTGGCGGAGCGCGTCGCCCACCAGCTCGAGAACGAGTTCGTCTACCCGGATGGGGCCAGCGGCTTCTTTGAGTTGAACATCCAGCCGGTGCCAGAGGGGCTGTTCATCCTTTCGTCCGACATCACCGAGCGCAAGCGCGCCGAGGCCGCGCGGCATGAAAGCGAGGCGCGCCTGCAGCTAGCCCTGAACGCGGCGCGCATGGGTGTGTGGGAATGGATACCCCAGACCGGCGCCGTCGTCTGGTCGCCGGAGTGCTACGTCATCCACGGCGTGTCCGAGTTCGCGGGGACGCTGGCCGCGTTTCAGGCGCTGGTGCATCCGGAGGACCTTGAGCGCGTCATGGCGACTGTGAACGGCGCGCTCGCCGCGCGCACGGTCTACAGCGCCGAATTCCGCATTCAGCGCGCGGATGGCGCCGTCCGCTGGGTGGCTAACCTGGGGCAGGCTCACTACGCCGCGGACGGGACGCCCCAGCGCCTGGTGGGCGCTATTCAGGACATCACCGAGCGCAAGCAGGCCGAGGCGGCCCTGCGGGACAGCGAGGCCCGGCTGACCGGCATCATCGAGTCGGCTATGGACGCCATCCTGTCGGTGGATGCCCAGCAGCGCGTGGTGGTCTTCAACGCGGCGGCTGAGCAGATGTTCGGCTGTGCCGCGGCCGAGGCCGTGGGCCGGCCGCTGGACCAGTTCCTGCCCCAGCGCTTCTGGCAGGCCCGCGCCGAATTCGTGCGCGCCTTCGGCCAGGGTTCGGCGGACCAGGCCCTGCTGGGCGCCCTCGGTTCCGTCACCGGCCGGCGCGCCAACGGCGAGGAGTTTCCGATCGAGGCCTCGATCTCCCAGATCGAGGTCGCCGGGGACCGCTACTACACGGCCATCCTGCGCGACGTGACCGAACGCCGCCGCCAGGAGGTGCTGCTGCGCCAGCAGTTCGACATGCTGACCGCGCTGTACGCCGGCGCCCGCCAGCTGGCCCAATCGCTGGACCTGGGCGCCGTGGCCGCCGCCGTGGCCCGCGCCTGTGTCGAGAACTTCGGCGCGCGGCTGGCGTGGCTGGGCGAGGCCCGGCCGGATGGCGACGTGACGCCGCTGGCCCACTGGCCGCTTGAACTGGACTATCCGCGCCAGCTGCGCGTGCGCTGGGATGAGACGCCGGCCGGCCAGGGGCCCACCGGGCGCGCCATCCGTTCCCGGCAGCCGGTGGTGGCCCAGGACCTGGCGGCGGAGGCCGGCTATGCCCCGTGGCGGGCGG
>CALFZO010000056.1 GCA_937952305.1 uncultured Anaerolineales bacterium | reverse complement strand
AGGACCCTGAAAGGACCCTGAAAGGACCCGCACCATGCCTCAGGAGACTCTGGGCTACGTCGAAATGGAGTGGACGTGCCGGCGCTGCGGCACGAAAAACCCCGGCCTGACCAAGACCTGCGCCAACTGCGGCGCCCAGATGGAGGCCGAACAGCAGTTCGAGAAGCCAGCTGGCCAGACGCTGATCGCCGATGCGGCCAAGCTCGAGCAGACCGGCAAAGGCGCCGACGTGCACTGCCCGTTTTGCGGCACGCGCAACCCGGCCGGCGCGGCAACTTGCTCGCAGTGCGGCGGCGATCTGACCAAGGCCCAGAAGCGCGAAGCCGGCCAGGTCGTCGGCGCTTTCAAGCCCGGCGAAGCCGCCGCGCCCGTGATCTGCCCGGCCTGCCACACCGCCAACGCGGCCAGCGCCGCGCAGTGCGCCAGCTGCGGGCGCCCGCTCGGCTCCGCCGCCGCGCCGGCTACCCCGCCCACAGCGGCCCCGCCCACGGCGGCCCCGCCCACGGCGGCGTCATCCCCGCGCGCCGGCCAGCCCAATCTCATCGTCATGGCGGGGTTGGGTCTGATCGCCCTGGCCTGTCTGCTCGGCGTCGGCTTCCTGGTGTTCCAGTCGTTCAACACCAGCGCCGTGCCCGGCGTCGTCCAGGCCGTGGAGTGGGAACGCAGCATCAGCGTGGAGGCGCAGGTGACCGTGTCGCGCGAGAACTGGCGCGACCGCGTGCCGGCCGGCGCCCAGATCAACACCTGCCAGGAGCGGCCGCGCGAGTTGCGCGCCGGGCCGGATGCCTCGCGGCGCTCGGAGAAAATCTGCGGCACGCCCTACACCGTGGACCAGGGCGACGGCACCGGCAAGGTGGTGCAGGACTGCGAGTACCAGATCTACGATGACTACTGCTCGTATGCGGCTTTGGAGTGGCGCGAAGTCGATCGGGCGGTGGCCAACGGCCAGGACCTGAACCCGTTCTGGCCGGATATCGCCCTCGGCCCGGACCAGCGTGAGGGCGACCGGGCCGAGCGCTACGCGGTGACGCTGGCCGCGGATGACCGCGACTTCACGTACACCCCCGAGGATGAGGCCGAGTTTCTCCAGTTTGAGCTGGGCAGCCGCTGGACGCTGCAGGTGAACGGGCTGGGCGGCCTGAACGGCGTCGCGCCGGCGAGATGATAGAATTTCCGGCGGCTCCGCGCTCGGTTGGCGGATGACGTCGATTAGTAGCGGCCCAGCTGGGCCTATTGGCGGGCGGCCGACCGGGCCGCTCGCTTTGTGAGTGCCGATGGAACTGGAAGTTCACTGTCAACCCGAAATCTTTGCGACCCTGCACGCCGAGTGGAACGCGCTTGTGGAGCGCGGGCTGTGCCGGGTGCCGTTTTTGCGCGCCGAATACCAGGCCGCCTGGTGGCAGCACCGCGGCGGCGGTGAGTGGCCGGAGGCCGAACTGGTGGTGGTGACCGCGCGCCTGGACGGCCGCCTGGTCGGGGTCGCGCCGCTCTTCGCCGCCCGCAACCGCGCCGGGCGGCGCGCCCTGCTGCTGATCGGCAGCATCGAGATCTCGGATTATCTGGACCTGATCGTCGAGCGTGAGCACGTCGAGGCGTTCTGCGCGGCGCTGCTGCCGCGTCTGCGCGCGGCCGATGTGCCGGCCTGGGAGGTGCTGGATTGGTACAACGTGCCGGCGACCTCGCCGACGCGCGCGGCGCTGGGCCGCACGGCGGCGGCACTGGGCTGGACGACCGGCGAGCAGATGCTGGAGCCGGTGCCGGTGATCACGCTGCCCGGGGATTGGGACACCTACCTGGCGACGCTGGTCGAGAAGAAGGAACGCCAAGAGATTAAGCGCAAGCTGCGCCGGGCCGAGGCCAACGACGAGAAAGTCGCCTGGCAGCTGGTGGACAGCGCGCGTTATACCCCCGCCGACGGCGAAGCCTTCCTGGCGATGATGGCCCTGAGCGAGGACAAAGCCCGCTTCCTGACGCCGGCCATGCGGGCCCAGTTTCATTCAGTCTTACAGGCGGCCGCCGCGCACGGCTGGCTGCACCTGGCCTTTTTGCTCGTCGGCCCGGTCCGGGCGGCCGCTTATCTGAGTTTTGACGACGGCCGGCGCTTGTACGTCTACAACTCGGCCATCGACGCGCGGTTCAGTGCGCTGTCGGTGGGCTGGGTGCTGTTGGGGTATCTGTTGCAGTGGGCCATCGCCAACCGGCGCGTCGAGTTCGATTTCATGCGCGGCGGCGAGGACTACAAGCTCCGCTTCGGCGGCGTGGCCAGCACGATCTATCGGCTGCAGCTCAGCCCGGCCGCGGACATTGACTTGGGCGGCGCGCCTGTGCCGCTCGTCAACGCCCAGGAGGCCGCGAGCTTCCCAAGCCCGCGCTAATGAAAAGGCGGCCCGGGCAGGGCCGCCTTTTTTATCCAGTTAGGCCCCGTCAGGCGGGGATGGCGCCGGGCAGGCGGCGCGCGGGCCGTCCCAGAGCCTGGTGCACTTGGTTGGCGAAATCCTGGTGCGAGATCGGCTTGGCCAGGAAGCCGTCGGCCAGCATCGCGTCAGCCTTGATCCGGTTCTCGCCCGTGCGCCAGGCGGTAATGAAGATGATCGGCGCGTCCGTGATCGGCGTCAGCCGGCGGAAGACGGCCCAACCGTCGGTCTCCTCCAGCATCACGTCCAGGATGATCACATCCGGCGCCTGCCGCCGGCAGGCTTCCACAGCGGCGTCGCCGGTCGGCACGTACTCGTGGTCGTAACCGAGGATGGCGATCATGTGGCCGAGCAGCTCGGCCATATCCGGGTCGTCGTCGATGATGAGAACGCGGGTCATCGCGCGAAAGGATAGCACCAATCAGAGTGCCGGACAATGGGCCGGGCGGCGGGCCAACTCTTTCCGCTTGGCGGCCGGGCCGGCGCCGTTAGCCGTAGGCGAAGCGTTCTTCCTTCCAGACATCGGCCTCGTTGTGGTAACCGGCCTGCTCCCAGAAGCCCAGCCGGTCGCGGCTCAGGAACTCCAGGCCGCGCAGCCACTTGCCGCCTTTCCAGAGGTAGGGCGTTTTGTGGTCAGCGCCCGGGATGTGGCCGACGACGCCGCGCAGCGGATAGCCGTGGTCGGGCGTCAGCGGCTGGCCGTCGAAGTGGGTGGCCAGCAGAAAGTTGGGCGCCAGCGCCACCGCCAGCGGTACGTTCACGGTGAAGCCGTACTCGCAGTGCTGCATCACGTGCTGGGCGGTCGGTTTGAGCTTGATCAGGCCCGTGTCCACCAGGGTCTTGAGCGCCACGCCCTCCCAGGTGGTGTCGAATTTGCTCCAGCGGGTGACGCAGTGCAGGTCCATCGTCACCTTGGTGCGCGGGAGTTGGTTGAAGGCCTCCCAGGTCCAGGTGACTTCCTGCTCCACCTCGCCGAAGACGCGCAGGGTCCAGGTGGCCGGATCAAAGGGCGGCACCGGGCCGTAGTGCAGCACCGGGAAACGATTGGTCAGCGCCTGGCCGGGGGGCAGGCGTCCCTCGCTGCGAATGCGCTCCTCGTCGTTGCGCCGCCCAAATAGACTGTTCAGCATCAAGCCTCCTCGATCGTTCGTCTCGCTCACTCCCCAGACTCGCGGAGCGCGGATCCGTTACAGGCGCGCTCCGGCCCGGGTCCGCCGGGGCCGGTTCAGCCGGTGAAGAGCGGCAGGTGGCCCAGGGCGATGATGTTTTCCCACTGCGAGCGCTCGCCCTCGGTGAAGATAGCGGATTCGGCCACGACCCGGGCGCCGGCTTTGCTCAACACCAGGCGCATGCCCTGCAGCGTGGAGCCGGTGGAGATCACATCGTCCACCAGGATGACGGCCTTGCCCTCGATCAACTGGCGGTCCTTCTCGTCCAGGTACAGGGTCTGGGGCTTGCCGGTGGTGATGGAAAGTGTCTCGGCTTGGATGGCCTCGCCCATATAGGGCTTGTACGATTTGCGCAGCACGATGTACGGCTTGCGGGCGTGGACCGAGAGCGCGTGGATCAGCGGGATGCTCTTGGCCTCGGCCGTCACCAGCACATCGTAGGGGACGGCGGCCAGCTTGGCGGCCAGCGCCTCGGCGGCGGCCTCCACCAGTTCGGTGTCGCCGAGAATGTTCAAGACCGCGATGCGCAGACCGGGCTTGACTTCAAACAGCGGCAGTTGGCGCTTGACGCCGGCGATTTCGACCGGGTAGGTTTCACGAGCCTGGGACATAGACTTTCTCCTGGCAGCGTCCAATGGGGTGCTGAGGATTTTACCGTAACTCGCCGCCGCCCCCCCAACCTTTTGCCGCCCCAGCGGATAGTATTAGTAAGAAGGCCTTCGTGACTTTGACAGAAAGGCGGCTGGTGGACGAACGACAGGCACTCGCCTGCCTCCGGCGCGGCGACATGGAAGGACTGGAACCCCTGGTGCGGGCGCATCAGTTGCGCGCGCTGCGGGCGGCCACGCTGATCGTGTGTGACCGGGCGCTGGCCGAGGACCTGGTGCAAGCGGCCTTCGTGCGGGCCGCTGAGCGCATCGCGCAGCTGGATCCGGGCCGTCCGTTCGGGCCGTGGTTCCTGCGCAGTGTGGTCAACGACGCCCTCAAGGCGGCGGTGCGGCGTGAGCGCACGGTCTCGTTGGACCAGGCATCGGCCGACGGCGCCCTGACCCTGGCCGAGCAGCTGCCGGACCCGGCGCCCGGCCCGCTGGCGGCCGTTGAAACTGCCGAGACCCAGCGCGCGATCTGGGATGCGCTCGGCGCGCTGTCACCGCGGCAGCGCGCCGCGGTCGTCCAACGCTACTATCTCGATCTGAGCGAGGCCGAGATGGCCGCCCACTGGCAGGCCGCGCCGGGGACGGTCAAGTGGCACCTGCACCAGGCACGCGCGCGCCTGCGGCTCCTCCTGCGGCCCCTGATCCCTGAACGCAAGCCACGCCGCGAGGGCTGAGAGGCGAGTATGTCTAGCGAACCGCAGTTGCGCCGGAAGTTGGAACGCTTGGCCGAGCAGGCCGTGCCGCAGGCCGTGGACCTGTGGCCGGCCGTGCAGGCGCGCTTACGCTCATCTCGTAAAGGAGTTTGGCACATGCCCACGTATCTTCACCGCTGGCGCTGGCTGGCGGTCCCGCTCCTCGTTGCCGGCCTGGGCTTGACGCTCGGCCTGGCTACTCCGCAGGGCCGGACGCTGGCCCAAAGCTTGTGGCAGTTTTTTACGCCGGCCGCCGGCTCATCCTTCCCGGTCCCGGCCGCCGCTGTTACGCCGGATGCGCTGGCGCCGACGGCGGCCCCGCCGGCGGGGTTGCCCGGCTGCGACGGCCAGACCGGATCGGCCGCGCTCGCTTGCCAGGTGGGCCAGGCCGAGGCGCTGCTTGGTTTCGATCTCAAGACTCCGCCGGCGGATCTGCCTGGCCTGGTGTTCGTATACGCCACCGTCGACGCTGAGCGGCGGACGGCGACGGTGGTGTACAACGCCGTCGGCGGCGGCGCCGGCCTGTCCCTCACGCAGGGGGATAGCTCGAATGACTCGGTCGTCTGGGAGACCGTGCCGGCCGAGGCGCAGGTTGAGACGGTCCGGGTCGGTGGCGGCGACGGCGAGTACGTGCGGGGTACGTTTGTCGTCTATGCCAACGCCACCGCCGCCAGCTGGAATCCGGACGCGCCGGTGCAGCGGCTGCGCTGGCGCGCGGACGGACGGCTGTTCGAGATCAACCTGGCTGGCGCGGTCGAGGCGGTGGCCGTCTACGATCAGGCGGCGCTGATCGCCCTGGCCGAGAGCCTGCGCTAACAGCCGAGCGCGCTCAGTCCGTCTTCAGCCCCGGCGGCGCGCCGCCGGGGCTTTTGCGTGCCTGGGGTTGACTGGCGGCGGGGGTGGTGTATAATTAGATATCTGTCTAATCAATGTGGTGGATATATGACTGACACAAGCCCTGAACTGACGCGCTTCTTCAAGGCGCTGGCCGATGGGACGCGGCTGAAGATCGTCGGGCTGCTGGCGCGCGAGAGCCTGACCGGTGAGCAGCTGGCGGCGATGCTGGCCGTCAAAGCCGCGACGATCTCGCACCACCTGGCGCGCCTGACTGAGGCCGGGCTGGTGGAGGCCGAGGGCCAGCGCGGCCGCGAGAAACCCTATCGCCTGCGGCTGGACGCCATCCACGGTCTGGCCCAAGTGCTGCTGGCCCAGGAGACGCTGCCGCAGACGGCCGCCGATGTGGACGTGGAAGCCTTCGACCGCAAGGTCATGCGTGACTTTTCGCGGCGGGATGGCTCGCTGAGGGAGATCCCGGCCCAGCAGAAGAAGCTGCAGGCGGTGCTGCGGCATATCGCGCGTCAGTTTGAGCCGGGCCGGGAGTACACCGAAAAGCATGTCAACCTGGTGCTGGCGCGCTTCCATCCGGATAGCGCCAGCCTGCGACGGGCGCTGATCAGTTACCGGCTGCTGGCCCGCGCCGCTGATGGAGGCAAGTATTGGCGCCCGACGGCGGAGCCCGCCCCGGCCCAGCCGGCGGCGCCAGCACACCCAGACAGGAGGCCCGCGATGGATACGGTCCAAGAAGCGATGGCGCAGGATGAACTCGAGAAATTCTTCCAGGTGCTGGTGGACACGAACCGCTTGGCGATCGCGGGCCGGTTGGCGCGCCAGAGTGCCACGACCGAACAGCTGGCGGCGGAACTGGGCCAGAAGCCGGCCGCGGTGGCGCGGCATTTGGCCACGTTGCTGGGCGCCGGCCTGGTGAAGGCGGAGGCCCGCCCCACCGGCACGCGGTACGGGCTGGCCTGGGAGGCGCCGCGCGCGTTGGCGGCGCGGCTGTCAGCGCGGCCGGAGGCGCCCAAGCTGGAGTCAGTCGAGGCCTCTGACCAGCAGGTGCTTAAGAACTACCTCACGGCCGAGGGCCGCTTCCGCGAGCTGCCGCTCCAGGCGAAGAAGATGCAGGCCGTGCTGCGCTACGTCGTGCGCGCGTTCGAGCCAGGGCGCGAGTATACGGAGAAGCAGGTCAACGAAGCGCTGGCGCGCTTCCACAACGACACGAGCGGGCTGCGGCGCGAACTGGTGGACGCCGGTTTCCTGCGGCGCACCACCAACGGCAGTCGCTACTGGCTGGGGGCGGTTACACCGGCTCCTTGAAGTCGTAGATTCCGTCGCGCACAGCCCAACGGCGGCCACAGCCTGAGCACAGGCAGTGGTCGCCGTTGTCGTTTAACGCCAGCGAGCCACAGGCCGGGCAGCGGAAGAAGACGCCGGCCTCCGCGGGGGCGCCCGGCCCGGTGGCCTGGGCGCGCACGAACACGCTGGGCGAAAGTTGGACGAGCCCGCCGGTCGGTTGCAGCAAGGCGTCCAGCGCCACCAGCACTCCGGTGGGCACGCGGCGCTTGAGCCACGTCACCCGGAAATAGGAGAGCGCGCGGAGCGCCTGCGGCGCGAACCCGGCCGCGCGCAGCCAGCTCAGCAGCGTGGCCGGATGGAAGTCGAAGTTGAGGGCCGCAAACTCCACCGGCGCCGGGTCAAACGGGCTCCAGGCCTGGCGGCCAAGCAGCCAGCGGGCGATGGCCTTCAGGTTCTGCTTGTTGGCGAATTCCAGGATGAAGGTGGCGCCGGGTTGCAGCACCGCGCGCACCTGGGCCAGGGCCGCTGGCGCGTCGGCCATGTGGTGCAGGACGCGGATCATGGTGGCGGCGTCGAACAGGCCGGGCGCGAACGGCAGCCGGTAGACATCGGCGGCGACGTAGACGTAGCGCGCGCCGCGGCCGAGCCGGGCCTGGGCCTGCGCCAGTTGCGTGCGCGAGTAGTCCAACAGGACGACGCGCTCAAAGCCGGCGTAGCGGGGCGTGTTGCGGCCGGCTCCAGCGCCGACCTCCAGCAGGAGTTTGCCCGCCGGCGGCAGCAAGGCCTGCAGGGCACGGGCCTCGGTCTGGTCTTCGTAAGCGCGCCCGCCGGTGTCCCAAAACTCAGACTGGTAGCGCGAGCCCTCGTAATCGCAGACGGGCGGCCGGTCGGTCATGCGCGGTCAGCGGCCCAGGAAGGCCTCCGTCCAGGAGGACGGCAGGCCGCTCAGCAGGGCATCATACGGCCCGACGATGCCGGCCAGTTGGGTGAACGGCGCGTTGAGCTCGGTCTGCGCGAGGGGGATGTTGACCGGCACCTGGATCTGGACCGGGACGGTGAGGACGACCGGCACGATCTGGTTGACCGGTACGGTCAGGGCCAGCTGAACCGGGAGGCCGGTGCCGGCCGGCAGGACGATGTCGGCGGCGGCGTTGAGCGACAGCCCGCCGCTCTGGATGTTGACGGTGGCGCCGTTGATGACGAGCGGGGCCGTCGTGGTGACGATCGTGTTCTGGTTGAGCGGCAGATCGAAGACCACCGGGATCGTGTCGTTGACCAGGATCGTGTCGCTGACCGGAATGGAGGAGACGATGCTGGCCTGCTGCATCTGCTGAAAGCTGGCGTGCAGGCCGCCGACGATCGGCTGAGCGATGGAGGTCTTGATCTGGAAGACCAGGCCGATCAGCCCGGCCACCACCAGGAGCAGGATGACGTTGACCACGAACGAGAACAGGACCGCGAAGCGCCAGAAGTCGCCGACCAGCGGCTGGGGCGCCGGTTTGGATTGCGGTTGGCCATTCTGGCGGGCGGCGGCCTGCGCCTTGCTCTTGGCCAGGAATTTCTCCATTACGTGCCTCCGTCGGTTCAGGAACTGGGGTCGATCGGGCTCGTGCCGGCCACCGGTCATTGGTCCACTCGCCGCCCTGGCGGCGTTGATCGGTTGGGTATCACTGCCGGGAACGATAGTGGCGGGATGATAGCACCCGCCCGGGGCTCTGGCAAACGAAACCGGCCGGGGCCGCTGGGCGACCGCCGGCCGGTTGCGGCGGCTGGGGCGAGGCGCAGGCTGTTACGGCGCGTAGCGCGAGTCGTCCAGCTGCTTGCGCAGTTTCTCTTCCGGGCTGGCCTCCGGCGCCGGCGCGGCTGCGCCGGCGCTGGCCCGCTCGGCGGCCTCGGCGGCGCGCAGGTCCTCAGGGCTGGCGCGCGTCGTCAGGCTCCACTTCCCGCAGTGGTCGCAGCGGTCGAACTTGCCGACGAAGCTGATGTTGAGGGCCCAGAGGTGGCGCGGGAACGGCCGCCCGCAGCGCGGGCAGATCGAGCCGCCCAGCAGGCCGTAGTCGCGGGCCGCGCCGAGCGGCACCGGCTTGCGGCGGCCGGTGAGCGTGGGCAGCAGCGCCAGGCCGAAGACGACGGCCAGGATCGCGAGCACAATCCCGCCCATGGTGCCGACGACGCGCAGCGTGGCGGCCTGGCTGTCGGCGGCGCTCAGGAACTCCAGGCGGCGCGGCGCCGAGACCAGCGTGCCCCCGTCGGCGGTCTGGCCGACGGCGGTCATTTCCCGCCAGCCGGCCGGGTAGTCGGCGGTGCTGAAGTCGACGCGGAAGGGCGGCTCGCTGTCGGTGCCGACGACGGCGTCGTCGATCTTGAAGGTCACGGCGACCAGGTCGGCTGGGCCGTCAATTTCCATGCGGAACGAGCCCTGGATCTGGCTGCCGCCGCCGTAGCCCATGTTGCGGCGGACATAGAGGGTCAGGACGTCCGGTTCGGCGGTCTGGGCCCCGGCGGGCGTCAGCGGCAGGAGCAGGCTCAGGCCGACCAGGAGGGCGGCCAGCCAGTGGCTGGCGCGGTTCGTCTGTATCCGAGTGAGAGGGGCGGAGGCGGACATGAGGCTCACTTCCATTTGGTGAGGATGGCTTCGCGCTGAAAGACTTGCGCGCCGAGATAGATCGCGCCGATGTCGAGCGCGGCCAGGGTGACGGCCACGCCCAGCATCAGCGGCAGGTTGATGACGATCACGCCCGCGATCTGGCCGAAGATCAGGCCCATGATCGGCACAATCAGCAGCCCGGACAACTGCTCGGCCGTGCGTGGGTCGGTGACGCGCGAGGAGACCATCACGGCGAAGTTGACGGCCAGGATCGCCATCAGCGGGCCGATGACGAAGACGGCCACGATCCAGGTGGGGCTGAAGATCCGGCTGACGACGGTGGGCGTGGCGCCGGCCAGCGGCGCCAGGGCCACGAAGAGCAGGAAGGCCCCCCAGGTGGCGCCGATCGCGGGCAGGGCGGCCGCCAACCCTTTGCCGGCCAGGAGTTCTTCGGTGGTGACGGGCGTGGCCAGCAAGGGTTCCAGGCTGCGCGTCGTCTTTTCACCCACGATGCTGTAGGCCGCGATCGAGGTCGGGATGATCAGCGGCATCATCATGTACAGCACCAGGAACTGGTTGATCAGGTAGACCTGGAAGCACTCGTAGGGCGCCAGCGCGCCGCAGGCGTTCAGGAAGCTCTTGGGCAGGTCGGTCACGTCGCCGCTCATGGCGTCCGGCGTCACGCTGCGCGTGGCGAACAAGATGCCGAGCGGCAGGAGCGTGAAGAGCAGCGGCAGGGCGGCCACGGTCCAGATCACCAACTGGTTCTTGAAGACCTCGGCCCACTCTTTGTCGACGATGGTGCGGATGCGATGCAGGTTCATACGGGTCCTCCTGGACGCCAGGTTCCACGTGAAACCGGGCCGGCGCTCAGGCGTGGTTGATCAGCTGCAGATAGACGTCTTCCAGTGAGTGGCGCAGCTCGCCCACAAACCGGAGGTCGGCGCCGGCGGCGACCAGGTGGCGCACGATGGCCGGGTTGACTGTTTCCGGGTCGTCCACGCGCACGACCAGGCGGTGGTCCACGGCCTCGGCCGCGCGCACGCCCGGCAGACCGGCCACGGCCGTCACCCAGGCCGGCTCCAGGCGGGCCAGGTGGAAGACCACCTGGCGCCCGTATAGGCGCTGGCGCAGGTTGGCCGGCGTGTCCACAGTCACCAGCCGGGTCTTGAAGATGGCGATCCGGTCACACAGCCGGTCGGCCTCGTCTAGGTTGTGGGTGCACAGGAAGATCGTGCGGCCCTCGCCTTTGAGGCTTTCGATGGCGTCGCGCACCAGCCGGGCCGCCTCCGGGTCCAGGCCGCTGGTGGGTTCGTCTAGGAACAAGACCTTGGGTTCGTGCAGCAGGGCGCGGGCGATGGCCAGCTTCTGGCGCATCCCTTTGGAGAAGCTGCCGGCCGCGTCCAGCCGCCGATCCCACAGGCCGAGCATCTTCAGGTAGTGGGCGGCGCGGGCGGCCGGGTCCGGCACGCCGTACAACTTGGCGAAGATGATCAGGTTCTTTTCGGCGCTCAGCCGGTCATACATGCCCGGCGTCTCGGTCAGGATGCCCACCGATTGGCGGATGGCCTGGTCGTCGCGGCCGATGGTCAGGCCGTTGACGCGCGCCTCTCCGCGGCTGGGCCCAATCAGCGCGCACAGCAGGCGTACGGTGGTGGTCTTTCCGGCCCCGTTGGGGCCCAGGAAGCCAAACACCTCACCTTCCTCCACAGAAAACGACAGGTTATCCACAGCGGTGACGGTCGTGCCTTTCACCTCGCCGGGAAAAATCTTGGTCAGTCCTTCGGTCTGGATCATGGTGGTCTCACTGGGGCGGCGCCGGCCAAGGAGGCCGGCGCCGCGCGGCTTAATGAGTGTAACGCGAGTCGTCAAGCTGCTCGGGCCGTGTGGGCGCGGGGCGACTGGCCGGCTCGGCCGGCGGGGCGCCCAAGGCCGGAGCCGGCGCCGGGGCGGGCGACACCTGGCCGGCGGTCGGCGGGGTCCGGGCGCGCCAGACCGCCGGGACCAGCAGCAGACCGAGCGTCAGCAACGCCCACGGCAGGCCGCCGATCACGCCGACCGGCAGCGGGCCGAGCACGGGGTTAGGCTCGCCCTGAATGAAGAGGGCGCCCAGCCCGGCGATGCCGTTGATGGCGGCATGGCCGATGACGGCCGGCCAGACGCTGCCGCCGCGCACGGTCAGCCAGCCCAGCACCGTGCCGCACACGAACGTGAACCAGACCATGGCCAGCGGCCCCAGCCACGGCGCGCCGGGATAGTCCAGGCCGTAGTTGTGGCCCATGACGATCACGGGCCAGTGCCAGACGCCCCAGATCAGGCCCATCAGCAGCATCGCCCGGCGCGGGCCGAGCGCCATGAGTTTGGGCTGCAGGTAGGCGCGCCAGCCGAATTCCTCGCCGAAGGTGAACACGCTGTTGATCAGCGGCGCGATCAAGATCGCCTGGCCGATCTGGAGGGCGACCACGGCCCACGGGTCGATCAGCCCGGCCTGGCCGGACTGGGCCAGCAGATCGCGCAGCAGACCGAGCGTCGGGTCAAAGTGCTGCGGGAACAGGCCGAAGTAGACGACCAGGCCCGCCACGGTCAGCAAGCCGGGCAGCACCCAGGCCGCCAGCCAATACGGCCAGCCGGCCAGCACCGGCCGCAGACCGGTGTCGCGCCAGCCCTCGCGCGTGATCAGCCGGGTCAGGAGGTGGGCCAGCGCCGGCGCCCACATATACGGGCCGGCCACCAAAACCACGGCCAGCGGGATCCCGGGCAGGATCTCCGGGCTGTTGGCCAGGCCGCCGTTCAGGGCCAGCACCAGGGCCGTCAGCCAGGCCAGGCCGAAGGCGAAGCCAAGGAAGATGAGGAGGCGGCGGGTGTCGAGCGAGTTGGCAGACATAGAAGTTCTCCCGGCGCCGCGGCGGGTCTGCCGGGCGCCGAACAAAAGAGGAGGCGCAACCGGTGGGTCGCGCCTCCCGCAACGCAGTCGGGCGGTTCGACGTCAGCGGCCGCTGGCCGCCGGCGGGGCGCCGCCGCCGGGCCGGGCCAGCGCGGCCAGGCCGGTCAGCCCGCCCAGGTTCATGGTCTCCACCGCCGACGACGGCACGATCATCAGCGCGCCCTTCTCCTTGAGACCTTCAAAGAGCATGTTCATGGCGCGCAGGTGCAGGGCGGTCGGATTGTCGGCGTAGGCCTGGGCCGCCTCGGCGAAGGAAGCCGCGATCTGCTTCTCGGACTCGCCCAGGATGACGCGCGCCTGGCGCTCGCGCTCGGCCTGAGCCTGGCGGCTCATCGCCACCTCCAGGTCCTGCGGGATGACGATGTCACGGATCTCGACGCTGGTCACGCTGACGCCCCAGGGCGTGGTGCGCTCGTCGATGATCTTCTGCAGCTCGCGGTCGATGGCCTCGCGCCCCACCAGGATATCGGCCAGCATCATCTTGCCGATGATGTCGCGCAGGGCGGTCTGGGCGGCCCAGGCGATGGCGGTGCGGTAGTCCTCGACTTCGAGGGCGGCCTTCTGCGCGTCCCAGACCAGCCAGAACAGCACGGCGTCCACGTTGACGGGCACCGTGTCGCGCGTCAGCGTCTTCTCGGCGCTGAAGGGCGTGACGATGGTGCGGTGGTCGATCCAGACCGGCACGGTGTCCATGATCGGCACGATCCAGAACAGGCCGGGGCCGGCCAGGCCGCGGAACCTGCCGAAGCGCAGCACCACGGCCTTCTCCCACTGGTTGGCGATCTTGAGCGCGAAGAGCAGATAGATGCCGATCAGCAGACAGGCACTGACGGTCAAGCCGATGGCCCAGTCCGGCCAGCGCGCGGCCTCGGCCAGGACGGCGCCCAGCGTCCCCACGCTCAACCAGAAGAAGAACAGCGTCAACGAGACCGGATTCGCCTGGCGGGACGCCGCCTGGAGCGCCATGCTAGTCTTGAGGTCTTGCAATGAAACCTTGGCCACGGTCGTCTCCTTTACTGGGCGGCCATCGCCGCTCGGCGGGCCTGCGCGTTGTCCGCCACGCCCTGTTCCACTTCGTCGAGGTCATAGCCCAGCCGCTGCGCCTCGGACAGGAAGGCCTCGATCAAATCATTCAAGCGCTGCCGGCGCAGCTTGCGTTGCTCGTTGGGGATGGGTTGTTCCAGAATGTACGTGCCGCGTCCTTGTTGAGTGGAGATCACGCCTTCCTCGTCGAGAAGCCGGTAGGCACGCGCAACCGTGTTGAAGTTCACGCGTAGGTCGGTGGCCATTTGCCGCACGGTCGGGAGTTGATCACCCGGCCGGAGTCCGCCGGCGGCGATCGCTGTCTTGACCTGGTCGACGATCTGCACGTAGATCGGGTCACGGCTCCGGAAATCGAGCTTGATCACCATGCTGCGCCTACCTGGATTGAACTAATTGTCTCATTGAACTAATTGTATTGGCAAATCCGCCAAGGTCAAGTGACAAACGGCTGACGAAACTCTGGCTTAACGGCGTTGACCGCCGGCGAATTGCCCGGCCTATATGCGCGTGGTAAAATCCTCACAGCGAACCGTCTTTATCGTAATCTCGTGGGGACCGGCTGCCTTTGCATCGAGACGCGTCGTGAACAAAGCCAAACCGTTCCTGGTTAATGAAAACCCGAACTACCGGTTCGCCGAGTTGAACCGGATGCCGGAAACCCAGCTGGTGATGCTGGTGCCGCTGCGGTTGTGGCAACGCTTGTCGGAATACATCAACGCCTACGAAGCCCTGAGCCTGGCCGGGCGTTTCGGCGCCGACCCTGGCGATTACGAGTGGGAATGGCTCCTCGATCCGGAGGCCGTGCGCTGGTGGCGCCGCAACGCCGACGGGTACGAATCGCTGTTCGGCATGGCCGTGGGGGTGCGGCGCGGCGAAGTCGTGGAGCTGTACAGCATGGTCGACGTCGACGAGTACAGCCCCTTCTGGCCGGAGGTCATCCCGGAAGAGGCCGCCAACGCCATGCCGCTGCGGGCCAAGGTCATCGCCCGCGAAAAAGGCCGCCCGGAGAAGGACGTCCTGGCTGAGCTGTACCGCGAGTACTTCCGCACCAAGGGGATGCTCACCAGCGACAACCCCGGCGAGCCCAGCACGCGCCGCGGCACGATCCGGGAAGTGGAGCGCTTCCAGGCGGCGCTTAAGGCTCTGTTCGAACGCGCTTCCAAGACCGCGCTGCCCTCCGAGCTCAACCGCCGCGACCGATGATCCGCCCCTTTGATTGGCGCGATGTCAGCCTGGTAAACCAGCTGAGCGATCAGGGGACCTGCCTAGACTCGATCACGCGTCTGACCAGGGAAAACCAGCCGCTGCAGAACGCGCTCCTGGCCTACCTGATGCCCGGCGCCGGCGCGCCCACGCTGATCTGGCGCGGCGACGGCCGGACGGCGTTCGGCCAGCTGCGCCACCGGGCGGGCGAGGAGCTGGCGCGCGCCCTGTTCGTGGCGCCGCGGTGGTCCGAGGACAACCCGGCCTGGCTGCCGCTGGTGGAGCGGCTGGCGGTGGAGGCCGGCGAGCGCGGCGGCCACAACCTGATCGCCGAGGTGGACGAACTGAGCGGCGAATTCGAGGCGCTGCGCCTGGCCGGCTTTGCGATCTACGCCCGCCAGACGGTCTGGCGTCTGTCCGGCGAGGCCGCGCCCACGGCGCCGGCGCTGGCGGTGCGGGCGGCCGGCAGCGCGGACAGCCTGGCCATCAGCACGCTGTATGCCAACCTGGTGCCGCGGCTGGTGCAGCAGGTGGAGCCGCCGCCCCGGCCCGGCCGCGGCTACGTGTTCGAGCGCGCCGGCGAGTTGATCGCGTTCCTGGATGTGCGGCGCGGGCCGCACGGCATCTGGGTGGAGCCCTACCTGCACCCGGAGGCTTACGATCAGGCGGACGCGATGGTGGGCGCGGCGCTGCACATGCTGGCGGCCACCCAGCGGGCCGGGCGCCCGGTGTTCGTGTGCGTGCGCCGCTATCAAGACTGGCTGCAGGAGGTCCTGCAGAGCGCGCAATTCGAATGGGTCGGCGCCCAGGCGGTGATGGTGAAGCGGCTGGCGGTCCGCATCACCGAGCCGCTGCTCAAGCCGCTCCCGGCCATCGATGGCAGCGCCACCACCACGCCCATCGCCGGGGCGCGGATCGAGATTTACAAGAACTGAGTCTGAGACTCCCAGTGCCCTTTACCCCGCGAGGTGCCCCGCAGTCGGCCGGCGGCGACGCCGTGGCTGCCGGGCAGCGTAACACTCATGCAACGACGCATCACTGACGACCTGCACGCGATGATGGCGGTCATTCCGCCGCACGTCGGCAGCGCCTTGGCCGCCGCCAACCGCACCGACGAATTACTGGAGATCATCCTCGACCTGGGCCGCGTGCCCACGGCGCGCTATATCGACGGCGAAGTGGTGCTGGCGCCGGACGAGATCACGCGCGCCGACATCGACTACGTGGTCACGCGCATCGGCGCCTTCGACGCCGATAACCGCGCCGGCATGGAGCGGACGCTGCACCGCATCAGCTGCATCCGCAACCGGCGCGGCCAGATCGTCGGCCTCACCTGCCGCGTCGGGCGCGCCGTCTACGGCACCATCGACATCATTCAAGACATCGTCGAGAGCGGCAAGAGCATCCTGATGCTCGGCCGGCCCGGCGTGGGCAAGACCACCCTGCTGCGCGAGGCGGCCCGCATCCTGGCCGACCAGAAGCGCGTGGTCGTCGTCGACACCTCCAACGAGATCGGCGGCGACGGCGACGTGCCGCACCCGGCCGTCGGCCGCGCGCGCCGCATGCAGGTGGCCCAGCCCTCGCTCCAGCACGAGGTCATGATCGAGGCGGTGGAGAACCACAACCCGGAAGTCATCGTCATCGACGAGATCGGGCGCGAGCTGGAGGCCCAGGCCGCCCGCACCATCGCCGAGCGCGGCGTCCAGCTGATCGGCACCGCCCACGGCAACACGCTGGACAACCTGATGCTCAACCCCACGCTGGCCGACCTGGTCGGCGGCATCGAGAGTGTCACGCTGTCCGACGAGGAGGCGCGCCGGCGCGGCACGCAGAAGACCGTGCTGGAGCGGCGCGCCCCGCCGACCTTCGATGTCTTGATCGAGATCCAGGACCGCGAGCGCCTGGCCGTACACCACGACGTGGGCGTGGCCGTCGACACGATGCTGCGCGGACGCGCCCGGCCGCCGGAGCTGCGCTATCGTGACGAGGCCGGCCAGATCAAGGTCGAGACCCCGACCGAATGGGCGACGCCGGCGGCGCTGTCCGGCCGGACGCGCACCGGCCGCGAGGCCGCCCCGCGCGACGGGAACGGCCGCCCGCCGCGGCGCGCCCCGGAGACGGACGGCGAACCGGTCCCGGCCGAGCGCGGCAACGGCTCCGTGCTGGAGGCCATGCGCATCTACGCCTACGGCATCGCGCGCAACCGCCTGGAGCAGGCGGCGCGCCATCTGCGCGTCCCGGCGCTGCTGGTGGACGACGTGGACAAGGCCCAGGCCATGGTCACGCTCAAAACCTACTACCGCCAGCGCCAGCGCCCGATCGAGGACGCCGAGGAGCGCGGCCTGCCCATCTACGTCCTGCGCGCCAACACCTCCACCCAGATCGAGAACTTCCTCTCGGACCTGTTCAACCTGCGCACTCTGCCCACGGACGCCGAGAGCGAGCTGGACGTGGCCATGACCGAGACGCGCCAGGCGATCGAGGCCGTGATGCGCGGGGAGCCGTCAGCTGACCTGCCGCCGGCCTCCGCCTACGTGCGCCGCATGCAGCACGAGCTGGCGCGCAAGGCCAACCTGGTCTCGCATTCCTACGGCAAGGAGCCGCGCCGCTGGGTGCGGATCTTTAGGGATTGACTGACGACCTCCGTCCTTCGTCCCCCATGTTCATCACTTTTGAAGGCCCGGACGGGTCCGGCAAGTCCACGCAGATCAAGTTCCTGGCTGAACGCCTGCGGGCCGCCGGCGCCGAGGTCTTGTTGACCCGCGAGCCCGGCGGCACCGCCATCGGGGAGCAGATCCGCACCGTCCTGCACGATCTCAAGAACGAAGCCATGCAGCCGCGCGCCGAGGTCCTGCTCTATTCGGCGGCGCGCGCCCAGCTGGTGGGCCAGGTGATCCGGCCGCACCTGGCGACGGGCGGCCTGGTGCTCAGCGACCGCTACGCCGACAGCACGCTGGCGTATCAGGGCTACGGCCACGGCCTGGACCTGGCCGCGCTGCGCGCCCTGACGCTCTTCGCCACCAGCGGCCTGCGGCCCGACCTGAGCCTGCTGTTCGACCTCGACCCCGAGCTGGGGCTGCGCCGGCGCCAGACGAATCAGGCCGAATGGAACCGGTTGGACGCGTATTCGCTGGCGTTTCATGAGCGTGTGCGGGCCGGCTACCGGGCCTTGGCCGAGGCTGAGCCGGAGCGCTGGGTGGTGCTGGACGCCGCGCAGCCGGTGGCGGCGCTCCAGGCGGAGGTGTGGCGGAGCGTGGCGGCGCGCCTCAGGCTGACCCCGCCCGCGGAGCCCCATGCCGATCCTGGACGTTGAGGTGGTGTTGGCGCCGGAGGAGGCGCTGCCGCCGGGCCTGGCCGCCGCGCTGGCGGACCACGCCGCCGCCGTCTTCGGCTCCGGGCCAGGCGAGACCTGGGTGAAGCTCCGGCCGCTGGCCGCCAGCGGCTATGCCGAGAACGGCGGCGGGCCGGACAGCGGCGTCCGACCCGTCTTCGTCAGTGTCCTGCGGGCGCGCTGGCCGGACCCGGAGCGCCGGGCCGTGGAGCTGCGGCAGCTGACCGAGGCGGTGGCGCGGGCGTGCAGCCGGCCCGCCGAACACGTCCACGTCAGCTATGCGCCGGAAGGGGCCGGGCGCGCCGCCTTCGGCGGGCACCTGGTCTGACCCGCGCCGGCGGTCAATCGTCGTCGCCGGCCCCGCCCGGGTCGCTGTCGCCGCCGCCAGCCAGGTCCGGCATGTCTTTTTCGATCGCCTCCGGGGACTCGCCGGATTCCAGCCGGCGCGTGATCTCGTTGAACTCGGGGGGTACGTCTTCGCCAATCTGCTCACCCATCTTGCGCATAGCGCGGCCCAATGAGCGCGGGTCGTTCTCATCGGCCCCGCTCAAGAAATCCGGGTCAGCCAGGCTGTCCAGCCGCTGATCCTCGCTCTTCAACACGCGCACGCGGTTGATCAGGCGCTTGAGCTGGCGGCCGCGGCACTCCGGGCAGACCGGCGGCTTCACGCCGTAGTCCTGGTAAGACTGATAGATGGAAACCCGCTTCTGGCAGGCGGCGCAGAAATAGTCATACGTCGGCATAAGCTCACTCCCGCGTCTATTATAATAACCGCCACGGCCTGGCTCAAGGATTTGACGTTTTGGCAGACGATTGGTGGTCCGATCTCCCGCGGCGCCAGCCTTTGCTGGTGGTAATCTCCGGCCCGTCCGGCGTCGGCAAAGACACGGTGCTGCAACGCATGAAAGAGCGGCGGATGCCGTTCCACTTCGTGGTGACCGCCACCACCCGGGCGGCGCGGGCGGGCGAGGTGCACGGGCGCGATTACTTTTTCATTTCCAACGACGAGTTCGCCGAGATGATCGACCAGAACGAGTTGTTGGAGTGGGCGCGCGTGTACAACGACTACAAGGGCATCCCCAAGCAGCAGGTGCGCGACGCGCTGGCAACCGGCAAGGACGTGGTCATGCGCCTGGACGTGCAGGGCGCGGCCACGGTCCGCACGCTCAGCCCGGATGCAGTTCTGATCTTCCTGGCGCCCAGCTCCGAGGATGAGTTGGTGAACCGCCTGCGCGAGCGCAAGACCGAGACCCCGGAGGGGCTCAAGCTGCGCATCGCCACCGCCCGCAAGGAGCTGGAGCGGATGCGCGAATTCGATTACTGCGTCGTCAACCGGGACATGTCTCTGGAGGCGACGGTGGATCAGATCATCGCGATCATCGAGGCCGAGCACAGCCGCGTCCATCCCCGCCAGGTGACGTTGTGAGCGCCGGCCCGCCCGGCGGCGAGCCCGCCGCCGCGCCGCGGACCGCCCTGGTGCGTCTGCCCCGCGAGCCGGTGCGCGCCACCTACGTCCTGCTCGGGGCCATCGGCCTGGTTTTCCTGGGCCAGTTGCTCCTGGCGCCGTTCCCGGGCGATGTGGACCCGCTGCTGATCTTCGGCGCCAAGGTCAACGAGTTGATCGTGGCTGGTGAGTGGTGGCGCCTGATCACGCCCGTCTTTGTCCACGGCAGCCTGTTGCACTTCTTCTTTAACGCGTACGCGCTCTACAGCCTGGGGCGCGAGGTGGAACGTTTCTACGGCGCGGCCCGCTTCACGCTGGTGTTTTTCTTCGCCGGTGTGGCGGGCACCACGGCCAGCCTGTGGCTCAGCCCGGCGCCGTCGGTGGGCGCCTCCGGCGCCATCTTCGGCCTGATCGGCGCCGAGGCGGTGCTGCTCTACCGCAACCGGGCGCTGCTGGGCGAGCGCGCGCGGGCCGGCCTGCAGAATATCCTCCTCATCGCGGCCGTCAACCTGGTCATCGGTTTTCAGGGCGGGATGCGCATCGACAACTGGGCGCACCTGGGCGGCCTGGCCGGTGGTCTGGCTATGGCCTGGGTCGTCGGCCCGCTCTGGCGCCTGAGCCCGGCCCCGTTTGTGACCCCGGCCGGCGGCCTGGCCTATGACCTGGTGGACCAGCAGCCGCCGGACGGCGCCCGCCTCGGCCTCGTTTTGTTCCTGCTGGCGGCCCTGGGCGGCCTGATCGGCGGCGCGATCGTGCTCCAGTCGTAACCGTGCGTCCGCCGGCGGGTTGTTGACCGCGCCCCTCCCTCGTCCTAGAATCCTAGTAGCCGGACCAGGCGGGCCACACGCGGGTGGCAGGGCGGGCCATGCGCCCGTCCTGGGGGCGCCCGGTGCCGCGCAGGCTCAGATGGACATTCGCCCTTCGCCGATTGCCGGACGTTGGTACCCGGATGACCCCGGCGCCCTGACGCGCATGGTAGACGGTTTCCTCCAGGCGGCCGAGCCGCCGCTGCGCGCGCCGGCGGCCCGGATCGTGGGCTTGCTGGCGCCGCACGCCGGCCTCCTGTACTCTGGCCCGGTGGCGGCTTACGCGTATGAGTTGGTGCGCGGCCTGGCGGTGGACGTGGTGGCCGTGGTGAGCCCGAGCCACTTCCACGCCGATGCGCCGGTGCTGACCAGCGCCCACGCCGCCTACGCAACGCCGCTCGGGGTGGTGCCCGTGGACCAGGCGGCGCTGGCGCCGCTGCGGGCCAAGCTGGCGGAGGCACTCGGCCGGCCGCCGGAGGAGGTGCTGGCGGCGCTGCGCCATGACCGCGAGCACGCGGTCGAGATCGAACTGCCCTTCCTGCAGCGCGTCCTGGCGCCCGGCTTCCAGTTGCTGCCGCTCATGCTGCGCGACCAGTCTGAACGCGTGGCGCGCGCGCTGGGCCAGGCCCTGGCGGAGGTGCTGCTCGGCCGGCGCGTCCTGGTGGTGGCCAGCTCCGATCTCTCGCACTACTACCCCCAGCCAGTGGCCCTGCAGATGGATGGCGCGATGCTGGAGGCGGTGCGGGCGTGTGACCCGGAGAAGGTGCTGGCCGTGCAGGCGGCCGGCCGCGGTTTCGCCTGCGGGGCCGGGGCGCTGGCGGCCGCGTTGTGGGCCGGCCAGGCCCTGGGCGCCACCACCGCCCAGGTGCTGCGCCAGGCCACGTCCGGCGATATCAGCGGTGACTATGAACAGGTGGTGGGCTATGCCGCGGCGGTTTTTCAACGATGAACGATGACTTGAGCGCAGCCAATTTTCTGGCGTTGATCGGCCTGCTGGCCGTCAATGCCTTCTTCGTCGCCGCCGAGTACGCCATGGTGCGCGTGCGCAAGACCCGGCTGGACGAGCTGATCCAGCAGGGCAAAGCCGGCGCGCGCCAGGCGTACCAGGTGGTGAGCAACCTGGACCGCTACATCGCCACGACCCAGCTCGGCATCACCATGGCCGGCATCGGCCTGGGCTGGGTGGGCGAGCCCGTGCTCACCGCCGCCTTCACCAACTTGCTGGACCTGCCGCTGCAGGCCGTGGAAGAAAGCGTGCGGCGGACCATCTCGGCCGTGATCTCGTTCCTGCTGGTCACGTTCATCAGCGTGGTCGTCGGCGAGCTGGTGCCTAAGACGGTGACCATCAAGAACACCGAGAGCGTGGCGCTGGCGGTCAGCGGCGTGGTCGTGTTCACTGGCGCCGTGGCGCGGCCGTTTATCTGGGCGCTCAACACCTCCGCCGACCTGATCCTGCGGCTGCTGGGCCTGGGCCAGCTCAAAGAGGCCGAAGGCGCTTACTCGGTGCAGGAACTCAAACTGCTGGTGGAGGCGTCCGAGGAGAGCGGTGTCATCGAAGACACCGAGCGCGACATGCTGCACGCCGTTTTCGATTTCGGCGACTCCACGGCGCGCGAGTTGATGGTGCCGCGCACCGAGATGCTGGCCGTGGACGCCGACGCGCCCATCCACGCGTTGATCCACTTGGCGATCAAGCACCCGCGCTCCAAGTTCCCGGTCTATGAGGGCGACCTCGACCATGTGATCGGCGTCGCCCACGTCAAGGACCTGGTGCGCGTCCAGCACGACGAGCGCCGCGCCGCCACCATCCGCGGCCTGATCCGCGAGGCCCTGTTCGTGCCGGACACCATCCGCCTGGACAATCTGCTGCGCCAGTTCCGGGCCACCAAGCAGCACCTGGCTATCGTGCTGGACGAGTACGGCGGCACGGCCGGCCTGGTGACCCTGGACGACCTGGTGGAGCAGATCGTGGGCGAGGTCCAGGATACCTTCGACCGGTCCACGCCCGAGATCCAGCGTCTGCCGGATGGCGGCGCCCTGCTGGACGGGTTGACCCTGATCGAGACCGTCAACGAACAGCTCGGGCTGAAATTGCAGGAGGACTACTACGACACGATCGCCGGCTACGTGCTGGGACAGCTGGGCCGCATGGCCAAGGTCGGCGATGTGCTCGAAGTGGACGGGGTGCGGATGAAGGTGGAGGCCTTGGACGGCCTGCGGATCGCGCGCCTGTCGCTGACCTGGCCGCGGCCCAGCGCCGATGCCCCCTTGCCTTCTTCGGGCGGCGGCTGATCCGCGGCCGGCGGGCCGGGCCGGACGCCCGCGCCGGTCTCGGGCGAACTCACCGAAACGGGGCCGCCCACATTCTCCAAATGCCCCATTGCCGGCTGGCCGCAGCGCGTTAAACTTCGGGTATGACGGCCGCGCTCACCGAGGGCTACGACCCGGGTTCGTTCTTCGACGAGATGTTCGCGGCCTCCGGCGCGCCCCGGCCGCACTACCGCGCCCTGCACGATTATCTCCGCACGCTGACGCCGGAGGCGCTGGCCGAACGCCGGCGCGCCGCCGACGCCGCCTTCCTCTATCAGGGCATCACCTTCACGGTCTACGGCGAGGAACAGGGCCTGGAGCGCATCTTCCCGTTTGACCTGGTGCCGCGTCTGATCCCGCGCGCCGAGTGGGAGCAGCTGGAGCGAGGCCTGACTCAGCGCGTCCAGGCCCTCAACCTGTTCCTGCACGACGTCTACCACGAGCAGCGCATCCTGCGCGAGAAGCGCGTGCCGGCCGAACTGGTCTTCAGCGCCCGCCACTTCCGGCGCGAGATGCTGGGGGTGCGCGTCCCGCGCGACCGGTATGTCCATGTGGTGGGCACCGATCTGGTGCGCGGCGCCGACGGCGCCTACTACGTGCTGGAAGACAACCTGCGTTCGCCCTCGGGCGTGAGCTACATGCTCGAGAACCGCCAGGTGATGAAGCGCACGTTCCCGGGCCTGCTGGCGCGCTACGACGTCTCGCCGGTGGAACAGTATCCGCAGGCATTGCTGGAGACGCTGCGGGCGGCCGCCCCGCACGGCTACTCCGACGCGACGGTGGTCTTGCTGACGCCGGGCGTCCACAACTCCGCCTACTTCGAGCACACCTTCCTGGCCCGTCAGATGGGCATCGAGATCGTGGAAGGCCGCGACCTGGTGGCGCACAACAACAAGCTCTACATGCGCACTACGCGCGGGCTGAAACTGGTGGACGTCGTCTACCGCCGCGTGGACGACGACTTCCTGGACCCGCTGGCGTTCCGCTCGGACAGCGTGCTGGGCGTGGCCGGTCTGCTCAACGCCTGCCGGGCCGGCAACGTGACACTGGCCAACGCCATCGGCACCGGCGTCGCCGACGACAAGGCGGTGTACGCGTTCGTGCCGGACATGATCCGCTACTATTTGGGCGAAGAGCCGCGGCTGAATAACGTCCCCACCTACCTGGGGCTGCGCGCCGACGACTTGAAGTACATCCTCAGCCACCTGGACGAACTGGTGGTCAAGGCCGTGAATGAGAGCGGCGGCTACGGTATGCTGGTGGGGCCGCACGCCCCGGCCGCCGAGCGGGCCGCCTTCGCCGAGCGCGTGCGCGCCAACCCGCGCAACTACATCGCCCAGCCCACCCTGGCCCTCAGCCGGCACCCGACGCTCCTGGACGGGGAGCTGCACGGCTGCCACATCGACCTGCGCCCGTATATCCTCTACGGTGAGAAGGTCGTCATCGTTCCCGGCGGGCTGACCCGCGTGGCCTTGCGCAAGGGCTCCCTGGTGGTTAACTCGTCGCAGGGCGGCGGCAGCAAAGACACCTGGGTGCTGCGGGACTAAGATGCTGTCGCGAGTCGCCGAAGCCCTCTTCTGGATGGCGCGCTACATCGAGCGCGCCGAAGACCTGACCCGGCTGATGGCCGTGAACTTCAACGCCCTGCTGGACACGGCCTCGCTGGATGACCCGGCCGCCTGGCAGCCGATCGTGGCCATGACCGGCGACGCCGCCCTGTTCGCCGAGGTGTACGGGCCGGCCACGGCCGGCACCGTCATCGACTTCCTGCTCTGGCATCCGCTCAACCCGAACGCGGTCAGCGCCTGCGTCACGCGCGCCCGCGAGAATGCCCGCGCCGTGCGCGAGCAGATCAGCAGCGAGATGTGGGAGCATCTCAACCGCCTTTACTTCTTGGTGCGCGAGACCGACCGGGCGGCCGTTCTGGGCAACCCGCACGAGTTCTTCCAGCGCGTCCGGGACGGCTCGCAGACCTTTCAGGGCGTGACGTTGGCGACGATGACACACAGCGAGCCGTATGAGTTCATCCGCCTGGGCACCCACCTGGAGCGCGCCGACAAGACCGTGCGCATCCTGGACGCCAAGTACCAGGCCCTGGCCGGGCTGGCCGACAACTCGGCCGAACCGGCCCTGCAGCTCATCGCGCTGCTGCGCTCATGCAGCGCTTTTGAGCCGTTCCGGCGGGCGCAGGGGCTGGCGCTGCAGACCGACCGCGTGGTGGAGTACCTGCTGCTCAGCCGCGATTTCCCGCGCGCCGTGCTCTTCTGCGTCAATCGTTGTCTGCAAGCGCTGGATCAGCTCACCGACCCGGCCGCCGCCGCCCGCCCCGACCATCCCCGCCGCGTGGTGGGCCGTCTGAGCGCGGACCTGGAGTACCTCAACCTGGCCGAGATCCTGGGCGCGCCCCTGGACGGTTTCCTGGACGGGCTGCTGTTGCGCTTGAGCGCGGCCGGTGATAGCATCGCCCGCACGTACTTCAACACCAGCATCATCCTGCCCGACGAGCGGCCGCGCCAGCAGCAACAGCAGCAGCAGTAGGCCGGACCACCGCCGACATCCATGCGTCTCCGCATCGAGCACGTCACCACCTTCGACTACGACCAGCTGATCAGCGAAGCCTATACCGAGATGCGGCTGCGTCCGCTGGATGCCGGCGGGCAGCGCTGTCTGGCCTTCGCGCTGGTCACCGAACCGCGCGACGAGGTCCTGCAGTATACCGACCGCTTCGGCAACGACGTGCGCCACTTCGACGTCATCCAGCCGCACCGGCGGCTGCGGGTGTCCGCCACCAGCGAGGTCCTTACGCCCGAACGCTTTGAGCCGCAGGCCGCGCCGTTCTCGCCGCTGGATGAGTTCGATTACCGCATGGCCACCCATTACGCGCCGCTGACCCGGCCGCTGGCCGAATTCGCGGCCGCCCACGTCGTCCCCGGCGACCCGCGCGCCACCGCCCTGGCCTGCCGGCACGGCCTGTTCACGCACCTGGTCTACACCCAGGGCGCCACCGACGTGCACACCACCGCCGAGCAGGCGCTGGCGCTGGGCCGCGGCGTGTGCCAGGATTTCTCGCACATCCTGCTGGCCGCCTACCGCAGCCTGGGGCTGCCGGCGCGCTACGTCAGCGGCTACCTGTACAACAACGGCCACCTGGCCGCCAGCCACTCCTGGGTCGATGTCTTCGTCGCCGGCTACGGCTGGCTGTCACTGGACCCCACGCACGATTGCGAGCAGACCGCCGAGTATGTGCGCGTGGCGGTCGGCCGCGACTACGCCGACGTCTCCCCGACGCGCGGCGTCTTCACCGGCAACGCCCGCGAGACCCTGCAGGTGACGGTGACGCTCACGGCGCTGTGAGCGGCGCCGTGAGCGCCGCGCCGTGGATGCGCTATACTCCGCGGCGTGTACGCCGAGATCGCCGTTAACGTCGCCAGCCTGGCGCGGACTTTCCACTACGACGTCCCGCGCGATCTGGAACCGCAGCTGCAGGCCGGCCACCTGGTGACCGTGCCGTTCGCCGGCCGCGACGCGCAGGGCATCGTCGTCGGGCTCGCGGACGAAGCGCCGGTGGAGCACGTCAAGCCCATCCTCGGCCTGATCGACCCGGACCCGGTGCTGACGCGCGCCCAGCTCGACCTGGCCTACTGGATCGCCCACACCAGCCTCGTCTCGCTCATCGACGCCCTGACCCTGATGCTGCCGCCCGGCCTGGCCAAGCAGGCCGAGGTCGTCTACGCCCTGGCCGACGCCGAGCCCGCGGCGGCGCCGGGCGCGGACGCCAACGCCGGCGAGCGGCAGCTGCTGGATTTGCTGCGCGAGCGCGGCCCGCTGCGCAGCCGCCAGATCGACCGGGCTTTGGCGCGCGGCAAGTGGCGCCCGACGGCGGAGGCCCTGGCGCGGCGCGGCGTCCTCAGCCGCTACAGCCGACTGGAGCCGCCGTCGGTGCGCGCCAAGCATGTGCGCACGGCGCGGCTGGTGGCGACGCCGGCCCAGCTCGCCGCCGTCGGCCCGCTCTCGCGCTCGGCCGGCAAGGCCCAGCGCCTGCAGGCCGCGCTGGACTACCTGGCGCGCGAGGCCAAACCCGTGGACGTCAGCTGGGTCTACGCCGCCTCCGGCACCAGCCTGGCCGACCTGAAGGACCTGGCCGAGCTGGACCTGGTGGACCTGGGCGAGGCCGAGGTCTGGCGTGATCCGCTGGCCGGCCAGACCTTCGTGCCGGACCTGGCCCCGCCGCTGGCCGAGGACCAGCAGCGCGTCTGGGCGGCCGTGCGCGCCGCCCTGGAGCCGCCGTCTGCGCCGGCCACGTTCCTGCTGCACGGCGTCACCGGCTCCGGCAAGACCGAGATCTACCTGCGCGCGCTGGAGCAGGTGCTGGCGCAGGGCCGGCGGGCGCTGGTGCTGGTGCCGGAAATTTCGCTGACGCCGCAAACCGTGCGCCGTTTCGCGGCCCGCTTTCCCGGCCGGGTGGCCGTCTGGCACAGCCAGTTGGGCGAGGGCGAGCGCTATGACACGTGGCGGCGGGCCCGCACCGGGCGCGTAGACGTCGTCATCGGCGCGCGCAGCGCCCTCTTCGCGCCGCTGCCCGAGATCGGCCTGATCGTCTTGGACGAAGAGCACGACGAAGCTTACAAGCAGGACCCGCCGCAGTCGGTGCCCTATCACGCCCGCGAGGCCGCCATCCAGTACGCGCGGCAGCTGGGCGCGGTCTGTCTGCTGGGCTCGGCCACGCCGGACGTGGTCACGTTCTTCCGCGCCCGGCGCGGCGATTACCACTTGCTGGAGCTGCCGCTGCGCATCATGGGGCACGCCCGCCGGGTGCAGGAGCAGGCCGAGCGCTTCCAGGTAGCCGCGCGCTATCGGGCGCTGTCCGACGCGGACGGGCCGGAGACGCTCCCGGACGCGCGCACCATCGACCTGCCGCCGGTGGAGATCGTGGACATGCGCCACGAGCTGCGCATGGGCAACACGTCCATGTTCAGCCGCAAGCTGCGCGCGGCGCTGACCGAGGTGCTGGCGCGCGGCGAGCAGGCCATCCTGTTCCTCAACCGGCGCGGCACGGCCACCTTCGTGTTCTGCCGTGATTGCGGGTACGCGCTCAAATGCCCGCAGTGCGACGCGCCGCTGACCTACCACGGCGTGTCCCAGGCGCTCACCTGCCATCACTGCGGCCATCACCAGCCGCAGCCGGAGCGCTGCCCGGAGTGCGGCAGCGCGCGCGTCAAGTATTTCGGCCTGGGCACCGAGAAGCTGGCCGAGACCGCGCAAGCCGAATACCCGCAGGCCACGGTGCTGCGCTGGGACCGGGACGCGACCCGGGCCAAGGGCGCGCACGAGCTGATCCTGCACCAGTTCAGTTCCGGCCAGGCCAACTTGCTGGTGGGCACGCAGATGATCGCCAAGGGCCTGGACCTGCCGCTGGTGACTCTGGTGGGCGTGATCTCGGCCGATGTCGGCCTGGGTCTGCCGGATTACCGCGCCGCCGAGCGGACCTTCCAGTTGCTGACACAGGTGGCCGGCCGGGCCGGCCGCGGCCTGCTGGGCGGCCAGGTGGTCCTGCAGACGTATCAGCCCGAGCACTACGCCATCCAGGCGGCGGCCCAGCATGACTACGCCCGCTTCTACGCGCGTGAGATCGAATACCGCAAGGACCTCGGCTATCCCCCCTTCCGCCGCCTGATGCGCCTGGTCTACCGCCACAAAGACGCGGCCCGGGCCGAAGCGACCGCCAACACGCTGGCCGCGCTGCTGCGCCTGCACCTCCGGGACAAGCCCGCTCCCAACACCGACCTGGTCGGCCCGGCGCCCTGTTTCTTCGGCAAGATCGCGGACGAGTACCGCTGGCAGATCATCGTCCGCGGCCCGGATCCGGCCGCCCTGGCCCGCGGCCTCGATCTCAAGGGCTGGATTGTGGACGTCGACGCGCTGAGCACCCTCTGACCGCGCCCCGCCGCCACAGCCCCTCTAACAAGACTAAGTTGACAATCGTCATCGCAAATCTGCGTAAATGTCAGTTGTATGATTCTGAGGGAACCGTTTAGATTCAGACACCTTCTGGAGGATTGCGTGGAATTTGCGGTCGTAGACGACTGGCTGAACCTGAGCGAGGCGGCTGAGATATTGGGCGTCCACCCCTCCACGGTGCGCCTGTGGGCCGACAAGGGCGAAATCCCGACCCATCGCACGGCCGGCGGCCATCGGCGTTTTCGGCGCGTCGAGATCGAGAGCTGGGCGGCGGCGCGCCGCGAGGCCCGTCAGCCGGCCGGCCACGTGATCGTCCAGAACGCCCTGGGGCGGACGCGGATGCAGATGGCCGAGGGCAAGCTGCGCGACCAGGCCTGGTACGGGCGCCTGGATGAAGCCCGCCGGCTGGCCTTTCGCGAGAGCGGGCGGCGGCTGCTGGCCGCGCTCATGCGCTACCTGGGCGATGAACAGGACGCCCTGGCCGAGGCCGAGGCCATCGGGCGCGACTACTTCCGCCTGGGGCAGGCCGCCGGGCTGAGCCTGGCCGAGACCGTGCGCCTGTGCCAGTTCTTCGCGGACTTCTTGTACGAAAGCGTCCTGGACGTCTACCAGGCCTCCGGGCTGCGCGCCGCCCGAGAGTGGGCCAACATGCACCGCCGGGTCACCCACTTCACCAATACCGTGCTGGTGGCGCTGGTGGAGGCCCAGGCGGGGGGGGCAGACACAGCTGTGTGAGGTTACGCCCGGCCGCCGGGCGCGTTGTTTCTCTGGAGGATCTGCCATGGACGTCATCCACAGCCTGCCCTTCCTGTCGACGGCGGTGACGCTGGCCTTCGCCGGCGCCGTGTTCTACCGCTTCCTCAAGGGGCGCCGCAAGCACACGCTGATGTGGAGCCTCGGCCTGCTGCTGTACGCGGCCGGCACTTTCTCCGAAGCTTACCTGGCGCTGGCCTGGAGCCCGTTCATCCTGCGGCTGTGGTATCTGTCCGGCGCCATGCTCACGGCGGCCTGGCTGGCGCAGGGGTCGTTCTACCTGCTCATCCGGAAGCCGCGCGTGGCGGACAGCCTCCTCGTCGGCCTGATCGCGCTGAGCGGGTTGGCGGCGGTCCTTGTCTTCAGCGCGCCCGTGGACGGCGCGGCCTTCCGGCCCGGCGTCGCGATCTCCACGCAATACAAAGACCTGCTGACACGCGGCGGCTTGATGGTGCCGCTGACGATCTTCCTCAACCTGTTCGGCACGGTCGGCTTGGTGGGCGGCGCCGCCTACAGCGCCTGGCTGTTCTGGCGCAAGCACGTGCTCTTCAACCGCATGCTCGGCAACCTCCTCATCGCCGCCGGCGGCCTGTTCCCGGCCATGGCCGGCACGCTCATCCGGGTCGGCCTGGGCGATTGGCTGTACGTGAGCGAACTGATTGGCGCGGCCGTCATGTTCGTGGGCTTCACGCTGGCCACTCAGCCGCAGGCGGCCGAGAAGCCGGCGGCCGTGGCCGCCCGCGCCTGACGCCGCCGCCGCCCTCTACCCGTGACCCGCGCTGAGGCTTGGCCCGGCGCGGGTCACGCTTTGTTTAACGGCTCCGGTCACCGCGCCGGCGGTATCTGGCGTTCGGCCTGTCTCGCCCCTATAATGCCCGCAGTCCCCACACGGCCGGCCGCCGGCCAGGAGTTGGTATGCCAAACCCGTTGAACGCGTTGTTAGCCCTGCCCGTCATCGACCGCACCCGGCGCAATCACGGCCTGGAGCACGCCACCATCACGCTGCTCTCGCAGAGACAGCGCGGCTTGAGTATGGTCGGCCGCTCCACGCCGAACGGCTTCTATCTGTACGGCGACGTGAGCACCGAGGCGGTGGCCGAGGCCGCCGCCGCCGCCCTGGCGCGGATGCGCGCCGGCGAGCACCATTTAGCCGTCCATCCCAATTGCGGCACCAATTTCGTGACGGCCGGCCTGGCCGCGGCCGGGGCCGCCTTCCTGGGCTTCATCGGCTCGCGCAACTCGCGGGACCGCCTGGAGCGCCTGCCGCTGGTGGCTGTCTTTGCGACCGTGGCCCTGATCCTGGCCCAGCCGCTTGGGCTGACGATCCAGCGCGATGTGACCACCTCCGGCGACATGGGCGCGCTGGAGATCGTGGCGGTCGAGCGCCGGGCGCAGGGCGGCCTGACCGTCCACGTGGTCACCACGCGCGGCTGAGAGGCGCGATGCCGCGTTTCTACCTCCTGCACGGCCTGGACGAGTTCGCCAGCGCCGAGTTCGTGGCCGAACTTCAGACGCAGATGGGCGACCCGACGACGGCGTCGCTCAACACCACGGTCTTCGACGGACGCACGGTCACGCTGAACGATGTGCAGGCCGCCTGCGGGGCGATGCCGTTCCTGGCCGCGCAGCGCCTGATCATCGTGGAGGGCTGGCTGACACGGCTGCTGGCGCGCGGCGAGGACGGCGAAGACGACTCCGGCCGGGGGGCGGGCGCCAAGGAGGCGCAGGCCGAACTGGCGGCTTATCTGCCCGAGCAGCCGGACACGGCCTGGCTGGTGCTGGTGGAGAAGCGCGAACTGCCCGAGAAGAACGTGGTCCTGAAGGCGGCCGCCGGCCAGCCGTGGGCGCTGACGCGCAAGTTCGACCTGCCGCAGGGTGAAGCGCTGGTGAAGTGGATCCTGGCGCGCGCCAAGGCGGAGGGCGGCACCTTCTCGCGTCCGGCCGCTCAGGCGTTGGCCGAAGCCGAGGACAATCCGCGCGCCCTCGGCCAGGAGATCGTCAAGCTGCTCACCTACGTGGCGTTCACCCGCCCGGTCGAGGTCGCCGACGTGGCGGCCCTGACGTCAGCCTCCAGCGAAGCCCGGATCTTCGACTTTGTGGACCATCTCGGCCAGCGCCAGGGCGCGCTGGCCCAGCGCGAGCTGCACCAGCTTCTGGAGAAGGAAGAGCCGCTGTACGTGCTCAGCATGATCGTGCGGCAATTCCGGCTGCTGCTCCAGGCGCGGGAGCTGGTGGAGGCGCGGCGCACCGAGCGCGAGGTGGCCCAGGCCCTGGGCCTGCACCCCTACCCGGCCGGCAAGCTCTACGCGCAGGCTCAACACCTGGCGCTGCCGGCGCTGGAACACATCTACCGGCGGCTGCTGGAGTGCGATATCGACATGAAGACCGGCCGGGCCGAGCCAAGTGTGGCGCTGGACACGCTCGTGGCCGAGCTCACGCTCTGACCTGGCCCGCGCCCGAAACACAGAATCGACAGCGGGGCGCGCAATCGAGGCGCGCCCCGCTGTCTTGGGGCGAATGAAGAGGGGAACAGGCGGGGAAGTAGCGGGGACGCCGGGTTGCCAGAGAAGCCCGGCTCACGCGGCCTCAACGCAGACTGACCGGGCGCGCGCGGCCGCCACCGCGGCGGCGCCGGCTGCGACAAGGCCGTGGACAACGATGGAGTTTCGGCATAGCTCTCCCAGAAACGGCGTCAAGAAATAAGGGGCCGCGCTCACTCCGCGCCCCAGACCTGTTCGATGCGCCATTGATTGCGCGCCAGGTCCTGGGCCAGTTCGAAAATCGCGCGGTCGGTGCGCACCCGGAACACGTGGCGGCGCACTTGGCCGCGGCGCTGCTCCGTGCGGCACGCTTCCACCGCGCGGACGTCGTGGCGCCGGCCGCGCCACTCGAAGACGCGCGGAAAGAAGCCGTTCTGGATGGCCGTCATCACCACCGGTTCATGCCTCAGCGTTGCCATACCACCTCCACCGCCGTCTCCTCGGCGCCGGCCAACTCGGCGCCGCCGATCACGTTGAACTGGCGGGGGGCCGCATTCGGCAGGGCGGTCGGCATGGCCGGGTACGTCATCGGCGCAGCATAACCGGCGAAGTTCTGATAGCCGGCGGCTGGCTGAGCGGGCGGCGCCATCAGCACCACGCGGGGCTCGGGTGCCGGCGCCCGCAGCGGCGGCTCGGCGGCGGCCCGCGTGGCCGCCAGGGTGCGCGTGGCGAACCAGACGACGATCAGGCTGGTGGGGATACTGGCGGCCACGCCGGCCACCACGCCCACCATCACCGCCATCGCCTCGGCCGAAAGCCGCTGACCGATGATGATGGCCAACGTCACCGCGAAGGCCAGCCCAACCAGGAGCCAGAGAAAACGTGTCTTCATGGGGTGATGGCCTCCTTGGCCTGAGCTGGGTCGAAACTCGCGCCCAGCCAATAACAACCGATCTTCACGGCGCGGGTCGTCAAGAGCCGCAGACTGGGCGGTAAGCCCTCCCGGCCCGCTGGCAGCGTGCGCGGATGAACGAAACAGACCGTCGGCGCTTCACCGTAGCGCTGGCGGAAAGCCGCGCTGGCCCGCCCCAGCACCTCGGCCAGGCTGGCGGGCGGTCCAGCCGGCTGGCACAACAGCCCCAACTCCAGTGCGGCCGGTGACATGCGGCCCCTCAGTAGCGCAGGGCGATGCTGTCCCAGTCCCGGGCCGGGATCCAGGCCGCCTGGAACCGGATCGTCTGGCCGGAGGCCACGGCAATGAAGTCCCCGCGTCCCAGGAGTTTCTCGGCGCCCGTGCCAGACAGCCCCGCC
Source organism: uncultured Anaerolineales bacterium (assembly GCA_937952305.1). Classification (GTDB taxonomy): domain Bacteria; phylum Chloroflexota; class Anaerolineae; order Anaerolineales; family UBA6663; genus SpSt-583. The sequence continues at coordinate 29,335 of CALFZO010000056.1, read as the reverse complement.
GCAACGCGGGCGTCGTCCGCGCTGCCCACCCGGCCCACCAGGCGCACCGGAAAGTTGGCTTTGAGCATCCCGCCGATGGCGGCCGCGGACGGCTTTTGGACGCCGGCCATTAGGTGCAGGCCGGCCTCGCGCCCGCGCTGCGCCAACCGCACCAGCGCGATCTCCACATCCTTGCCGCCGGTCGTCAAGAGGTCGTGCAGCTCATCCACGGCGATGACGATGTGCGGCGACGAGACGTTTTCGCGATCGCGCCGCTCCATCTCGGCCACCAGTTTGTCCAGCAGAGCCCGCGCTGAGGCTGGGTCAGAAGCCACGTCGTCCAGGGTGTGCGGCAGCGCCGCCAGCGGGCCGAAGCCGCGGCCCTTCGGGTCAATCAGCGCGATCTGCAGCTTAGACTGGCGGTTGTGCAGAGCCAGCGAGACCAGCATCGCGCGCATCAGGTCGGTCTTGCCGGAGCCGGTGGCGCCGGCCACCAGGATGTGCGCGACGTCCGGCGATGGCAGCCGCACCAGCAGCGGCCGGCCATCCTCGGCCAGGCCCAGACACGCCGTCAGCGGCGGGATGTGGCCGACGCTCTTGAGCAGAGGCAGCAGGCGCACCGGCTCGGCGTCCGGGCGCGGCACCTCCACCGCCAGCGACTCGCCCTCGCGCGCCACGCGCACGTCGGCCGCGCCCAGGGCCAGCGCCAGTTCCTCCGACAGATTGCGCACCGTGGCGATCCGCGCGCCCAGGGCCGGCGTCAGGTGAAAGCGAATCCAACGCGGCGAGACGGTGCCGCCGTGCACCCGGGCCGAAACCCGGTGGGAGGCCAGGACACGCTCGATCCGGTCGGACTGGAAATTGAGAAAGTCGCGGGAAAGAGAGGCATCCATAGTTAGCACCGAGTCTTCTGAGCTTGGGGCCGGCTGAGCGATCATCGAACAGGTCGGGTTCGATGTAGGCTAACTTTGGGATGATCGCGCAATGGAAATTATGTTCTAATGTTATAGAACAAAGGTTTGAGAGTCAAGGAGGATTCCTTAAAGAATACGAAAACTTGTTCTATTATTCGGGTGGCGCAGAGGGACGGGGCGTTATGGACGGATGAGGCCCTTGCGGATGGCGTATTTCACCAGATCGGTCCGGGAATGGAGGTTGAGCTTGCGCATCAGGTTCTCGCGGTGGCGGGCGACCGTCTTGGGGCTGATACTGAGCGCATCGGCGATAACCTGGTTGGTGGCGCCCTCGGCCAGGTGGGCCAGCACTTCCTGCTCGCGCTCGGTCAGGTCGTCGGCGGCGCCGGCGGCAACACGCTCCTCGCGGCTCATGGCTACATAATCGTGAACCAGGAGCTTGGCCAAAGACGGGAAGAGGTAGACCGAGCCTGTGGCCGCTGTGCGGACGGCCGTGAGCAATTCCTCCGGCGCGGCCCGTTTGGGCACGTACCCGCTGGCGCCAGCCATCAACATCTGAAAGAAGTACTCTTCGTCCTCGTGAATCGTCAGCGCGACCACGGCCACGTTCGGCCAGGAGCGCTTGATCTCCTGAGTGGCCGCGATGCCGGACATGTCCGGCAGGCCGATGTCCATCAGCACGACGTCCGGCGCCGCGGTCCCGATGAGCTTGAGGGCCTCCCGACCGCTGCCAGCCTCCCCCACGATCTGCAGATCCGGCTCTTGCCCGAGCAGCATGCGCAGACCGGAGCGCACAACGGCATGGTCGTCCACCAGGATCAGGCGAATAGTCACGCGGGGGTCTCCTCGGCGTTGGGATACGGGATGGTGACGCTCACCCGGGTGCCGGCGCCGGGTGCGGAGTGGACCTGGAAGTGGCCGCCCAGCAGGGCGGCGCGCTCTTCCATGCCCAGCAGGCCCCAGGCCGGCCGGGCGTCCACCGCCGTGCCATTCTGAGCGAAGCCGCGGCCGTCGTCCTCGATCTCCACGCTGACCCCGTCGGCGCCGTAGTTGAGGCGCACGCGCGCGGCCTGGGCGCCGCTGTGCTTGACGACGTTGGTGAGCGCTTCCTGGATAACGCGGAAGAACGCGATGCGGGCCGCCGGTGCCAGCGCGCGTTCCTCGCCCTGGACCTCCACCTGGACGGCGAGGGCGGTGCGCGCCTGCACCTGTTTGGCGTACCAACGCAGCGTAGAGGCCAGGCCGAGGTCATCCAGGTGCGACGGGCGCAGATCGGCGATCAACTGGCGCAGTTCGTCCAGCGAATCGGCCGTCATCTTCTCCAGCTGGCGCAGCTCCGTGGCGGCGCGGTCCTGGTCCGTGCGCATGGCCGTGGACACGGCCCGCAGACCCAGTCCCAGCGCAGTCAGGGCCTGGCCGGTGGCGTCATGCAGTTCGCGCGCGATGCGCTGCCGCTCCGCTTCCTGAGCCGCCACCACCCGCCGCAGCATCTCCCCGCGCCAGGCTTCGCGGCGCTCGGCCGCCTCCACCCGGGCCGCCTGCAGGGCCGCGATCTGGCGCTGCATCTCCACGTCGAAGGCGCGCAGGAATCGGATGACGAACACAGCCGCCATGCCGGCGGCGCCGGCGCGCAGCAGCTGGATCGGAAAGCCAAACAGGCGCTCGAAGAGAGCGTGGTTGAGGACGTCGGTGGGCGGCAGCAAGCTGGCGTGGGTAAACGTCTGCCCCACTAGCCCGTAGACGGCGAAGGCCAGCGCCGCCCACAGGCTGTCCTGCCCGAAGCGCACCAGGCCCGCCTGGCGGAACTCGTATTGCTGCGCCACGAGGCCGATGGACGCCAACAGGGCGGCCGGGACTGCCAAGATGTAACGCGTCCAGCCTTCGGCGGCCGGCCAGAAGTCGGTGGCGGCCGGCCAGGCCTGGCCGATCAGGAGCAGGCCCACGAGCCACAGCCCGACCTGGCTCAACGGCAGCGCCAGCTCCGGCCGGCGCAGGCGCGGGCTGGTGGGCAGCAGGGTGGCGCCGAAGCAGGACAACGCCAGGAATGAGATGGCCAGCAGCCCCAGCCGCATGGCCTCGGCCGCGGGCAGGAGCGGCAGCAGTTCCAGCACCTGGAACATCTCGATCCATTCGTGCGTGCCGTGCAGGAAGCCGAAGATCGCGAGCCAGCGCAAGGCCACGCGTAGGCGCGTATCTGAGCCGCGGCCGCCCTCCAGAAGGATAGCCACGCCCATAATGAAGAACGCCAGGCCGTAGATGAAGAAGACGAAAGCCAGATAAGGCGTTGACATTCCGACACCGGGTGGGACGATCTTGGTCATTATAGGCTGGCGGGGCGGTCTGGCCTAATGACAACGCTCACGCCAGGGCCGGTCATGTTTCACCGGCGGTGGTCAGGCGGGCCTGGTTTTGATACGCTCTTGCCATTCAGTCAGCTGGGCAGGAGGCAAGCCTATGGGTCGGATGATCAAACGCGGCGCGGTGATAATCGGCGTGGCGCTGGCGGCGCTGGTCGGCCTGTTGGCCGGCGCCATCGCCGTGGACGGCCTGGGCGGGGCCGGCCGGCTGCAGGCGGTGGCCAACACGGTCATCCCTGGCGCGGGTGGCCCGGACGTGCGCGCTTACGTGGCCCGGCCGGCCGGAACCGGGCCGCGCCCGGCCGGAACCGGGCCGCGCCCGGCCGTGATCATGATCCACGAGTTCTGGGGCCTGAATGCGGATATCGCCGCCAAGGCTGACCTGCTGGCGCAGGAGGGATATCTCGTCGTCGCCCCAGACATGTTCCGGGGCAGCACCACCGGCTTCATTCCGCGCGCGATCTACCAAGTGATCAGCACACCGGCCGCGCAGATCAACGCCGATGTGGACGCCGTCTTCAACTGGCTGGCCGCCCAGCCGGAGGTGCAGGCCGACCGCATCGCGATCATGGGTTTCTGCTTCGGCGGGCGCACATCGCTGTTGTACAGCCTGGAACAGCCGCAACTGGCCGCGACCGTAGTCCTGTATGGCCAGGTGACCGGCGACGCGGACGCCCTGCGGGCGCTGTCCGGGCCGGTGCTCGGGATCTTCGGCGGCGCGGATACGTCGATCCCGCTGGACGAGGTGCGCGCCTTTGAGGCCGGCCTGGAGGCCGCCGGGGTGCCGCACCAGGTCAGCGTCTACGACGGCCAGCCGCACGCCTTTGTCAGCAGCGTGGCCGGGATCCAGGCCGGCGGCGCCCAGGGGCAGGCCTGGGCCGAAGTGACGGCCTTCCTCAAGCAGGCCCTCCAGGGCGACGGGGCCGGCGCCCGGCCAGTGAGGCCGGGCACCCCGGTGGCGCTGGACGACTGGGGTTACTGGCTGAGCCTGGCGTACGAGCACGCCTTCGGCGCCGGCGCGCATCCGCACTGACGCGAGGCCGGCCTCAGACGCCCAGCAGTTTCAGCGCCAGGCCGCGCCCCAGGCCGCGCCGGAAGGCCAGCGTCACCCACAACGTGCCGAGCGCGTCCACCACGGGCAGCGTCTCGTAGCCGCCCACCCAGATCGGGCGCAGGCCGATCTCGGCGATCAGGCGCTCCATCACGGCGCGCGGCTCGCCGTCCGGGCCGCAGAAGAAATGATCGAGCTGCCGGCCCTCCAGCTGCGGCTCGGCGAAATGCTCCCAGCCCAGTGAGTTGAAGGCGCGGCAAACGACGGCCGTCGGCGCAGCGGTCTGCAAGGTCTGGACGTTGTTGACGACCGGCGCACCAAAGGCGTTGGTGGCGTCAACTAGGAACTTGCCGGCCAGGGCCGGGGCGTGCGTCTGGGCGATCTCGGCCACGGCCGCGTGCGGCGTGGACACCAGCACGGTGTCCGCTTCGGCCAGCGCCTCCGCCACGGTCAGCAGCCTCGCCGCCGGGTCCAGCGCGCGCAGCGCCTGCGCTTTGGGGCTGGCTGGGTCGCGCACGCCGTAGACCACGCTGTGGCCGGCCGCCGCCCACTTCCGGCCGAGCGTGCCGCCGATGTTGCCGGCGCCCAGGATGGCGATGTTCATGAGGTGCCTCCCGACACTTGGGGTTGTGAGTACAGCCCGACCAGGCGCGCCATCAGGATGGCGATATACAGGACGCCGACGACCTGTTCGATGTTGGCGACGGCGCGCGCCCAGCCGGAGACCGGCAGGATGTCGCCGTAGCCGCTGGTGGTGAGCGTGACCAGGCTGAAGTAGATGAACTGCTGCCAGAACACGGGCTGCCCGGTGGCGTTGTCCACAAACGCGCCCGGCGCCAGCAGTTCCAGCGTGCCGTAGACCGGCACAAAAAGCGCGCCGATCAGGATGTAGACGGTGATGGCCGCATAGAGCACGTCGCCGGTGACGGCGCGGGCGCGGAAGATGTAGCGCAGCAGCAGCCAGACCAGTGCGGCCTGGAAAGCGCCCAGCGCCAGGTAAGTCGCCAGCACCTTCCCGGTGTTGGCCGGATCGAGCGCGTACAGCACGGCCATCACCAGCCAGGCCAGGGCGATGACGACCGTGACGATCAGGTGGCGGCGGCTGTCGCTGGCGATGACAATGCCGGCCAGGAACATCCCGGCGTAGAGCACGTTGTACGCGATCAGGCTGGCCGAGTCGCCGCTCAGCGTCACCGGGTAGATAACGTGCAGCAGAGCGGTGAGGATCAGCAGGACCAGCACGCGGCCGCGGACGGTGTCGGCCGTGGTCGGAGCGGCGCTGGCCGCCCCGGAGGTGTTCTGGCGCACATCGTTCATGGACGCTTGGGCAGCCGCAATCGGAGGAAAAGCGTTCGCGCTCAGCCGCGATGGTCGTCGATCCGGTCGCGCAGGCCGCCGTGGACGATGTTCTGGATTTCGCCGGAGGCCAGGAAGTCGTGCGGGAAGCCCAGCTCAATCCGGCTGGCCGCGTCCAGGCGGGCCAACTGCTCGGCGCCGAGCCTCACCTTGAGACAGTCCAGGTTGTCCTGCAGCTGCGCGGTCTTGGTGGCGCCGAGCAGCGGGAGGACGGGTGCGTGGCGGGCGTCGCCCTGCTGGCGCACCCAGCTCAACGCCACCTGGGCCGGTGAGCACCCGTACTCGCGCGCCACGGCCTGCACGGTCTCGGCCAGCTGCAAGTGGCGCTCCGGGATTGAGTCCCAGTTGGCGGCGCGGCCCTGAGCGCCCTCGGCGCGGTTGTACTTGCCGGTGAGCACGCCCGCGCCGAGCACGTTCCAGGCCGTCACGGCCAGGTCGAAGGCGCGGGCCATGGGCAGCAGGTCGCGCTCGGCGGCGCGGTCGGCCAGGCTGTAGCGGAGCTGCAGGCCCACGAAGCGCGCCCAGCCGCGCAGGTCGGCCAGGGTGTTGGCCTGGGCCACGACCCAGGCGGGCGTGTCCGAGACGCCCACGTACAAGACCTTGCCGGCGCGCACCAGGTCGTCCAGCGCGCGCATCACCTCGTCGACCGGGGTCAGGAAGTCCCAGGCGTGGACCCAGTAGACGTCGACGTAGTCCGTGTTCAGGCGCTTCAGGCTGGCCTCCAGCGCCTGGACCATGTTCTTGCGGTGGTTGCCGCCGCCGTTGGGGTCGCCCGGGCGCGTGTTGAGCGAATACTTGGTGGCGACGACGAAGTGCGCGCGGTCGGCGGCCACGAACTCGCCCACGAATCGTTCGGCCGTGCCGTTGGTGTAGCGGTTGGCCGTGTCGATGAAGTTGCCGCCGGCCTCGGCGTACAAGTCGAACAGCTGGCGGCAGGTGTCTTTGTCCGCGCCCCAGCCCCAGTCGGTGCCGAACGTCATCGTCCCCAGCGCCAGCTCGCTGACGCGCAGGCCGCTGCGGCCCAGGAGTTTGTAACGCATCGGCAGCGCCTCAGCGCACGACTTTAAGGTTGAAGCGCGGGGTGCCCAGCGCGTCCATCAGCGCCAGCCAGGCCGGCAGCACCATCTCCGCGCCGCGCGCCGTGGCCAGGCCGCCCAGGTCGATGATGTCGCGCCAGCCGAAGCTGCGCAGCAGGGCGGCGGCAACGGCCTTGGCGTCGGCGTCGTCGCCGCTCAGGAAAACGCTGTGGTCGCCGCCGGCCAGCTGAGCTGGCGCCACCATCAACTCGGCCGTGAGCGTGTTCAGCGTCTTGACCACGCGGGCCTGCGGGAAGGCCCGCTGGATCTGTTCGGCCAGCGAGTCGCCGCCCTGCACGAACAGCGTCGGCGGCATGCCGTGTGAGAAATCCAATGGGTTGGAGAGGTCGAGCAGGACTTTGCCGGCCAGCCGGTCTGCGCCGGCCAGGCGCAACGCCTCCAGCGAGCCGGCGCCATTGGTGGCGTTGACCAGCAGCTCCCCGTGCGCGGCAGACTCCGCGAACGTCCCCAGCTTGATCAGGGGATGCTGCTTGAGCCACTCACTGGCCGGCGGCTGGCCGAAACGATCCGGCCCGCGGCGCGCCAGCGTCTCGGCCGGATCGCGCGTGCCCAGGACCACGGCGTGGCCCAGTTCGGCGAGCCGGCCAGCCAGACCACGGCCGACCATACCCGTCCCCAAGACACCGATGTTCATGCTGCGCTCCTTGTCAGTGCGGCCTTTCGGCCACAACCTCGGTTACAGTTTGCCGCAAAAAAGATGGCCCTACGGAGGGGCCGGGCGTCGGCGCCGCGGCCCGGCGGCGGCCTCGGGCTGGTCCGCATCGCGGGCCTGGATATCGCGCGCCAGCGCGGCGATGCTGGTAGTCCCGAAGGTCTGCGCCAGCGCGGCGTGCGCCTGGGCGTTGATCGCCGCCATCACCGGCCGGATGTGGCGCGCACAGATGCAATGCGGGTTGCGGTCGCTCGACCCAATCCCGAACAGGGTCTCCTCGCCGGTGGCCTGATAGACGTCCAGCAGCGTGATGGCCTCCGGGTCACGGGCCAGTTGGGCGCCGCCCCGGGCGCCGGGCGTGTTGATGACCAGCCGGGCCTTGTGCAGCTGGCTGAGCACGCGCCGGACGACGACCGGATTGGTGCTGGCGGCGCGGGCGAAGTAGGCCGACGGCGTCGGTTCGGCGGGCCGTTCAATGGCCATCAAGGTCAGGATGTGGACGGCCAGGGTGAAGCGATTGCTGTTCATCGGAACTGTAACAATTATAGGTGCTGATTTGGGCGCGTCAAGGCGGCCGGCTGCGGATTCTGGGTTACACTGCGCGGGCGGGAGGGAACCCATGCCCCATGCCGAAGACGAATACCCGGATGTGTTTCGCAGCCTGGAGGCCGGCATCGTCGGTGTCTATCGCGCCGATCCGGAGCTCCTGGACGCGCACGTAGACAGCGCGCTGGACAGCTTATTGCGCGCCTATCAAGCCGAACTGCGCGGCCGCGCCGCGCCGCCCGTCAGCCTGTCACCGCGCGCCGCGCCGGTCTACGCCGCCGCCAAGTCGCTGGCCGATTGGTGGCTGGGGCGCGCGGTGATCGTGGACGGCGAGGGGGTAGCCCAGCAGCCCGGCCGGCAGTTGGACCTCGCCACGCTCTGCGCCTGCCTCAAGCGCCTGCGCCAGGTGGCGGCCCAGTGGACGAAGCAGAACGGCCGCCAGGGCTACCTGGCTCGGCTGGCGCGTTTCGTGGCCTGAGCGGCGGGTCCGCGAGTTGCCGGGCGCCGTGCTTTTGGTCTCCTCCCCGCCACCCCAGCGCCCGTCCAACCTGAACGAGTGCGATCCGGCTGCCCGCTCCGCGATGACACCCTTGAGCACGGCCAGGCTGAATTGGGTTTCCCCCAGCCGCTTGTTCGCTTTCATCCCGGGTCCGGTCTTCAGCCAAACTCCCTTGATTGGCGAGGCGGGATGCCGGTAGAATGCGCTCCATGGTTGCCTTCACTGTGCGCCGCCTCCTCGGCGGTCTAGCCATCCTGGTGCTCGCCAACTTCCTGGGCTTCACTTACGCGCACGGCGCCTACTACCTACAACAGCTGCAGAGCCCGTTCGGCACGCGCGCCCAGCCGCCGGATGTGCTGACGCTCTACGGCGACTATGTCGACGGTCTGACCCGCCTGGACCTGGGCTCACTGCCGGTGGGCACGGGCATTCCCATCGCCGAAGCGTTAGCGGACGCCGCTCCGGCCAGCCTGGGCCTGCTCACGCTGGCGCTCGTCGTCAGCGGCGTCGGCGGTCTGGCGCTCGGACTGGCGGCGGTGCGGGTAGCTCCGCCCCGGATAGCGCCCTGGCTGGCCCCGCTGTCCACGTTAGGGCTGGCGACGCCGAGCTTCTACATCGGCACGCTGGCGGTGGCCGCCGCGGTCTATCTGGTGTTGAGCGGGCGCGGCCAGTTGCCCTTGCCAGTCGGCGGCTTCGGCTGGGATATTCATCTGGTCCTGCCGACTCTCGCCCTGACCTTGCGATCGACCGCCCAGATCGCCCAGATCTCGGCCAATCTCCTGGTCGAAGAGATCCGCAAGCAGTACGTCGTCACCGCCCGCAGCGTCGGCAACACCTGGCGGCGCATTCGCTGGCACCACGCTCTGCGCAATATCGTCGCTCCGCTCCTGCTGGTCATCGCCGGCGCCTTGCGTTTCTCGGTGGGCGAACTGGTGCTGGTGGAGTGGCTTTTTGATTGGCCCGGCCTGGGCCGCCTGCTGGCTCAGACGGTGCTCACGCCGAGCCTGGCGACGCCCGGGTCGCTGGGCGGCGGCGGCGCCTACTACCTGAACCCGCCCCTGCTGGCGGCGCTGCTGACCGTCCTGGCCTTTACGTTCTTGATAGTGGACGGCGTCGCCTCTGGCTTGGCGCGCGCAGCGGATGCGCGTTTGCGCCTGACCGACGCCGACCCGGCGCGAGGGTGAGCCGATGACAACGCGATCCCCAGCCTCGCTTGGAGCCGGTCATAGCAACTGGGCCCTCTGGGTCGGCGGCGCGCTGGTGGCCGCCACCCTGGTCCTTGCGGCCGCCGGTCCAGCCATGGCGCCGGCTGACCCGCTCCAGGAGAACTACATCGTCTTCACCGAGACCGGTTTTGTGAAGCCGCCGTTTGCGCCCTTCACCGTCGACGGCTTCTGGCTCGGCGCCGACGAGTTCGGGCGCGACCTGTTCAGCCGCCTGTTGTGGGCGGTCCGGCCGACGTTGACGCTGGTGTCGGTGGTGGCGGCTGTGCGCCTCAGCTTAGGGTTGGCGCTGGGGCTGGCCGCGGGCTGGTCTCGGGGCCCGGCCGGCCGGGCCTTGGAGCGGCTGATCGGGGCGGCGCTCTCCATCCCGGTGCTGTTGGCGGCCCTGTTCGTCGTGGCCACCGTGGGCCAGCGCTGGGGATTGTGGGCCTTCATCCTGGGCCTCTCGATCACGGGCTGGGCGGAGGTCGCCCGCTTAGTGGCGGAGCAGACGCGGCTGGTGCGGGGTCAGAGTTTTGTCGAGGCCGCCCGGGCGCTGGGCGCCTCGGACGCCCAGATCATCGGCCGACACGTCCTCCCGCATCTCTTCCCCTTCGTCTGGATCTGGCTGGCCCTGGAAGCCAGCAACGTGTTGATGGCGACAGCCGGCCTGGGCTTTCTAGGCTACTTCGTCAACGCGATCTGGATCCCGATTGGAGACTGGGTGGGCCTGCGTGCCGCCGGCAACCCGGAACTGGGCCAGATGTTGAGCTTCTCGGCCACGGAGCGCCAGCCCTGGTCGGCGCTGGCGGCCGGCAGCCTGGTGGTGCTCATCGTCCTGGGCTTCAACCTGCTGAGCGATGGCCTGCGCCGGGTCTTCAGCCCCGAACAGCGCACCCGCCCCGGCCGCCTGGGGCAAATCCTGGCGGCCCAGGCGGAGCGGCTGAACGACCAGTTCTTCCTGATCCTGACCGAATGGCAGCGCGTGGCCACCGCGGGCGGGGCCGTCATCGCCCTGCTCGCCGTGATCGCCGGCGGCAGTTGGTGGTTGTGGAGCCAGACCAGCAGCCGCGCGCTGGCGGCGCCGGTCGTGACGGTGCCGGGCGGCCACCTGTGGGGGACGGCGCGCCACGACGCCTCGGCCACCTTGTTTGTGCCCGGGCGCGGCCCGGCGACGGCGGCGGTGGCCTGGACCTACCAGGATCCGGCCGGGCTCTTCCCGCCCGTGGTCGCCGCCGACGGCACGTTGTACGCGGTTTCGGCGCAAGACGGCGGGACGTTGGTGGCGTTCAGCCCGGATGGCGCAGTGCTGTGGCGCACGCCGATCCCCGGCGCGGTGTTTACGCGCAATCGACCCGATTTTGACCGGCCGTTGACGGAGATCAACCTGAGCGTGCCGGCTTTGAGCGCGTCGGGCGAGATCATCGTCGCCGACGGCCAGGGCTCGGTGTCCGCTTTCGCTCCGGCCGGCCATGTGCGCTGGACGTTTCTCAACCCCACCCCGGCCGCGCTGCTGACCCAGCCGATCATTGGGCCGAACGACATCATCTATCTGGCGACCGAGCGTCATATTCTGGCGCTGACCACCAACGGCGAGCTGTACTGGCGAGAGAACCAGCCCACCTACAGCTACTCGCTGCCCGTTTTGCGCCTCAGCGCGGACGGGGGTCAGTTGGTGTTTCAGGATTTCGTCCTTGACGCCACCAACGGCGCGACGCTGGCGCGGGCGCCGACCTCCCTGGACATGTTCGTCTTTGGCGCCGACGGCCAGCTGTATCTCCGCAAGCCGGCGGAACTGGAGGCTTGGGAGATCGTCGAAGGCGATGTGCAGGTCACGCCACGGGTGAGGCTGGACGCGCGCGGCCTGTCCCTGGGTTTCAGCTTCGCCGGCGACGGCGGCGTGCTGCCCGGCGGCCGGGCCTGGTTTCTGTACGGCTCGCCGTTCGGGGGCACCGGCAAAGTGGTGTGGGCGGACGCGGCCGGCCAGACCACCGAAGTCTTCGATGCGCTCCGGCGCGGCAGCCCGGTGTTGGCCATCGACCAGGACCGGATTGTCTACATGTGTGACGCGTTCCCGGGCCGGCCGATCGTCTGCTCCGCTTATCGGCCCGACGGCGCGGAGGTCTGGGAGACGACGCTGACGGAGACCGACGGCGCGGTTCTGGGCGGGGCGCTGGTGCCGGGCCGTCTGTACGTGGTCGACAACCACGGGACGCTCTACGCGTTGGGGGCCGGCCCTGAGCCCTGAGGGGCGCCCAGCGCCAAAGCCTTCTGGCCCGGCTGGTGCTCTGCGCGGCTTGAGCGGCCGGACCGCGAGTTGCCGGGCGCCGGACTTTTGGTATCATCCCCACCATCCCAACGCACGTCCCAACTGAACGGGTGTGGGATCCGGCTGCGCTTTCCGCGATCACAAACCTGAGCACGTCCATGCTGAATTGGGTCTCCACCAGCCGCTTGTTCGCCCTTGCCCGTCAGGGCCGGCGTCTGACGCACCCGGCGGCGGCCATCGTCCTGGCAGCGCTGTTCCTCGTCGCCAGCCAGTTCATCGGCGGCGCGCCGGTCTATCTGCTGTTGTGGGCGCTGGCCCCAGGCGGCTCGACCTCGCTGGCGGACCAACCGCTGCCGCTCGGTCTGGGCGCCGGCCTGCTGCTGGCCGCGGTCACGCTGCCCGTGTTCGGTCTATTGTGGGCCTGGCTGCGCTGGTTTGAACGCCGGCCGTTATCCACGCTCGGCTTTGAGCGCGGCGGCGCCCTCGGGAAGTATGCGCGCGGCTTCCTGGTGGGTACGGCGATGTTTCTGGCCAGCCTCGGCCTGAGCGCGGCTTTGGGTTACATCACGGTCCAGCCGGCGGGACCGGCGCTCGGCCTGGCCACCTTCGGCGGTGTGCTGGCCATGCTGCTGGGCTGGCTGGTCCAGGGCGCGTCTGAGGAAGCGCTGACCCGCGGCTGGCTGCTGGGCAGCCTGGGGGCGCGTTACCGGCCCTGGGTGGGCGTGCTCATCTCGTCGCTGGCCTTTGCCGCGCTGCACAGCCTCAACCCCAATCTGAGCGGGCTGGCCTTGCTCAACCTCTTCCTGTTCGGCCTGTTCGCGGCCCTGTATGCGCTGCGCGAGGGCGGGCTATGGGGCGTGTGTGCCGAGCACAGCGCCTGGAACTGGCTGCAGGGCAATGTGTTCGGTCTGGAGGTCAGCGGCCTGACGCGCACCGGTCCGGTCATGCTGAACCTGCGGGCGCAAGGGCCGGACTTCATTACCGGCGGGGCGTTCGGGCCGGAGGGCGGCCTGGCCGTGACGGCTGTCCTGGTCGTGGCCGTGGCGGCCCTGGTGTTCTGGCCGCGCCGGGCCGAGTCGGGCGCGGCTGTACCGCCGCCGCCGTGAGGCGTATCCTGTTCCGGGAGAGACTGCTCTGGGCTTCGCCCAGCGAGCGGCTCCAGAAGGCTTAGGCTGATGCGTCCAATTCTGCCGGGCTTGTTCGCCCTCCCGTTAGGCGCCGTGAACGTCTTTATCCTGGACGACGGCGGCGCGTTGACCATCATCGACAGCGGTTACCCCGGCAGCGCGCCCCAGATCGGCGCGGCTCTGGCCGCCAGCGGCAAGAGCTGGGCCGACGTGCGCCAGATCCTGCTCACGCACTGCCACCCCGACCACGCCGGCAGCGTAGCCGAGCTCAAGCGGTTGAGCGGCGCGCCGGCCGCCATGCACCCCGCCGACGCCGCATTGACACGCGCCGGCCAGGTCGGGCGCGGCCAGATGGTGGTGGCGCCGGGCCTGCCCAATCAACTGCTCTACCGGTTGTTCATCACCGGCACGCCGTCCACAGTGGAGGCGGCCGAGATCGAGCAGACCGTGGAAGACGGCGCGGTGCTGCCGATTGCGGGCGGGCTGCGCGCCGTGCATACGCCCGGTCACAGCCTCGGCCATCTGGCTTTCTTGTGGGAGTCGCGCGGCGTGCTCTTCGCCGGCGACACCGCCAGCAACGTCGCCGGCCTGCAATTGAGCATTGTCTACGAGGATTTGGAGGTCGGGCGGCGCAGCCTGGCCCGGCTGGCCCAGCTGGAGTTTGAGGTGGCGGTCTTCGGCCACGGCGGGCCGATCCGGCGCGGGGCGGCGGCCAGGTTCCGCCAGAAGTGGGGCCGGGCTTAAGCGTCCTCCGCCGGCGCCGACCAGGCCTGCAGTTCCAGGACGTTGCCTTCCGGATCGGTGACGTAGCACCAGGTGACGCGCGCCCCGCCGGCCACGGTCAGCGTCACCACCTCCCCCACCGCCCGGCCGCCATCAGCCAGCACCCGTGCCCGCGCCGCCGCCACGTCGTCCACCTGGAAGGCGAGGTGTCCGAAGCCCGGCCGGTTGACGGCCGTCCCCGGCCGCGTTTCCAAGCTGGAATAGTTGAAGACCTCGAGCGTTGGGCCGGCCGCGCCGTGGCCGGGCAGGCGCAAGTGGACGCCGCGCAGGTGCGCGCCGGCCAGCCCGGTGCCGCGCTCTAACTCCGCGCCGGAGAAATCGCGCTCGGGCGGCACCGGCTCGCAGCCGAAGACGCGCTGATAGAAGGCAGCCAGGGCGCGCCAGTCGGCGGCGACCAGATTGGTGTGCGCGTAGCGCGCGTTCAGCGGGGCTGGGTCAGGGTTCATCGTGCGTCTCCTCCGGCGCCGCGAGTTCCCGCAGGATTTCGGCGGCGCGTTCCACCCGGATCTGGCCCTCGGCCGTCAGCCGCGCCGCCACTACTTCCACCTGGTCGCCGGCCGCGCCGGCCGCCACCGCGATCTGGCGCGCGTGCAGGCTCATGTGCCCGCGCTGGATGCCCTCGGTGGCCAGGGCCCGCAGCGCGCCCAGGTTCTGCGCCAGGCCGACGCTGACGATGATTTCGGCCAGCTCGCGCGCCGAGGTCACGCCCATCAGCTTGAGCGCGGCCTGCGCCGCCGCCAGCACCTTGGTGGCGCCGCCCACAATCCCCACCGCCAGCGGCATGGTCAGGGTCCCGACCAGTTGGCCGGCGGCGTCGGCCTCCCACCCACTTAACGACGTATAGCGGCCGGAGCGCGCGGCGTAGGCGTGGGCGCCGGCCTCGATGGCGCGCCAATCGTTGCCGGTGGCGATCACCACCGGATCGACGCCGTTCATGATGCCTTTGTTGTGCGTGGCCGCGCGGTAGGGGTCGGCGGCCGCCAGCGCGTAAGCGTCCAGGATGCCGTCGCGCACGTGCTCGCCCGGATACTGGTCGAAAGCCAGCGCCGCGGCCGGGATCACGCAGCGCGCCGTGGCCAGCCGCCGGTCGGCGAGGTTAGACAGGATGCGCAGGTGCGCGCGCCCGCCCGTGATCCGCTCGATGGCCGGCGCCAGAGTCTCGCACACGGTGTTGATGGCGTTGGCGCCCATCGCATCGCGCGTGTCGTAGAGGACGTGCACCACCAGGAAGGGGCCGCGCGGCGACTCGGCCAGCCAGCGCACCTCCAGCCCGCGCGCGCCGCCGCCGCGTTTGACGATGGACGGGTTGACCTGGTCGGCCAGGGCCAGCAAACGCGGGGTCTCCGCCCGCAGTGCCCGCTCGGCCGTGTCTGGATCGGTGAGGCCCAGCAGCTGGATCTGGCCGATCATTTCCGGCTCGGTGCTGCTGGCCGTGAAGCCGCCGCCGGTCCGCGCCAGCTTGGCCATGAAGGAAGCGCTGGCCACCACCGACGGCTCCTCGATCGCCATCGGCACCAGCACTTCGCGGCCGTTGACCAGGAAGTTGGCGGCGATCCCCAGCGGCAGCGCGTACGTGCCGAGGGCGTTCTCGATCATGTGGTCGGCCTGGGCCGGCGTCAGGCCGGCCAAGCCGGTGAGGGCGGCCAGGTCTGCCGCGCTCAGGCCGGCCGCGGCCTGGATCAGCTGGGCGCGTTCCGCCAGGGAACGTTGATAAAAACCGGGCAGACGGGAACTGGGCATGAGCGCCTCGCTGGGCCGGGCGGCTACTTGAGGTCGCCCTCAAGCGCGTTGATGAAGTCTTGCTGCGAACCGCGCCCGTCCACGCGCACGCGCGTCCAGGTGTAGCGGTCGGTGTAGGTGTGCGCGCGGCCGGGCTGCGTCGTCACCGCCCCCCATAGGTCGATCTCGCGGGCGAGCTGCACGGTGACGGCGTCGTACTTGCCGGACGGGAAGCACAGGAAACGTGGCCGCACGCCGAGATTGGCCTGGATGGTCTCGACCGCGCCCAGGATCTCGTACAACTGTTTGTCGCGGCTGCGGCCGGCCAGCGCCTCGTGCGTCTTGGTGTGCGGTTCGATGTCCCAGCCCAGCGCAGCCAGCGCGCGCGCCTGATCCCAGGTGAGGTACTGCGGGAAGCCTCGGTCCATGAATTCGGTGATGACGAAGACTGTGCCCGTGAAGCCGTACGGCTCCAGGCGCGGCGCGGCGTAATCCATCAGCGAGCGGTAGCCGTCATCGAAGGTGAGCACCACGGCGCGCTCGGGCAGCGGCGTCCCCTGGGCCAGCGCCGCCAGCAGTTCGTACAGGCTGAGCACGCGGTAGCCCTGGTCGGCCAGATACTGCATCTGCGCCGCGAAGGCCTCCGGCTGCACGGTCAGGCCGCGCCGCAGTTCATTGGCGTCGGCCGGCCACGGCTCCACATAGTGATACATCAGGATCGGCACGCGCACACGCCGCGCCGCCGCCTGCGCGTCCGGGGTGGCCCGCGGCGTTTCGGTGGCGGTGGCGGTGGGCGTGAGCGTGAGGGTGAGGGTGGCGGTCGGCGTGGCCGTGGCGGACGCCGTCGGCGACGGGGAGGCCGTCTGGGTCGGAGTCGCCGACGCTGTCTGGCCCGTGGCCGGGATGAACGGCGTCACGGCGGCCGATTGGGTAGGCGCGGCCAGCGGGACACAGGCGGCCAAAGCCAGCCCGGCCAGGCACAACAGGCTCTTGGGAGACATCGGGCGGATGATAACATACGCCCTGGCGCCGAGGCCGCTGGTCGTCGCATGAGCCTGAATTCACCTGACGCCCCTGTCCCGCTCTGGTTGTGGCGCCTGGCGCGCGCCGGCCTGGCCGCGTTGCTGGTCGGCACCGCCGGGCTGGCGCTGGCGTTGGGTCTGGGCCTGGCCGATCCGCCGCGGGCCGGGCCGCTCTTGTGGCAGGACGACTTCAAGGGTGACACGTCGCGTTGGGCGTGGTCGGTCTCGAGCGGGGCCGCCCTGGCGCCGCGGGCCGGTGCGCTGGTGGCCGACCTGTCCGGGCCGGAGCAGATGGTGTTCGCGGTGACGCCGGCGCCGGCCGCGGACTACACGCTGGAGGTCGCCGGCGCCCAGACGGAGGGCGCGGCCGGGGCCGCCTACGGCCTGGTCCTCAACTGGCATGACGACGCTCATTACACGGCCGTCGTCGTCAACGGCAACGGCTACGCCGAGGCGTACCAGCAGGCGGGGACACAGCGCCGCGCGCTGTTTCCGTGGCAGCAATGGCCGCACCTCCTGGCCGGGACGGACAGCAACCGCGTGCGCGTGGACGTGCGCGGGTCCCGGGTGAGTGTGCGCGTCAACGACGAGCGCTTGTGTGAGTTCGAGGTGGCCCCCGGCGGGCAAGTGGGCGTCATCGCGCGCGGGGCGCCCCGGGACGGTTTGGCCGCGCCGGCGCGCGTGGTCTTCAGCTGGGTGCGGGTGTGGGCGGCGCCCTGACGGGGCGGCCGCGGCGGAAACAAAAGCGCCCCAGCCGAGGCTGAGGCGCGGTCGTCGCGGGGCGGGCGTCAGTTCTTGAGGAACTGCGTCCCCAGCAGGTAATCCAGCCAGATGAACGCGATGCCGGCCAGCGAGACCGTCAGCAGGACCACGTTGCTGTAGGCGAACCGTTCGGGCGTTGTCCCGAAGCCCAGGTAGATGACGGCGCCCGTAAGCAGCACGCCGATAATGAGCGAGACGACCACGACGATGAGGCGCTTGATTTGCATGGACAGCTTTCTCCCAATTAGGCCCGGTTGGTGACAACCGGAATTCTATGCGAGTCGCCCGACTCCGTCAAAGGCGCGGTGCGGCCGGCGGCGGGCTGAAACCGGCCTAGAACCAAAACCCTCCGGCGAAGTTTGCTTTTCTGGTCGATCGGCCTATAGTTGCCGCATGCGCATCGTGGAAGCCACCCCCAGTGGCTTTGCGGATTTCCTGCGCGGCGGACGAGAGAAACAGGGTGAAGACCTCGTCACCGCGCAATTCGGCAAGGCCCTTGACGACTCCCATATCCTGATCCGGCACCTCACCCTGCCAGACGCCTCCGAAAAGACCGGCTTTGTGCTGGTCGGCCCGAACGGCCTCTGGCATCTGGAGCTGTTGCACCTGGCCAGCCTGGTGAACAACGCCGGCGTGTGGATGCATTGGGACTACGCCAAGCAGAGCGTCCAGCCGGTGCCGCTGTCTGAGATCGCCGCGCATGCCCGCAGCCGCTTGGCCGAGTTGCAGGCCTTCCTGGGGCCGGCCGGTCTGGGGGCGCGTCAGGCCGTGGTCGTGGCCACCCCGCGCGCGCCGCGCGAGTTCGCCGTCCCCGGCATCGACCTGGTGCTGTTCGTCGAAGAGATCGGCGAGTTCGTCCGCGACGTCCTGCCGCAGTATGCGGCCGAGACGCCCCTCGACGCCGCTGAGGCCGTCAACCTGCTGACCGGCAAAGCCCGGCCGGCCACGCCGCCGGCGGCCGCCGGCCCCACCCTCTCCGATTGGCTCAAGCGCCGCCAACCCCGGCTCTTCTCTCTGACGGGTCTGCAGCTGCTCGTGTTGGGCGGGATGGCGCTGGCCAACTGCTGTGCGCTGACCGTGTTCGGCTACTTCATCTTCTCCTGACCGGCCTGGCCGCGCGCCTGGGCTATAATGGCGCGCGGCAGCTCAGGAGCATCCTCGTGCGCATCTTAATCACTGGACACAAAGGCCAACTCGGCCGGGCGTTGCACGCCTACTGGCCGGACGCCGTCGGCGCCGACCTGCCGGAGGTGGACATCACCCAGCCGGAAGCCCTGGCGGCGCTGGTGGACGAGCACCGGCCGGAGCTGATCGTGCACTGCGCGGCGATGACGGACGTGGACGGCGCGGCCCGGGACCCGGCCGCCGCCTACCGCGCCAACGGCCTCGGCACCCAGGCGGTGGCATTGGCCGCCGCGCGCGGCGGCGCCGCGCTGGCCTACATCAGCACCAACGAGGTCTTCGACGGGACGAAGGGCGCGCCCTACCTGGAGTTCGACACCCCCAACCCGATCAACCCGTATGGCGCCTCCAAACGCGCGGGCGAGTGGTTCGCCCAGTCCCTAAGCTCGAAGTTCTACATCATCCGCACGTCGTGGCTCACCGGCCGCGCCGGCCGCAACTTCGTCCACCGCATTCAGCAGCTGGCCGATGAGCGCGGCAGCTTGCGCGTCGTCACCGACGAGGTGGCCTGCCCAACCTTTGTCACGGACATGGCCGAGGCCCTGGTCCGGCTGGTGACGACCGGCGCTTACGGCATCTATCACCTCACCAATGCCGGCTACTGCTCCCGCTATGACTTCGCGCGCCGGATCCTGGACCTGAGCGGGCGCAGCCACGTCCCCATTGAGCCGATCACGCTGGCCGATTACCCGCGGCCGTCCACGCCGCCGCCCTTCTCGCCGCTGGCCAACTTCGCCGCCGCCGCGCTGGGCATCACGCTCCAGCCGTGGGAAGCCGCGCTGGAGACCTTCCTCAAGAGCAGTTGAAGCGCGGGGGCGGAGGGCCGGTAAGGCACCCGGCGCCCCTGCTCCCGGCGCCCGCCCGCGCCATGTTCGTGTCCATCATCATCCCTAACTGGAACGGCGCCGCGCATCTGCCGGTCTGCCTGGACGCTCTGCGCGGTCAGACCTGGCGGGACTTTGAGGTCATCGTCGCCGACAACGCCTCGCGCGACGACTCGCTCGCGCTGCTGGCGCGTGACTACCCGGAGGTGCGCGTGCTGGCGCTGGAGCGCAACCACGGCTTCACCGGCGCGTGCAACGCCGGCCTGCGCGCCGCCGCCGGCGACTGCCTGATCCTGCTCAACAACGACACCGAGGCCGACCCGCACTGGCTGGCCGAGGTCCTGGCCGCCTTCGAGCGCCACCCGCGCGCCGGCATGGTGGCCTCGCGCATGCTGCTCTTCGACCGGCGCGAGGTTTTCCACACCGCGGGCGACGTCTTCAAGACCGACGGCACGCCCGGCAACCGCGGCGTCTGGCAGGCGGACCGCGGGCAATTCGCCGAGGGGCCGGTGTTCTCGGCCAACGGCGGCAGCGCCGCCTATCGCCGGACCATGCTCGACCAGGTCGGCCTGCTGGATGAAGACTTCTTTTACTCGTGCGAGGACGTGGATCTGGCCTGGCGCGCGCAACTGGCCGGCTGGCAGGCCGTCTATGCGCCGCGGGCGGTGGTGTATCATAAGCTTTCGGCCAGCGGCGGGGGCGTGACGGCCAGCTTTCACGATGGCCGCAACTTCCTGTATCTGCTGGCGAAAGATGTGCCGGCCTGCGTCTGGCGCCGGCACTGGACCGGCATCGTGCGCGGGCAGCTGCGGATCACCGCGGCGGCGGTGCGCGCCTGGCGCGGGGCGGCGGCGCGGGCACGGCTGCGCGGCCAGTTGGCCGGGCTGCTCGGCCTGCCCAAGATGCTGGGCAAACGCCGCGCGGTGCAGGCGGCGCGCGTAGTCTCAGACGATTATCTGCTGGCGCTGCTCACGCCGGCCGAGTGACCGCCTCCGGCCTCATCGGAGCTCTATGAGCGACGTCTTTCTCTCGATCATTATCCCGGCCCACAACGAAGAACACCGCCTGCCGCCGACCCTGACGGCGGTGGACGCCTACCTGGCGCGGCAGGCTTACCCCAGCGAGATCATCGTCGTCGAGAACGGCAGCCAGGACCTGACCGCCGTCGTCACCGAGGCCTTCGCGGCCGACCATCCGCGCGTGCGCCTGATCCGCGAGAAAGGCCGCGGCAAGGGCCTGGCCGTGCGCACCGGCATGCTGGCCGCGCGCGGCCAGTTCCGCTTCATCTGTGACGCCGATCTATCCATGCCGATCGAAGAGGTGGCCAAATTCCTGCCCCCGCAGCTGGACGGCTACGGCGTCGCCATCGGCTCACGCGAGGCCCCCGGCGCGCGGCGCTACAACGAGCCGGCCTACCGCCATTTCCAGGGGCGCGTCTTCAGCAACCTGGTTAAGTTCTTCGCCCTGCCCGGTTTCGAGGACACGCAGTGCGGGTTCAAGTGCTTTCGCGCGGACGCGGCCGTGGACGTGTTTCAGGTGCAGGTCTTCGACGGGATGAGCTTCGACGTGGAGGCGCTCTTCATCGCCGCGCAGCGCGGCTACCCGATTGTGGAGGTGCCGATCGACTGGTACTACCGCTCGGAGAGCCGCGTCCACCCGATCCTGGACCCGCTGCGCATGCTGCGCGACATCCTGATCATCCGCCGCAACTGGGCGCGCGGGCTGTACGCGCCGAAGGCGGCCGGCGATTGAGCGCCGATGCCGGACCTGTCGCTTGAAGCGGAACTGCAACGCCAGGGTCACCGCCTGATCGCCGGGATCGACGAGGCCGGGCGCGGGGCCTGGGCCGGCCCGGTGATGGCGGCCGCCGTCATCCTGCCGCTGGACCAGCCGGAGGTGCTGGCCGAGCTGGCCGCGGCCGGCGTGAACGACTCAAAACAGCTGACGGCGCGCCAGCGCGAGCGCCTGTACGCGCTCATCCGCCGCGCGGCGGTGGCGGTGGGCATGGGCGGCGCCAGCGCGCGCCAGATCGACCGGGACGGCCTCCTGCCCGCCACGCGCATCGCCATGCAGCGCGCGGTCAGCATCCTGCCCACCCAGCCCCAGGCGCTGCTCATCGACGCCGTCGACCTGCGCGCCAACGTGCCGCTGCCGCAGCGCCACCTGAATTTCGGCGATTCGATTTCGCTCAGCATCGCCGCCGCCTCGATCATCGCCAAGGTCAGCCGCGACCGGTTCATGACGCAGTTGGACGCGCTCTATCCGGGCTACGGCTTCACGCGCCACAAAGGGTATGGCACCAGCGCGCACCGCGCCGCCCTGGAACGCCTTGGGCCGAGCGAGATGCACCGCCGCAGCTACCGGCCGATCCAGGCCCTGTTGGCGGCGCGCACCGGGACGTGAGCCGTGCGCACCGCCCTCGTCCACGACTGGCTCAACCAGATCGGCGGCGCCGAAGATGTGTTAGACGTGCTGGTCGGCGCCTTCCCGGGCGCGCCCGTGTTCACGTCGATCTACGCGCCGGACCTGATGCCCGCCCACTACCGGCACTGGCCGATCCGCGTGTCGTTCATGGACCGGCTGCCCGGCGTGCACCGCCACCACCAGCCCTACCTGCCGCTCTATCCCTTCGCCTTCGAGCGCTTTGACCTGACCGGCTTCGACCTGATCCTCTCGAACAAGAGCGGCTTCTGTCACGGCGTGCGCAAGCCGGCCGGCGCCACGCACGTCTGTTACTGCCTGACGCCCACCCGCTACGTCTGGAGCTTCGACGACTACGCCGGCCGCGAAGGGCTGGGCGCCGCGGCGCGGTTGGCGCTGCGCCCGCTGCTGGCCTGGCTCAAACGCTGGGATCGGGCGGCCGCCGACGGCGTGGACCACTTCATCGCCATCTCCACCGAAGTCCAGCGCCGCATCCGCCAGTTCTACGCGCGCGACTCGACTCTGATCTACCCGCCGGTGGCGCTGGAGCGCTTCGCGCCGCGCGCGGACACGGGCGATTACTTCCTCAGCCTCGGCCGCTTGATCCCGTACAAGCGCGTCGACCTGGCCGTGCGCGCCTGCTCGGAACTGGGCCTGCCGCTGGTGGTGGCCGGCGCCGGGCGTGATCGGGAACGCCTGGAGCAGCTGGCCGGCCCCACCGTGAAGTTCCTCGGCCGCGTGCCGGATGCGGCCGTGCCGGAGTTGATGGCGCGCTGCCGCGGCTTCATCTTTCCGGGGCTGGAAGATTTCGGCATCACGCCCGTCCAGGCCCTGGCCTCCGGCCGGCCCGTGGTCGCCTTCGCCGGCGGCGGCGCGCTGGACACGGTACAGGATGGCGTCACCGGCGTGTTGTTCCGCGAACCCACTGTGGCCGCGCTCAAGGACGCGCTGCAGCGCTGCCTGGACCTGCCTTTCGACCCAGCGGTCGCGCGCGCCTCGGCCGAGCGCTTCGATACCCGGCTGTTCACGCACCAACTGCAGGATTTCCTCAGCCGCTGCCGGCGCTGACCGGCTGGCCGCCTGCCTCCCCGCTTCTGCCCGCTCCAATCGTTTCGGCCTTAAGGCGGAAATCGCGCCAGCCAGGCGCTTGTTTATTGACAAAACTAATAATATTAGTTATATTACTAAATAGATTAGATAGGGCTTTGCACGGAGGTCTATCCATGCCCACCCACTTCCTCAACCACGCCGGCGGGCGCCTCGCCTACGACGATAGCGGCGTCGGTCCCCTGGTGATTTGCGCGCCCGGCCTGGGGGACTTGCGCGGCGAGTACCGTTTCCTGGCCCCGCAGTTGGCCGCCGCCGGTTACCGGGTGGTCAGCCTGGATGTGCGCGGCCACGGCGAGACCAGCGTGCGCTGGCCCGATTACTCGGTGGCCGCGGTCGGCGCCGACCTCTTGGCCCTGATCCGCAGCCTGGACGCCGGCCCGGCCGTGATCGTCGGCACCTCCATGGCCGCGGCCGCTGCCGCCTGGGCCGCAGCCGAGGCGCCCGAGGCCGTGACCGGCCTCATACTGGTCGGCCCGTTTGTGCGCGGTGTGAACACCTGGCCGGACCGGCTGATGTCCGGCGCCCTGCTCCTGCTCTTGGGCCTCCTTTTCGCACGGCCGTGGGGGCCGGCCCAGTGGGCGCGCCACTACGCCACGCTCTACCCCACGCGCCGCCCGGCCGACCTGGACGATTACTGCGCGGCCCTGCGCGCCAACCTGGCCGCGCCTGGACGCCTGGAGGCCCTGCACGCGATGCTGCGCGCCCCCAAGAACGCCGCCGAGGCGCGCCTGCCGCGGGTGACGGCGCCGGCGCTCGTGATCATGGGGACGAAAGACCCGGACTTTAAGGACCCGGCGGCCGAGGCCGAATGGGTGGCCCAACAGGTGCGCGGGAGCGTGCGCCTCATTCCGGGCGCCGGCCACTACCCCCACGCCGAAATGCCGGAGGTCACGGCGCCGGTCGTGCTGGCCTTCCTAGAATCGCTGCGCGAGAAGGCCGGTGCCTATGCCGCGTAGGGTTGTCCCGCACGTCCGCCTAGATAAGCCTACCGTCGTCCAGGCGGCCGCTGACCTGTTGGACGCCGAGGGCGTGGACGCGCTCACGCTCAGCCGGCTGGCCGAACAGCTCGGCGTGCAGACGCCGTCGCTTTACAACCACGTCGACGGGCTGCCCGGGCTGCAGCGCGAACTGGCCCGGCTCAACGCCCGGCAGTTGGGTGAGCGGCTGGCGGAGGCCGCCATCGGCCAGGCCGGCCCGGACGGTGTGCTGGCGGTGGCCCAGGCCTTCCGGGCCCACATCCGGGCGCATCCGGGCCTTTACCTGGCCACTGTGCGCGCCTCCGGCAACCTGGAAGCGCCCGACGCCGACCTGCAGGCCGCCGAGCGCCGGGTTCTGGACATTGTCGTGGCAGTGGTCGCGTCTCTGGGCCTGACCGGCGATGACGCCCTGCACGCTGTGCGCGGGCTGCGGGCGGTGACGCACGGCTTCGCGACGCTCGAGATCGCCGGCGGTTTTGGGATGCCGCTGGACCTGGACGAGAGTTTTCGCCGGCTGATGTCCAGTCTCATCCGGGGCCTGACGGCGCCCCGTTCAAGTTGAAAGCAGACCGGAGCGATGAGGCCATGCTGACGATACTGAAAGGCGCCAACCTGGTGCTGCGCTTCGTCCTGGAATTGTGCGCGCTGGCTGCCTTCGGCCTGGCAGGTTACCATCTGGGCGGCAGTTCCGCCCTGCGCTTCCTCTTCGGCCTCGCCGCGCCGCTGGCGGCCGCGGGGTTGTGGGGCCTGCTCGCTTCGCCGCGCGCGCCCGTGCGCTTGCCGGACCTCGCCCGGCTGCTCTTCGAGATCGCGTTCTTCGGGTCGGCGGCTGTGGGTCTGGCCTATGCCGGCCAACCTGCCCTGGCCTGGGCTTTGGGCGCGGCGGTGCTGAGCAATGAAACCCTGCTGGCCGTCTGGGGTCAGCGTCAGGCCCAGCGTCCGCGCGATCGATGACCGTTGCTGCCGCTGAACCAATGCGCTCTGCTCCCCGTCATCTTTCACCATCTCCCTCGACGACATAAACCCAGCCACTGCCATTTGATCCAACTGCGAGCCGCAGGCTACAATACGCGGCATGGAACTGAAACAACTCTGGAAGGTCGGGCTGCGTTGGTGGTGGCTGATCGTGCTGCCGCCCCTGGTCGTCGGCGTCTACAGCCTGGTCACCTACCGCGCCCCAGCTCCGGCTTACGCCCTGACGCTGCGCTTCACGGCCGGCCAGCCGACCCCGCTCACGGCCGAGCCGGCCTACGCGCGCAACTACTATGACTGGCTGACCTCGGAGTACATCGTCGGCGCGCTGAAAGATTGGGTGCGCACCGGCGCCTTTGCCGAGGCGGTCAGCGCCGAGTTGGCCGCGGCCGGCCGCGCGGTGCCGCCCAGCGCCGTGGCCGGGACAATTGTGGCTTCGGACAATGCCCGCAGCCTGTTGCTGGTGTACCTGGGCGGGGGCGACCCGGCCCAAATCAGCGCGATCGCGGCGGCCGTGGTCACCGTGCTGCAGGAGCAGAACGCGGCCGCGCTGCCGTCGTTGGGCGGTCAGCCGGCCGTGGTCACCGTGCTGGACCCGCTCTCCGGCAACGGGCCGGTCGCCGCCTCGCCCTCCCTGCGCGCCAGCCTGGATCTGCCTCTGCGGTTGGCGCTGGCGGTGGCGGCCGGGCTGGCCCTGGCGCTGGCCGCGCACTACTTCGACCCGGTGGTGCGCGAGAAGGCCGAGCTGGAGAAGCTGGGGCTGCCGGTGGTGGCCGAGATACCGCCGTCTCCCCTTTCCCGGCCTCCCGTCTCTAAACGCCGTGACTAGCGACTGGAGACTGCCCTCCATGTTAGAATCCTCGCCCGGAGCTTAAGTCAATGACCCTGATCGACCTTTTCCTGGTGCTGCGCCGCCGCGGCTGGATCATCCTGCTGGCCGCCGCGCTCACCGCCGCCAGCGCCTTCGTGTTCAGCAGGCTGCAGACCCCGGTCTACGAGGCCAGCGTCCGCATCCTGGTCAAGCCGTATCGGCCGGACCTGGGCCTGACGCAGACCGCCAAGACCGTGCTGCGCTCCTACGTCCAATGGATGCGCACCCAGCAGAACGCGCTGCACATCATCAATGATCTGCAGCTGGACATGGTGCCGGAAGCGCTGCTGGGCAATGTCACCATCGCGCCCGAAGAGGAAAACTTCATCATCCAGGTCGACGTGCGAGACCAGAACCCGGACACGGCCGGCAAGGTGGCCTACCGCTGGGCCGAGCTGTTCGTCAGCTATCGCGACGTTGAGAACGCCGCCCTGCGCAACGAAGACAAGGTCAGCGGCGCCATTCTGGATCAGCCGGTCATCAGCCTGTACCGCCCGCAGACCACGGTCAACACCCTGGCGGGCGGCATCCTGGGCGGGCTGCTGGGCGCCGTCATCATCTTCGTCTTGGAATATCTCGAATCCAATATTATCCGCTCGCGCCAGGACGCCGAACGCGCCCTGGGGCTGAGCGTGCTGGGCGTCGTGCCCGCGCTGGAGCCAACCCGCCGCAAATGACGCCGGACGATTGACGCAAGGCCGACTCGCCCGGGCCGCCTTGCGTCCTTGGTCCTGCGTCTTTCGTCTTTCAACACAATGACCAAAGACCACCTGATCACCCTCAAAGACGCGCGCTCGCCGGCAGCCGAGGCCTTCCGCACCCTGCGCACTAACCTGATCTTTGCCGGCTTGGAGCGGCCGCTGCAGGCGTTGGTGGTAACCTCGGCCGCGCCGGAAAGCGACGAAGCCGCCGGCAAGAGCCTGATCCTGGCCAACCTGGCGGTGGTCATGGCCCAGGGCGGGCGCAAGACGACGCTGGTGGATTGCGACCTGCGCCGGCCGCGCCAGCACGAGATCTTTGGCGCGCCGGTTGCGCCCGGCTTCAGCGATTGGATGACTGGCCGGGACGAGACGCCGCCGCGCCTGGTGCCGACCGGCGTCGAGGGCCTGGCGCTGCTGCCGGCCGGCTCGGCCACGGCCGCCCCCGCCGACCTGCTCAGCTCGCGCCGCCTGCCGCAGCTCATCGCCCACCTCAAGGCCGGAGCCGACATGGTGCTGTTCGACGCCCCGCCGCTGTTGGCGGTCTCGGACGCCGCCCTGCTGGCGGCCAGCCTGGACGGCGCGCTGCTGGCCGTGCGGGCCGGCCACACCCGGCGCGACCACGCCCAGCGGGCGAAAGAGCTGCTGGAGAAGATCGGCGTGCGCGTGGTCGGGGCCGTCCTCACCAACGCCGCCGGCGACACTCTGGGGGCGTACTGACCCCCTAGTCCTATCACCGAAGGCCTATTGCCGCCGCGCGGGAGCTTCGCCGACAATACCCGCCGGGACGATCAAGGGAGCACTGCATGAAGGGTCTAATCCTGTCTGGCGGCAAAGGCACGCGCCTGTACCCGCTCACCTACACGCGGGCCAAACAGCTGATCCCGGTGGCCAACGAGCCGGTGCTGTTCCGCGTGATCCGCGCCATCCGAGACGCCGGCATCGGCGAGATCGGCATCGTCGTCGGCGACACGGAGCCGGAGATCCGCGACGCGGTGGGCGACGGCGGCCGCTGGGGCGTGGCCATCACCTACATCCGGCAGAGCGCGCCGGCCGGGCTGGCGCACGCCGTCAAGGAGTCGCTGCCCTTCATCGGCGACGACCGCTTCGTGATGTTCCTGGGCGACAACGTCATCCAGGGCGGCATCAGCCCGCTCATCCGCCAGTTCGCGGCCAGCGACTGGAACAGCCAGATCGTGCTCAAGCGCGTGCCCAACCCGGAGCAGTTCGGCGTGGCCGAGTTGAACGGCGACGGCTCGATCAAGCGCCTGATCGAGAAGCCCAAGCAGCCGCCGTCCGACCTGGCCCTGGTCGGCATCTACATGTTTGACCAGCATGTGCGCGAGGCCGTCCACGCCATCCAGCCGTCCTTCCGCGGCGAGCTGGAGATCACCGACGCCATCCAGTGGCTGGTGACGCAGGGTTATGCCGTCCATCCTTACGTGCACGAGGGCTGGTGGATCGACACCGGCAAACCCGTGGACATGCTCTCGGCCAACGACCATGTGCTGGAGGAAGTGAAGCCGCACGTGGACGGCAGCGTGGACGCCGCCTCCAAAGTGGACGCGCGCGTCACGGTCGAGCGCGGCGCCCAGATCGTCAACAGCGTGGTGCGCGGGCCGGCCATCATCGGCGAGAACACGCGCATCCTCAACTCCTACGTCGGCCCGTTTACGTCCATCTACCACGACGTCGTGATCGAGAACAGCGAAATCGAGCACGCTATCGTGCTGGAGCACTCGCGCATCAGCCACGTCGGCGCGCGCATCCAGGATTCGCTCATCGGCCGCAACGCCGTGGTGACCCACACCGAGCGCAAACCGCGCGCGATCCAGTTCAACCTGGGCGACTATTCGCAGATCGACCTTGTCTGACGGCAGACGGCGGACGCCGGACGACTTAGCCGTCGTCGGTCGTCAGCCGTCGGTCGTCGCGCAGTGACCTCATGCAAAATCTTCTCGTCACCGGCGGCGCCGGCTTTATCGGCTCCAATTTCGTCCACTATATGCTGGCCAAGTATCCGGCCTACCGGATCGTGGTCTTCGACAAGCTCACCTACGCCGGCCGGCGCGAGAACCTCAAGGCGGCCGAGGCCGACCCGCGCTTCGCCTTCGTCCAGGGCGACATCGCCGACCGCGGCGCCGTGGACGCGGCCATCCGCCAGCACCAGATCGACACCATCGTCAACTTCGCGGCCGAGACGCACGTGGACCGCTCGATCCTGTCGTCCGAGCCGTTTGTGACCAATAACGTGACCGGCGTGACCGTCCTGCTTGAGGCGGCGCGCGAGTTCAAGCTGGAGCGCTTCCACCACATCTCCACCGACGAAGTCTACGGCCAGATCCCGGAGCCCAAGCGCAGCCGGGAGGGCGACCCGTTCGAGACGCGCAGCCCGTACTCGGCCAGCAAGGCCGCGGCCGAGCACTTTGTCTACGCGTACTTCATTACGTACGGGGTGCCGGCCACCATCACGCGCGGCTCCAACAACATCGGCCCGTACCACTACCCGGAGAAGGCCGTGCCGCTGTTCACCACCAACGCCATCGACAACGAGCCGCTGCCCGTCTACGGCGATGGCCGCCAGATGCGTGACTACCAGTATGTGGGCGACCACTGTGAGGGCATCGACGCCGTGCTGCACCACGGCCAGCTGGGCGAGGCCTACAACATCGCCACCGGCGTCGAGACCTACAACATCGACATGGCCCGCCAGATCCTGGACATCCTCGGCAAGCCGCACAGCCTGATCAAGTTCGTGCCGGACCGGGCCGGGCACGACCGGCGCTATGCGCTGGATGTGAGCAAGGCCCGGGCCCTGGGCTGGGAGAGCCGGCACACTTTTGGCCAGGCGCTGGAGAAGACCGTGCGCTGGTACGTGGACAACGAGTGGTGGTGGCGGCCGATTAAGTCCGGCGAGTTCCGGGCCTACTACGAGAAGCAGTACG
>CALFZO010000055.1 GCA_937952305.1 uncultured Anaerolineales bacterium | reverse complement strand
GGCCCCGCCGCGCCTGTGCTGGCGCGTCGCCGCCGACCGCGGCACCCAGACGGAGGCCTATCGCTACCGCGTGGTGGCCGTCGGCCCGCAGCACGCTGACAGCGGCTGGATCAGCGGCACGTGCTGGCAGACGCCGCCGCTGCCGGCTGGCGCCTACTACTGGAAGGTCTTCGTGCGCGATGGCAACGACGCGCTGAGCCGCCCCAATCAGCGGCCGTTCGCGTTCGTGTTGCGGCGATGAGAGGGCGCCGGCCGCCAGCTACAGGCGGATGGCGCGGGCGTGGATGACCTGGGGCAGGGCCTGAATCGCGTCCAGGGCGGCGGCGGGCGGTGCGTCGTCTAGATTGATGAAAGACAGCGCCGTGCCGCCGGGCGCATCGCGGCCCAGCCGCCATTCGGCGACGTTAACCGCGAACTGCGCCAGCAGCGTCCCCACGCTGCCGATGACGCCGGGCACATCCCGGCTGGTCATGACCAGCGCATGCCCCTCCGGCCGCGCATCCAGCCGGGTCCCATCCATCTGCACCAGGCGGGCGTCGCTGCCGCCGAACAAGGTTCCGGCCGCCAGGCGCTGGCCGGAGTCCCAGGTGACGCGGCAGGACAGCAGGTTGGGGTAGTCCACCAGCGGCAGACCGCGCGCCTGGGTGATGGCCAGGCCGTGCTCAGCGGCTAAGGCCGGCGCGTTGACGTAGTTGACGGGCTCGGTCAGCGTGCGGCGCAACAGGCCCGTCAATAGCGCTACGGCGATGGGCTTGATCAACTCCGCCAGGCCTTCGCCGCGCGTTTCCACTTCCACGCGCGTAATCGGCCCATCGGCCAACTGGGCCTGCAAAGCCCCAAGCTTTTCGGCCAGTTCCAGATACGGGCGCGCCAGGCGGAAATCCGGTCCGGCCATAAACGGCAGGTTGACGACATTGCGGTAGTTCTGGCCGCGCAGCGCCTCGCTGACCTGTTCGGCGATCTGCACGGCTACGGCGCGCTGGGCTTCGAGCGTGCTGGCGCCCAGGTGCGGGCTGACGACCACGTTGGGGAGGTCGAACAGCGGCGAACGGCCGGGCGGCTCAGCCGCAAACACGTCCAGCGCCGCCCCGCCCAGGCGTCCACTGGTTAAGGCCTGCAGCAGCGCGGCCTCATCCACGAGCGCGCCGCGGGCCGTGTTCACCAGCAGGGCGCCAGGCCGCAGCTGGCTCAGCTCCACCGCGCCCAGCAGGGGGGCGGCGGCGTCGCGGACGGCGGCGTGCACACTGACGATGTCGGCGCGGGCCAACAGCTCGTCCAGCGTGACGAGCGTGACGTCCGCGCGCCGGGCCAGGTCGTCATCCACGTACGGATCGAAGGCCAGCACGTTCAGGCCGAAGGCGCGCGCCCGTTCGGCCACCAGGCGTCCCACGCGGCCAAAGCCGACCAGGCCCAGCGTCAGGCCAGACAACTGCTGGCCCAGGAACAAGCCGCGCCGCCACTCGCCGCGCCTGACCGAGGCGTCGGCGGCCGGGAGGCGCCGGCACAGCGCCAGCAGCAAGGCCAGCGTGTGCTCGGCGGCGGCCACGCTCACGGCCTCGGGCGTGTTCATCACCATGATGCCGCGTTCGGTGGCGGCGGCCACGTCGATGTTGTCGACGTTGACGCCCGCGCGCCCGACGATCTTCAAACGCTCGCCGCGTTCCAGCAGCAGCCGGTCCACGGCCGTGCCTGAGCGCACGATCAGGGCGTCGTACTCGCCGATGGCGGCCAGCAGCGCCGGGCCATGCAGCGGCCGGTAATCGGTGACCAGGTCGGCGGCGGCGCGCAGGCGGGCCAGGCCCTCCTCGGGCAGAGGGTCCGTCACCAGGACGCGCCACCACTGCGCGGCGCTCATGCCGGCCTCAGACGCTGCCACAGGCCGGCGCGGGCGGACGGATCGCGAAAGGTGACGGCGTCGCCGGCCAGCAGTTCAACGCCGCGGGCGTAGAGGCCGGCCGCCTCGGCGGGCACGGCCGGCCGCGCCAGGGCCAACGGCAGAACCGGCGCCAGCTCCGGGACGTGGATGTAGACCGGGGCCGCGGCGCGCACGCGCTCGCGCGCGATGACGCCGCCGAAACCGACGAACAGGTCCACGGTCTGGCTGGCCTCCAGATCGGAGACGCCGTCCCCGACCAGCAGAGCGCGACCGCGGTAGCGGCGGCGCAGCTTGTGGATCACGTCGGCTTTGCCGCGCCCGACGGTGAGCGGGCCGCCGTCGTGGGCCAGGTAGCGCTCGTCCGGATTGCGGCCGCCCGGGTGTTTCCAGGCCTCCCACCAGCGGCCGGCCAGTTGGTTGTATTCCAACTCCACGGCAAAGACATTCTCCGGGGGCAGGCCCAGCCACTGGCCGAAATCGCGCACGCCCTCCGCCAGGCCGCCGCTGACGATGAACACCGTGCGGCCCAAGGCGCGCAGCATGTCCAGGACGGCGCGCGCGTCCGGCAGCAGGCTGTCCTGGTAGAGCCGGGCCAGGCGGCGCACATGTTCGCGGGTGGGGTTGAGCAATTCCAGGCGCCGGCTGTACACGGCTTCCAGGGGCAGTTCGCCGCTCATGGCCTGAGCGGTCAGCGCGGCCACCTCGGCCTGCTTGCCGACCCAGCCGGCCAGTTCGTCGATGCCTTCCACCGCGCACAACGTGCTGTCGCAGTCGAAGATGACCAGTTCAAACGGCGCCCAGTGGACGGCCGGGGACGTTGGGGGGTGAGGGCTACGCTCCATGGATGGACATCCCGCCCGGCCGAGGCGAAAAAAAAGACGCCCAGGCGCGGTCTCTCCTGCGGCGACGGCCTCGGCCCGGGGGCTGGCGCTGACTATAGCGGAGGCGGGGAGGCCCTGTCAATGCGTGACCCGGGCAAGGCGCATCGGGTGTGGGTTGCCAAGCAGCGCTACCGGTGGGGATGGAGCGGGCCTAGCGGACCTCGGCCAGGACGGCTTCGGCCACCTGGCGCATGCTCAGCCGCTCCTCGCGGGCGCGCCGCTGCAGCCAGTGGTAGGCCTCGTCCTCGCTGTGGCCGCGCTGCATCAGCACCCCCTTGGCGCGTTCGATCAGCTTGCGCGTCTCGAGCGTCTCCTGGAGCTCGGCCAATTGCCGGGTCGCGGCCTGCGCCTCCGCGAAGCGCCGGTGCGCCACGGTGATGGCGGCGGCCAGGTCGCGCTCGTCCACGGGCTTGATCAGATAGCCCTGGATCGGCAGTTCGGCGGCGCGATCGATCAGCTCCCGGTCGCTGTAGGCGGTCAGGATCAGAATGGGCATGGGGTGCTTGCGCGCGATGACGCGCGCCGCTTCCAGGCCGTCGGTCAGCGGCATGCGGATGTCCAGCAGGGCCAGGTCCGGGTGCGCAGCGCGCACCAGGTTCAGGGCGTCGCGGCCGTTGGCGGCCAACAGGACTTCATGACCCATCTGGGTGAGCATGGTGCGCAGCCCCAGGCGGATGATCGTCTCGTCTTCGGCAACCAGGATGCGGAGGCGTTCGGACATGGGCTCCTTCACTCGACGTCCAGGCGCTCGGGCAGGGGCAGGCGGATGATGGCCACGGTCCCGGCCTCGGGCGGCTCGCGCCGGCGGAATTCCAGCTGGCCTTGCAGGTCATCCCGCACGAGCGACTCGACGATTTCGAGCCCCAGGCTGGGCGGCACCGCCTCCGGCAGGCCGACGCCGTCGTCGGCCACTTCGACCACAACGCCGTCCGGGGTGTGCCCGAGGATGATGGTGACGGTGCCCTCGGCGCGGCCGACAAAGGCGTGCTCCAGGGCGTTCTGCAGCAGCTCGTTAATGACGAGCGAGAGCGATGTGGCGGCCCGGGAGGGCAGCACCACGGGCTCGCCTTCCACGCGGATCGCCACGTGCAGATCCGGGCGCGGCAGGCTCTGCGCCGTCAGCGGCACCAGGCGCTCGGCCACTTCGCGCACATCCACCAGCCGGTAGCCTTCCTGGGCCAGCACCTCGTGCACGGCCGCGATGCTCTGGATGCGGTTGACGGCCGTGTGCATGGCCGCGGTGGCGTCCTGCGGGCTCAGGCCGGCGTTCTGGCTGGCCTGCAGCCGCAGCAGCATGGCCACGGTCTGCAGGTTGTTGCGCACGCGATGGTGCATCTCGCGGACGACGGCGGCGTTGGTGGCCAATTGGGCGTTCTCGATAGCCAGTGCGGTCTGGTTGGCCAGAGTCGAGAAGAGCGCGATCTCGGCCTCGCTGAAGTGGTGCGGCTCGGTGGTGAAGCAGTTCAGGACGCCGATGACGCGCTCGCGCACGATCAGGGGGACGGCCAGCATGGAGACCAGGCCCTCCCGCCGGGCGGCGGCCTGGAACGGGAAACGCGGGTCGGCCCGCAGGTCTGGTACGGCCACCGGCCGCTTCTCCTGCACCACCACGCCGTCGATGCCCTCGTGCCGTTTGAGCGGGGGCTTGCGCTCGTAGTGGCCGATGGCGCTCTGCGCGGCGCGGACCACCAGTTCGTCCTGGGCCTCGTCCAGCAGGCGCAGCGTGCAGACCGGCGTGCCCATCACCTTGGCCGCCATCTCCACTACCAGGTTGAGCATATCGTCCAGGTAGAGCGGCGAGTTGACGGTCTCGCTGACGCGCGCCAGGGTGCCCAGTTCGGTGATCTGGCGGTTCATGTGGTCGTAGAGCAGGGCGCGATCCAGGGCGCCGGCCGCCAGATCGCTGATCAGCGCCCCGACCTCGATTTCGTCCGGGGTGAAGGTGCGCGGCGCGCGCGTCTGCATGTTCATGGCCCCGAGCACGCGTTCGCGGTTGATCAGCGGCACGGCCAGCAAGGAGCAGAACTTCTCCTCCTCCGTCCACGGCACCCAGTGGAAACGCGGGTCGGCCTGCGCCTCGCGCACCGCCACCGGCTGCCCGTGCTGCGCGGCCCAGCCGGTGAGGCCCTGCCCCATGCGCAGCGAGCCGAGGCCGAGCGCCTGCTTGGCCAGCCCGGTGGAGGCGCGCAGCCACAGCGTGGCGCCGGCCGGGTCGAGCAGATAGATCGAGCACGAATCCACCTGCATCACCTGGGTGGTCCGGTGCGCGATCAGGTCGAGGGTGGTATCCAGATCCCAGGCCGCCGACAGGGCGCGCGCGATCTCGCGCAGCCCGGCCAACGTGGGCGCGACCGCCGAGGCGGGGGCGGGATCGCTCACGCGGCGGCTCCGGGCCGGCGGCCGGCCAGCCAGCCGGCGACGCCCAGGATCAGCAGGCTGGCCAGGAAGGCCAGGTAGAACCAGGCGGAGCCGGAGGCCCAGTGGACGGTCTGGGGGTAACGCGCCAAAGCCAGCGCCTGCAGCAGGCTGAACGCCACGCAGCTGGCCGCGACAGGACGGGCGCGCGCCCATTCGTTTTCGAGCATCACCTGAGCGGCGGCGATGCCCAGCCCCAGCAGCCAGGCGCCCACGGCGCGGGCGGCCAGCGGCGTCAGCGGCCACGGCCAGACGGCCAGCGTCGCCTGCGGCAGCGCGAACAACATCGCGCCGATGGAGACGAGCACCGCGGCCTGGGCGCTGATGACCACGCGCACGGTCGTGGGAATGCGCGTGGCGACCGGCGGATCGCCGCCCGGCAACTGCGCCTGGAAGAGCAGCAGCGCCAGCAGGGCCGGCGGCACCAGCGCGTAGATCGCCAGCCAAGTCCAGGTGAGCAGGGTGGTCTCAGGCGCGAAGCCGGAGCCCAGATGGAACTGGTCCAGGTGCAAGAGGCTGGCCGTCAGCGTCAGCGCCGTGAAGAGCAGCACCGCCGGCACCGCGATCCGGGCGCGCGCCCAGAGTCGCTCGCGGGCGGCCATCCCTTCCAGCACGCAGCTGGTCCAGTAGGCGGCGCCCAGGAACGCCGCCGTCAGCGGGTTTTTGATCGTCCAGGCAAAGAAACGTTCCGTCTGCTCCGACAGCACGAAGAGCTGGACGCCAGCGATGAAGACCAGCGCCGCGGCCACCCAGAGCAGCAGGCGCATCCAGGGGTGCGTGAGCTTATTGGCGACGGGCGAGACAGCGGACATGACGCCTCCTTAGGGCCGCCGGCAATTCTAGCGGACGCGCGGCCTTTCGCAAAACCCGCGGCGGGTGCGGGCCGGCGGGCCAGCTCCCAGGCTTGTACACTGCACTTGACAAATCGGGCTGTTGTATAATCAGGTGGTCCGGCATCCTGTGGGTGAGGTAATCCAGCGGTATGAGTGACAGCGTCTCCACAACCCCGGCGGCCTCCATTGGCGAGCTGCCCGATTCCCCCAAGTACAACATCAAAGCAGTCTGCTTGGAGACCGGTATCCGCCCGGTGACGCTGCGCGCCTGGGAGCGGCGCTACCGCCTGCTGCGGCCGCACCGCACGCGCAGCAATTACCGCTTGTATTCCGAGCGTGACCTGGCGCTGCTGCGCTGGCTCAAGCACCGCGTCGACGGCGGCCTGCCCATCAGCACGGCCGCCACTGAATTGGCCGAGATCCGGCGTTCCGGCCACTGGCCGGAGCCGGTGCCGCAGCTGCCAAAGGTGATGCCGCCGGATGGGTCTGCGGCCGCGCCGGCCGAGTATGCCATGCGCCTGTATAACGCCTTGGTCGCGCACGATGAGGCGACGGCGGCCCTGGTTCTGGGCCAGGCGCATGCCACCTGCGACATGCGCACCGTGGCGACCGAGGTGATGACGCCGTGCCTGGTAGCGATCGGCGACGCCTGGCAGCGCGGCCATATCCGCATTACCACCGAGCATTTCGCCAGCAACTTTCTGCGCGGCCGGCTGATGACGCTCTTTCAGTCCCAGCCCATCCCGCGTTCGGCCGCACGGGTGCTGGTGGGCTGCGCCCCACAGGAGCTGCACGATATTGGCGGCCTGATGCTGGCGCTGCTGCTGCGTCGGGAAGGCTACCGGGTGGAGTTCCTGGGGCAGGACGTCAACGTCGACGATCTGCTGGAATACGCCCGCCAGGAGCGGCCCGCGCTGATTTGCCTTTCGGCCAGCTCGGAGCAGTCCACCCGTGAGCTCGGGCGCGTGTATGCCGGTCTGGCCGCCCTGCGGCCGCGCCCGAAGTTCGGCTTTGGCGGTCGCGTCTTCAACCTCAAACCCGCCCTGCGCGAGACGACCCCGGGCCTCTTCCTGGGTGAAACCCTGCCAGAGGCCATCACCCGCATCCGCCAACTGCTGGGTGCCTGAGCCGCCGGTTCTGCAGTAAACATTGTACAAGGAGTGGTCAAAATATTGTACAAGGCGCTATAGTTGCCTTGTGCTTAATCAGATCACGCCCCACGAACATGGCGATCAGTCGCCCAAGTACAATGTCAAGGCGGTCTCCCACCTGGTGGGGATCTCGCCGGTGACGCTGCGCGCCTGGGAACGGCGCTATGGCCTGCCCAGCCCGCAGCGCGGCAGCCAGGGCTATCGCCTGTATTCGGAATACGACATCCGCACGCTGCGCTGGCTCAAGGCCCAGACCGAAACTGGGATGAGCATCAGCCGCGCCGCGCGTTATCTGGCTGACCTGCGGTCGGCCGGCAACGATCCGGCCGTCACCCTGCGGCGCGAAGCGGCCGCCGAGCAGCCGGCCTCGCCCCCCAATCTGGCCGACCGGTGCGTGCAGGCCTGGATGGTCCTGGACGAAAGCCTCGCCGCGGAGACGCTGCGGCTGGCGTTCAGCCTGTATCCAATCGACCGCGTCCTGTTGGAGGTGGTCAATCCGGCGCTGGTGGATGTGGGCGAGCGCTGGCATCGCGGGGAATTGCCGGTGGCGGTGGAGCACTTCGCCACCCAATTCTGTCTGCGGCATCTGCAGAGCATGTTTGCGGCGGCGGGCGTGCCCTCGCGGCCGGGTCTGATTGTGGCCGCCTGCGCGCCGGGCGAGCATCACGAGATCGGCTTGTTGATGCTGGTGGTGATGCTGCGATGGCGCGGCTGGGATGTGCGCTACCTCGGCCCCAACCTCATGTTGGAGCGCCTGGATGAGGCCATTGGCGCGCTGCGGCCGCGCCTGCTGCTGTTCACGGCTACGCGGCCCGAGGCCGCCGCCGGCCTGGCGGCCCTGCCCGAGATCATCCGCCGCTTCCCGGCTCCGCAGCCGCGCGTCGTCGTCGGCGGCCAGGCCATCGACCACCAATCGACCTTGCTGCCGGCTGACTGGATTCACCTCAACGCGGCGCCAGGCGCGATGGTCGGCAGCGTCGAAGAGCTCATGCGGGGCGCTCTCTGAGGCCCGCGTACAAGGATACCCAGCTATGACAAAACGTCTCCAGGTGGGCAGCCCGGCGCCGGACGCGACCGTGCTGGATGCCCAGGGCCAACCCTACCGGCTCAGCCGGCTTTGGCAGGACGGCCCGGTGCTGTTGAGCTTCCTGCGTCACTTCGGCTGAATGTTCTGCCGCGAATGGCTTGCTCAGTTGGAGCAGCATAAGGACGAAATCAACGCCGCCGGACTGGCGCTGGCGGCGGTGGGCATCGGCGAGCCCAAGCACGCCCAGCGTTACTGCGGGACCCTGGCGCCCAGCGTCACCTGCTTGTGCAACAAGACCCTGGAGGCCTATCGGGCCTTCGGCCTGAAGGAAGGCGGCCTGCTGCAGCTGGTCGGCCCGCAGGTCTTCGCCGCCGGCGCGCGCGCCGCGGCGGGCGGAGCGCGGCAGGGCGAGACCACCGGCAACGCCTACATGCTGGGCGGCGTCTTCGTGGTGGATCAGCAGGGCGTGATCCGCTTCGCCGACTATGACGAGTACGCGGGCGACCATCCGGCCTTCGCGGATATCCTGGCGGTCGTGCGCGCTTGGCGCCGCGACCCGGCTGGGTGACCCCGACCAATGCCCGTCTTCGAGTATGAGTTTACGGTGCGCGCGCCGTTGGCGGCGGTGGCGCAATTTCACCACGACACCCGCGCGCTCAAGCGCCTGTCGCCGCCGCCGCTCTTCGTCCAGCTCCAGCGCGTGGAGCCGCTGGCCGAAGGCTCGGTGGCTGAGTTCACGCTCTGGTTCGGGCCGTTGCCGCTGCGCTGGCAGGCCGTGCACTCCAACGTCGATGTCCTGCACGGCTTCACCGATGTCCAGACGCGCGGCCCGCTGCAACGCTGGCGGCACACGCACCGCTTTGAAGCGGTGGATGAGACGGCGACGACCCGGGTGGTGGACGACATCGAGTATGAGCACGCCGACGGCTGGCCGGGCGTGCTGACCCGGCTGTTGTTTTCGGAACCGGGCTTGCGTTTCCTGTTCGCGTATCGCAGCTGGGTGACGCGGCGCTCATTGGAGCGGTGAGGCGCGGCCATGCACGTCATCGTCATCGGGGCCGGCGTGGGCGGTCTGAGCGCCGCCGCCGCCCTGCTTAAAGCCGGCTGTCGGGTCACGGTGCTGGAAGCGCACGTGTATCCGGGCGGCTGCGCCGGCACCTTCTTCCATCAGGGCTATCGCTTCGACGCTGGCGCGACTCTGGCCGGCGGTTTCTCCCCCGGCGGCCCCCACGCCCGTCTGGCCGAACGCCTGGGACTGGATTGGCCGGTGCGGGCCGTTGATCCGGCCTGGGTGACCCACCTGCCGGACCGCAGCGTGACCCAGTGGGCGGACCCGGAGCGCTGGCGCCAGGAGCGGGGCGCGGCCTTCCCCGGCGCCGAGACCTTCTGGCGCCGCCAGGAACAACTGGCCGAGATCGCCTGGGACATCGCCGGCCGCCATTTCCCCTGGCCGCCGGAATCTCCCGGCGACGCGGCTGCCCTGGCGCTGGCTTTGCGCCCGCAGACTCTCTTGGCCGGTCCGTACCTCTTCCAGACGGTGGCTGATCTCGCCGGAGCGGCCGGCCGTGACCCGGCCTTCCGCCTGTTCCTGGACGCCCAACTCCTGATCTCGGCCCAGACGACGGCCGCGCACGCGCACGCCCTGTATGGCAGCGCGGCCCTCGACCTGCCGCGCCGCGGCGTGAACCATGTGCGCGGCGGGATCGGCGGCCTGGCGCAAACCCTGACGGACTGGATCCGGCGCCACGGCGGCGAAGTCCTCTTCCGCCAACCGGTGACCCAGCTCGAGGTGGCGCACGGCCGGGCCGTGGGCGTGCAGACGGCGCGCGGACAGCGGCTGGCCGCCGACGCCGTCATCGCCAACGTGACGCCGTGGGCGCTGCGGGCGCTGCTGGGCGAGGCCGCGCCGGCGGCGCTGCGGCGCGAAGTCCAACGGCGCCCGGCGACCTGGGGCGCCTTCACGCTCTACCTCGGCCTGGACGCGGCGGCCCTGCCGGCCGGCGGGCCGGATCATCATCAGGTCATCGTCGATCCGGCGCGTCCCCTGGGCGAAGGCAACTCCGTCTTCATCTCACTGTCGGATCGGGACGACCCGACGCGGGCACCCGCCGGCCAGCGCGCCGCAACGCTGTCCACGCACACCGCCAGCGCGCCGTGGCAGGCGCTCCAAGTCGGCGACCCGGCCGCGCACGAGGACCGCAAGACCGAGTATCGCGAGCGGCTGGTGGCGGCGGCGGAGCGGGCGTTGCCGGGGCTGCGCGGCGCGATCCGCTTCAGCCTGGCCGGCACACCCGGCACGTTCGAGTACTTCACGCGCCGGCCGGGCGGTATGGTCGGCGGCTTTCCGCAGACCTCGCTTCTGGCCGCCCGCGGGCCGGGCGTAGGCCTGCCCAACGTGTGGCTGGTCGGCGACTCTGTTTTTCCGGGCCAATCGACGGCCGGCGTCACCGTTGGCGCGCTGCGCGTGGCTGCTTCGGTGCTACAATGGAAGCCCGGTCGACATCGTTTCCATCTTCCGGCCCAGCCCGCGGCGCACAACTCGTAGGGCGCCGCACCGGCCGACCACACTGCCGCACCCACAACCGATGGACGTCTTGATTGTAGGCGCCGGCCTGGCCGGCTTGATGGCCGCCCACGAGCTCCGCAAAAAAGGCTTCTCGATCCTCGTCGTTGACAAAGGCCGCAGCGTGGGCGGCCGGCTGGCGACGCGCCGGATCGGGCCCGGCCAGGCCGACACGGGCGCCCAGTTTTTCACCGTCCGCACCGGGGCATTTCGGGCCCGTGTAATCGACTGGACCGAGCGCGGCCTAGTCTTCACCTGGTCGCGCGGCTGGGCCACACCGGCCGGGCCGGCCGAGCCGGACAACCATCCGCGTTACGCCGTCAGCGGCGGCATGAACGCCTTGGCCAAGGACCTCGGCCGCGATCTGCCTGTCCACGTCAACGTCAAGATCAGCGGTGTCTCGCCGGTGCGCGATGGCTGGCAGGTCACCGACACCGAAGGCCGGATCTACGCCTGCCGCGCCGCGCTGCTCACGGCGCCGGTGCCGCAATCCTTGACCCTGATCGAGACCGGCCGGGCGCCGATGATGGCCGGTGACCTGGAGGCCCTGCGCCGCGTGGAATATGCGCCCTGTCTGGCCGGCCTGTACTGGCTGGATCGGCCGGCGCAGTTTCCCGAGCCGGGAGCCATGCAGGCCATCTCGGCCAAGGTCAGCTGGGCCGCGGACAACCACCGCAAAGGCGTGTCGGGCGGCGCCACCGTGCTGACCGTGCACGGCAGCTCCGCGTACAGCCAGGAGCGCTATCAGGCGCGCGACGCCGATGTGCTGGCCGAGCTGTTGGAGGAAGTGCGGCCGTGGCTGGGCGACGCCACGGTGCAGGAGATGCAGTTGAAGCGGTGGCGTTACGCGCTGCCGGCGGTGGTCCACCCGCGCCAGTTCCTCCTGGCCGAAGGCGTGCCGCCGCTGGCTTTTGCCGGCGATGCCTTCGGCGAGCCGCGCGTGGAGGGCGCCGCCGTGTCCGGCATGCTGGCGGCCGACGCAGTCAGCCAGTTGTTGCTCAAGGCGGCCCGCTGACGGGCGCCGCGCTCACTGGATCGTAAGACTCCCCTATGCCTAAATGGTTGCGTATTGGGCTGGCGGCCCTGGCCGCCGCCTTGCTCTTGGTTCTGGTCGGACCTTACCTGATCCCGCTGCCGGCCCAGCCCGATCTGGCGCCGGAGGCCTTGGCGCCCGCGGACGGGCGATTCTTGGAAGCGGCCGGCACGCGCACGTTCATCCAGGAGGCCGGCCCCGCCGCTGGGCCGGCGGTCGTCTTGGTGCATGGCTTTGGCGGTCTGACCTATTCCTGGCGTGCCACTGTGCCCGCGCTGGCCGCGGCCGGTTACCGCGTCCTGGCCCTGGATCTGCCCGGCTTCGGGCTGTCCGACAAGCGCTTCACTTGGGATTACACCCACCCCGCTCAGGCCGACTTCGTGGCGGCGGTGATGACGGCCGTGGGCATTGACCGGGCCGTGTTGGTGGGGCACAGCCTGGGAGGTAGTGTCATCGCGCATGTGGCGCAGCGCCATCCGGAGCGCGTGGCGGCGCTGGTGTTTGTGGATGGCGCCGTGCGCACCCCCGACGCGGCGCGCGGCGGCGGTGTGTTCGGACTGCCGCCGCTGGCGGGGGCGTTGGCCGAGTTTCCACCTCTGCAACGCTGGGGACAACTCGCCCTGCGCGTCTTCGTGTCGCGCGAGCGCATGGCCGCCCTGCAGTTGAGCGCGTACGCGCTCAAAGACGTCGTCACGCCGGAAGTGGAAGAGGGCTATCTTAAGGTTCTGCGGATCAAGGATTGGGACCTGGCCCTGCTGGGCGTCGTGCGCGACTCAGGCGGGAATACCCTGGCGGAGCCGCTAGCCACAATCACGGCACCGACCCTGGTGGTCTGGGGCGAACGT
This sequence comes from uncultured Anaerolineales bacterium, assembly GCA_937952305.1. GTDB lineage: Bacteria > Chloroflexota > Anaerolineae > Anaerolineales > UBA6663 > SpSt-583. The sequence goes on along the minus strand of CALFZO010000055.1, from coordinate 21,378 downwards.
GATCCGTGGATCCCGTTGGAGGCCGGCCAGGCCCTGCACGCGGGGCTGCCGCAGTCCCAGTTGGCTGTCATCCCCGCTGTCGGCCATTTGCCCATGGAAGAGGCGCCGGAGGCTTTCAACGCCACCGTGCTGGCCTTCCTGGAGACGCTGCCCTGAGCTGACGCAAAAAGCCTCCCGCGGTGAACCCCGGGAGGCCAGTGGGCTGCGAAGACGGTCACGCGACCGGGGCTCGCTGCCGCGCCGACTGCGCCTGGCTCACGATCTCGGTGATCTGCTGCAGATGGCTGTCGTCGTGGGCCAGACCGCGCACAAACCGTTCGACGGCGTTGACGCGCGGGCCGTTGTCCCAGATCTGATAAACGTTGTCCAGGTGGGGCACGTCCGGCCACAGTTCCAAGCTGGCCAGGCGCATGCGCCGGCTCTCCTCCAGGCGCGCCCGGCCCTGGGCCAGGGTCGTCACTGTCGGCCAATCGATTTCGTAGCGGGAGCGATGATGCGCGGGGACGGTCACGCCGCGCGCCAGCTCGGCCGCCAGGAAGGCGGCCTCTTCGGACGACGCCGTGGCATGGACGATGACATGGCCCAGCGTCCAGGCCAGATCGACGTCGGCGGCCGTTTCGGCGGAGGCGTCGTGCGCGTGCGGGTCCTGGGGTGTGAAGGTTACGTCGGCGTCGGCGCAATCGGCGATCAGGCGCAGTTGGGCGTCCACCATCTCATTCGTCAGGCGGCGCAGATCAGCGCGCGTCAGATCTTTGACCAGTTCGGCCAGGGTGATTTCTTTGCGGCGTACAGGCGAAAAGTCGAGCATAAGGTGTCTTGTCCAAGCTAAGAGATTGCGGTAAATCTATCACACCCGTTTACAGGAATCAGGAAACAGATGACCTCGAATCTTAAGAAAATTATCACGCGCGGCCTGCTGCTGGCCGCCGGTCTGGGCCTGCTGGTCCTGGTGGCCGGCGGCATCTTTCTGGCCACCCCGGCCGCGCTCCTGCCGGAGGCCTCGGCCGCCCTGCAATCCACCAGCGCCGTGCAGTTCTCGGACGCCAACGGCTGGCTGACGTTCACGCCCGCCGATGCCGCGCCGGCCACCGGCGTGATCTTTTACCCGGGCGGCCGAGTGCCGGCGGCGGCGTACGCCCCGGCGGCGGCCGCCCTCGCGGCCCAGGGTTACCTGGCCGTGGTGGTGCCGATGCCGTTCAACCTGGCCTTCTTCGGGCTCGACCGCGCCGACGCCGTCCTGGCCGCCCACCCCGAAATCGAGCACTGGGCCATCGGCGGCCACTCGCTGGGCGGCGCGATGGCGGCCGAATATGCGGCCAGGCGGCCGGGCCGGGTCCAGGGTCTATTCTTTTGGGCCAGCTATTCCGCCAGTGACCTGTCGCAGCAGGCGCTGCGCGTCGTTTCAGTATACGGATCGCTGGAGAACGGCCGGCCCGGCTTCATCGCCGACGAGGCCCGGGCGCGCGTGCCGGCCACGACCGCGTATATCGAGATCGCGGGCGGCAACCATGAGCAGTTCGGCTACTACACCGGCCAGCCCAACGACCCGGAGGCGACGCTGCCCCGGGCCGACCAGCAGGCCCAGGCGGTGGCGGCCACACTCAGCCTGCTGGACGTTCTTGACGCCAGCCCTTAGTCAGCGCTCCAGGATCAAGGCCGCGTCGCCGCCCACCTCCAGGCCGGCGGTGCGCGCGGCCGGTTTCATAGATCCCACTGGGCAAATCGGGGAGATCGCCAAGGAGGCGGCCCGGTGAGCACGCCGCCAGCCGTTGTCAAGTACCCCAAGAAAGCGCGACCGTATGCCGACAAAACTCGACCTGAAACCGATCCTGAGCTACCTGCAGGCGCTGAGCCGGCACAACCAGAAGGCCTGGTTCGAAGAGCACCGCGCGGATTACGCGGCCGCGCGCGGCCTGTTTGAGCAATTCCTCGACGGCCTGATCGACGGCTTGCGTGAGCCGGACGGCCTGCAGGGCCTGACGGCGAAAGAGTGCCTCGCGCGCATCCACCGGGATGTCCGCTTCTCCAAGGACAAGTCGCCTTATAAAACGAACTTTGGGGCCCTGATCGCGCCCGGCGGCTGGAAGTCCCTGGCGCATGGCTATTACATCGGGCTCGAACCGGGCGGCCGATCGATCGTGGCGGGCGGCCTGTACAGCCCCACGCCGGCGCAGCTGGACGGGTTTCGGCAGGCCGTCCACGCGGACGCGGCGGCGCTCAAGCGCATCACGCGCGCCAAGGCCTTTGTGGAAAACTTCGGCGCGATCGAGGGCGAGCGCCTGAAGACGGCGCCCAAGGGCTATGACCGTGATCATCCGGAGCTGGCGCTGCTCCAATTGAAACAGGTCACGGTCGTGCGCCGCTTTTCAGACCAGGCGGTCCTGGCGCCTGACTTCGCGCGGCAGGTCAGCCTGACTTGCCGGGCGCTGCGGCCGTTTCTGAGCTACTTAAAAGAAGTCGTGCCGTAACCGGCCGCCGCCCGCCTCAAGCCGCGCGGGCCTGAGCGTGTTGATAGGCGGCCAGCGTGCGCGCCTTCACAACGGCTCGGTCCACGATCGGCGCCGGATAGGTCTCACCGATCACGCAGCCGCAGGCGTGCTGCTCCAGCGGCGACATCTGCCACGGCGCATGCAGATGCGCCTCCGGCACAGACCGCAGTTCCGGAACGTAGCGGCGGATATAGCGGCCGTCAGGGTCGAACTTTTCGCTTTGCAGCACCGGGTTGAAGATGCGGAAGTAGGGGGCCGCGTCGGTGCCGGTGCCGGCCGTCCACTGCCAGCCGCCGTTGTTGGCGGCCGGATCGCCGTCCACCAACTGCTCCATGAACCACTGTTCTCCCCAGCGCCAATCGATGAGCAGGTCCTTCACCAAGAACGAGGCCGCGATCATGCGCGCGCGGTTGTGCATCCAGCCGGTCTCGGCCAGTTGGCGCATGGCCGCGTCCACCACCGGGTAGCCGGTCCGGCCCTGCTTCCAGGCCTCGAACTCGGCCGGGACGTTGCGCCAGGCGATGTGGCGCAGCTTGGGGTTGAAAGCCGTCCGCAGCACGTCCGGGAAGTGATACAGGATGTGCAGATAGAACTCGCGCCAGATCAGCTCGGTGATCCAGGTTTCCACGCTCTGACGCGCCTCCGCGTCCGCGGCCCGCGCGGCCGCCGCCTGGGCCGCCACCACCGCCGCTCGCGCCGAGAGCAGACCGAACCGGAAATACGGCGACAGGACCGCCGTGCCGTCAGAGCCGAGCAGGTTGCGGCCCGTCTGATACTGGAAGGCGGCGTGTTCCAGGAAATGCTCCAGGCGCCGGCGCGCTTCCGCCTCGCCGGATGGGAAGAGGGGTGAAGCGCTGAGTGCGGGCAATTCGGCGGAGGCCAGCGCCAACGCCGGAAAGGGCACACGCTCCGGCGCCGGCTGGATGTCCGACGAGGCCGGCGCGGGCAGGGCGCGCCAAGCGCGGCTGAAGGGCGTGAAGACGGTATAGGGGCCGCCCGCCGCCTTCTGGACGCGGCCGGGAGGCTGGACGGTGAGGCCGCCGGTGAGCGTCAGCGGCAGGGCCGCCTGCACGGCGGCGTCGCGGCGGCGGGCATACGGGCTGAAATCCTCCTCGGCGAAGATGGCCGTGGCGCCGGCCTCCTGGGCGATCTGCCGCAAGACCGGCAGCGGTTCCCCGGCGCGCACGATGAGCCGGGCGCCGCGTTGGCGCAGGGACGCGTCCAGGGCGCGCAGGCCGCCATAGAGGAAGGCGCGGCGCCGGTCTGCGCGGCGATGGAACCGCGAGCCGTCCGCGGCGGGGTCGATCACGAAGACCGGGACAACGGCGCCGTGCCGGAGCGCAGCGCTCAGGGCCGGATTGTCATGCAGGCGTAGATCGCGGCGGATCCACCACAGGGCAGGGGGCATAGACAGGTAAACCGGCTTACGAGAAGGGCAGGCGTGGACACCGGCGCAGGCGCGGCCGGCTGGCGAAAGTATATCGCCCGGACGACGGACTGGCGGTCAGACCGCGCCGAAGTCGTCCGGCAGCGGGGCGAGCCGCTTCTCCACCAGCTGGCCAGCGGCATAAACCATGTGGTAGACAGCCGGAGGCGTCTGGTTGAGGAGGTGTGGCAGAACGAAGTGCAGGTTGGACACCACCAGCGGTGAAGTCACCGCCTGCCGCTGCGGCCACCACCGCAGTTCGCCCTCCGGAGTCGAGGCCGGTTCTCCGGCAGGCGCCTCGGCCGTGAACAGATACAGCCCGCCGTCGGCGATCTCGAAGCCGGACCAGGTGAGCAGGCCGGCAAAGCGCGCGGTCGCCAGCCGGTAGCCAGTCTCCTCACGCACCTCGCGCAGGCAGCCCGTCAGCGGGCGCTCGTCCGCCTCCAGCCGGCCGCCGACGCCGTTCCATAGGCCCTGGTTGGGTGGGCGGCGCCGGTGCAGCAGCAGCACAGAGTCGGCGCGCGTGAGAAAGCACAGGGTGTAGGAGAGTGGGGCGGGCGTCATGACTCGGCAGTCCAACCCGCCGATTGTACAGCCGATTAACACGGGCCATGACCTCTTTCTTACTAGAGAATTATGGGAGGCTAGGGTAGAATTACGTAGAGAGCACTTTAGCTAGTCATAAAAGCATATCAAAGTGATTCGTGGGGAATCCCGTTCGAGCTTTGCAGGCGCCCAAGTACCAATTTGGGCGCCTTGATTGCTGCCTCTTGTAGGCCAGGCTCTGAACAGGTTCGCTGCCCCAGTTCACCACGACGCGTCCCACCTATTTGGAGGTCCGTATGCGCAGTGTGTGGCAGCAGCTTGATCGGTCTCGGCCCGTGTTCGTCCTCCTCCAGATCTTCGTCCTCCTCGCATCGCTCGTCGTCAACTTGGGGCAAACCGCCCAGCCGGCCTTCGCCGCGGCCCTGACCGTGAACAGCCTGGCCGACTCCGCGGTCAGCGGCGACGGTCTGTGCACGTTGCGGGAGGCCCTTGACAACGCCAACGCCGACGCCGAGCTCACCGGCGGCGACTGTGCGGCCGGCAGCGGCGCCGACACGATCACGGTCTCGGTTGACGGCGTCATCGACCTGACCGGCGCGCTCCCGGATCTGACTACGGATATCAACCTGACCGGACCGGGCGCCGACCGCCTCACGGTGCGCCGCGCCTCAGGCGGGTCGTACCGCCTCTTCACCATCAGCGGCAGCGCCACGGTGGCGCTGGCGGGGCTGACAATTGAGAACGGCGACTCCGGCACTGACGGCGGCGGCCTGTACAACGATGCGGCCACGCTCACGCTCAGCGGGGTCGCCGTCCGGGACAACGTCGGCACCGGCGACGGCGGCGGTCTGTACAACAATGGCGGCACAGTCATCATCACCGCCAGCACCTTCTCCGGCAACCAGGCCAACGGCGGTGCCAACGGCGGTGCCATCTTCAACGGCGGCGGCTCGGTCTCGCTGACCAACTCCACGCTGAGCGGCAACAGCGCGGCGTTCCGCGGCGGCGCCCTGGCGACTTTCTTCAGCGGCACGCTGGACCTGAACAATGTGACCATCACGGACAACTCCGCCGTCACCAGCGGCGGCGGCGTGTTCGTCAACGCCGACAGCGGGCCGGCCACCCTCGGTAACACCCTCGTCGCCGGCAACACCGCGCCGGCTGGGACGGACGTGAGCGGCGTGCTCGCCAGCGCCGGCAACAACCTCATCGGCGTGAGCGCCGGCGGCGGCGGCTATGCCGGCACCGACCTGCTGGACGCCGCCGCCAACCTGGGCGCGCTGGCGGACAACGGCGGCGCGACCCAGACGCACGCTCTGCTGGCGGGCAGCGCCGCCTTGAACGCCGGCAACAACGCCACCTGCGAGGCCACGGACCAGCGCGGCGTCGCCCGCCCGCTCGGCGCCGCCTGCGATATCGGCGCGTTGGAACAGACCGCCAACGTGTTCACGGTCACCAACACCAACGACAGCGGCGCGGGTACGCTGCGCCAGGCTCTCCTGGACGCCAACGCCACGGCCAACCTCGGCGGAACCCCGGACGCCATCTACTTCAATATCGCCGGCGCCGGGGTCCAGACCATCGCGCCGACCACGGCCCTGCCGGCGGTCAGCGAGCCCGTCCTCATCGACGGCAGCACTCAGCCGGGCGCGAGCTGCGCGGCCTGGCCGCCGACCCTGCTGATCGAACTGGACGGCAGCAGCGCCGGCGCCGCGCTGGCGCTGGACCTGGCCAGCGGCGGCAACACCGTGCGCGGCCTGGTCGTCAACCGCTTCGCCTACGGCATCCATATCGCCAACAGCGGCGGCAACACGGTGGAGTGCAATTTCCTCGGCACAGATGCCGCCGGGACCACGGCCCTGGGCAACGGCGCCGCCGGCGTCTATGTGCAACAGGCCTCCACGGGCAACCTCATCCAGGGCAACCTGATCGCCGGCAACAGCGACGCCCAGGTGCAGCTCGTCAACTTCGGCTCCGCGCCGGACAACAACGTGATTGCGGACAACTACATCGGCGTGGATGCGACCGGCACGACTCCGTTGGGCGGCGGCAGCCTCTTCGGCGCCGTCTACATCTTCGGCGGCAGCGGCAACACCCTGCGCGGCAACCTGATCTCCGGCAGCGTCGGCAACGCCATCACGCTGGACGGCGACGCCGGCCGCCCCGCTGCGAACAACCGCCTTCACGGGAACTTCATCGGCACGAATGCGGCCGGCACCGCCGCCGTGGGCAACGCCGGCGCGGGCGTCCTCGTGCAGCGCAACGCCACCGGCAACTTCATCGGCACGGACGGCGACGGGAGCGGGGACGCCGCCGAGGGCAACCTGATCTCCGGCAACGGCAACGGCGTCTACCTGAGCGGCCTGGGCGGCCCGGAGGTCCCCACAAACAACGTCGTGGCCGGGAACATCATCGGCCTGGACGCGGCCGGCACCGTGGCGCTGGGCAACAACCTCGGCGTCCGCATCGACGGCGGCTCCCTCAACACCCGCCTGGGCACCAACGCCGACAGCGTGGCCGACGCCGCCGAACGCAACGTGATCTCGGGCAACGCCACCGCCGGCGTCTGGGTCCACGGCCTCAGCACCGACGGCACTCTGATCCAGGGCAACTACATCGGCACGGACGCGGCCGGGGCGGCGGCGGTGCCGAACGGCTCGGGCGAGTTGTTCGCCGGCGTGTATGCCGGCGGCTTCGATGGCCCCAATGCCAGCGCGATCACGAGCCTCACTGTGCGCGATAACGTGATCTCGGGCAACAATGGCGACGGCCTGGGCGTGTGGGACGGCGTCGACGGCGCCGTGATCCAGGGCAACTACCTGGGCATGGGCGCCGACGGCGTGACGCCGCTCGGCAACAACGGCGGCGGCTCCGGCGGCGGCCTCTCCGTCCGCAACTTCTCGTCCAACCTCGTCATCGGCGGCACGGGCGTGGGCGACGGCAACCTGATCGCCAACAACGCGCCCGATGGCGTCGTGATCTACTCCGGCTCGGGCAATGTCCTCCAGGGCAACCTGATCGCCGACAATGCCCGCTATGGCGTGGCGCTCCTCGGCGCCCCCAGCCTCCAGACGGTGGGCGGCGCCGCGGCCGGCGCCCGGAACGTGATCTCCGGTAATGGCGCGGACGGCGTGATCATCTCCGGGGCGGCCGCCACCGGCAACGTGGTCCAGGGCAATTACATCGGCCTGGCCGCCGACGGCGTGACGGCCGACCCCAACCAGAACGGTGTTTACCTGAACGCCCCGTCCAATCAGGTGATCGGCAACGTCATCTCCGGCAACACCTTCGACGGCGTCGTTCTGGACAGCGCCAACGGCAACAACCCGGACAACAACCTCATCCGCGGCAACGCCATCGGCACCACCGCGAGCGGCCTGGCCGCGCTTCCGAACGGCTTCAACGGCCTAAACCTGGGCGGCGGCACCGGCATCCAGGTGGGCGGCCCGGCGGTCGCGGATCGCAACCTCATCTCCGGCAACCTCAACGCCGGCGTGGCGTTCCAGAACGCCGGCACCACCGGCAACACCGTCCAGAACAACTTCATCGGCGTCGGCCTGGACGGCACCACCCTCATTCCCAACGGCGGCTCCGGCCTGGATCTGTTCAGTGACGATGGCGGCCAGACCATCGTGGACAACGTGATCGGCGGCAACGCCCAGCACGGCCTGGCCATCGCCAACGTCTCCGTGGGCAACGTCCTCCAGGGCAACTTCATCGGCACGGACCTGGGCGGCACGCTGGACCTGGGCAACGGCCTGGATGGCGTCCGCGTCAGCGTGGCCGGCGGCCAAACCATCGGCGGCCCCGGCGTCGGCCAGGGCAATGTCATCGGCTTCAACGGCAGCAACGGCCTGAGCCTGCTCGGCTCTTCGGCCACCGTGCAGGGCAATACCATCACGGCCAACGGCGTCACCGGCATTTGGGTGGAGCCCTTGTACGGCAGCCCGAGCCCGGCAGCGACCGGCGACGACGTGCTGGCGCAGCCGGTCCTCGGCGGCGCCGACGCGGGTGAGGCCAACCTGATCGACGGCAACTGCACGGCTGCGGCTTCCTGCATGGGCATTCTGATGCGGGACACGACCGCGGCCAACGCCGCGACCCTGGCGGCCGACAACGTCATCGGCGACAACTCCAGCGGCCAAGACATCGAGCAGCAGTGGTACGGCACCGTGGAGCTCATCGACGCCGGCGTCCCGGCTGTGGGCACGGTGGCGCTGGCGAGCAGCAACAGCGGCCCGGGCTACAACCTGGTCTACGCCGACACCTGCCCCGGCGGCGTGCTGAACGGCACTATCGTCCACGGCACGTCGGACACCATCGACTGCGAGAACGTCCTGACCTGGCCGCTCCTCACCGAGTACGTGGTCAACAACGCCGGCACGTTCGTGGACTATCAGCCCGTCACGGCCGGCGCCACGGCCTACAGCTTCGACGGCAGCGCGGCCACCGACGCCACCAACACCGGTGCCGGCTTCAACGCGGACGGGATCACGACCGGCAGCCTCTCGCGCTATCAGGTGATGGAGGCGCCGCTCGGCGGCGGCGAGTCGCCTCAGCTGGGCCCGGCCTTCACCGTGAACGTGGAGGCCGATGTCAACGACGGCGTCTGCGGCCTGACGCACTGCACCCTGCGCGAGGCGATCCGCGCCGCCAACGCCCAGGCCGGCCCCAACACGCTCAACCTGCCGGCCGGCACTTACACGCTGGCCCTCGCCGGCACCGGCGAAGACGCCGCCCTCACCGGCGACCTGGACGTGACCGGGCCGTTGACCCTGAACGGCGCCGGCGCGGCCGGCACCATCCTCGACGCGGCCGGGCTGGACCGCGGGCTGCACGTCACGGCCGGCGGCGACCTGACCCTGACCGACGTGACGGTGAAAAACGGCAACAGCCTCGTCGCCGGGACCACCGGCGGCGGCGTGCTCAACGAGGGCACGCTCCTGCTCGAGCGGGTGGTGCTCACCGACAACTTCGCCGGCACGCTCAACACCGCCGGCTCGCAGGGCGGCGGCCTGAGCAACCTCGGCACGGCCATCGTCCGGCACAGCGCCATCATCAACAACGCGGCCGGCGACGACGGCGGCGGCATCTACGACGCAGGCGCCTCGCTCACCGTCGAGAACAGCACGATCTCCGGCAACCGGACCAACGGCAGCCCCGGCATCGGCGGCGGTCTGCTCACGACCGGCGCGGCCACGCTGACGAACGTGACGGTGGCCGGCAACACCGCGGACGAGGGCGGCGGCCTCTTCCTCTGGGACCTGGCCACGACGGTGGCGGCCCAGAACACGATCATCGCCAACAACACCGCCGGCCTCGCGCCGAACTGCTTCCGCCCGCTGACGGCCGGCGGCGCCAACCTGCAATTCCCGGGCGCCGACTGCGGCCCGCTGGCGGCGGTCAGCGACCCGCGCCTGGGCGCCCTGCGCGACAACGGCGGCGAGACGTTCACCCACGCCCTGCTGGGCGACTCGCCGGCCATCGACGCGGGCAACCCCCTGACGTGCCTGGCTGACGACCAGCGCGGCGCGGCGCGGCCTGCGCCCTGCGACATCGGCGCGCTGGAGGCCGGCAACAACACCCGCCAGACCAGCCAGCCCATCGCCGACGGCGGCACGGTCGCCAGCGACGCCCAGGCGCCCAGTGACATCAACTGGTACCGGCTGGAAGTGACGGTGCCCGGCTCGCTCATCAGCGCGACGCTGAGCAGCGCGGCCGACTATGACCTGTACCTGTTCGCGCCGGAGATCGACCAGGAATACGGCCAGCTCCGCGATGTCGGCGACATCGTGCCGATCGCCCAGTTGGACAACACCGCCCAGCTTGATAACACGGCCCAGCTCGATAACACCGCCCAGTTGGACAACACCGCCCGGGTCTATGACCTGGCCCAACTGGACAACACCGCCCAACTGGACAACACCGCGCAGTTGGACAACACCGCCCAACTGGACAACACGGCGCAGCTGGACAACACGGCCCAACTGGACAACACCGGCGACCTTGGCAATCTGCAGACGCTCTCGGCGGTGTCCGCGCGCGCCCTGCCGGTGACCGAGGAGATCGTGCGCCGCAAGGTGCATGAGCTGGCCGGGCCGTGGTTCCTGGCCGTGGTCGCGCACGGCGCGGACGCGGTGGGCCAGCCCTTCACGCTGCAGACCGAGATCCTGACGCCCGTCACGCCGCTGCCGATCGTGGTCGCCGACGTCGTCACCTTCACCACACCGGCGGAGGCGCCGGGCCGGCAGACGCTGATCCTGTTCAACGAAGTCCGCCTAAACCAGGTCTACACCGGCACGGACACGGTGGCGTCGGCCGATCTGGTGAACAAGCTGAACCTGCTGGCGGCCGACCCGAATGTCAACGGCGACGTGATCAACCTGGGCGCTTACCCCGAGATCGTGGACGCCTACGCGGCCTGGGACGCCGACCTCGGCAACCCGCAGGCCGCCAACTACGTGGCGCGGACGATCAAGTCGTTGCTCTACAGCCTGATCCCGGCTTACCCGGATCTGAAGTACATCGTCCTCGTCGGCGGCGACGAGATCATCCCGCATCGCCGCATCCAGGACACTACCCTGGCGGCCAACGAGCGCCGCTACCCATACTACGACAACCCGGCCCTGAAGGCCGCCGGTGAGTTGCGTTACTTCCTGAGCGATGATTACTACGCCGCCAGCCTGCCCTTCGGCGTGGACGGCCGCGAGCTCTACCTGCCGCAGTACGGCCTCGGCCGGCTGGTGGAGAGCCCGAGCGAGATTGCTACGCTGATCGATACCTTCCGCAACGCGCCGGTCCTGGCGCCGCAGACCGCGCTGGTCACCGGCTACGAATTCCTGATCGACCAGGCCCAGACGATCGTGTCGACCCTGGACGCGCAGGGCCTCGGCCAGGGCCAGGTGGACACGCTGATCAACAACGCCTGGACGGCCGACGACTTCCGCGCCACGGCCTTCAACGCCGAAGCGTATGACCTGATCTCGCTCAACTCGCACTTCGACCACTTCCGCTTCTTTCCGAACGACCCGAACGACGTGCTGGCCACCGAGTTCGACCAGACGGCCAACTTCGACGGGAAGTTGATCCTGTCGGTGGGCTGTCACTCCGGCTTGAACATGCCGGACGGCGCCACCAGCCTGACCTTCACCGGCGCCGACTACGCCCAGGTCTTTGCCCGCCATGGCGCCACCTACCTGGGCAACACCGGCTTCGGCTACGGCGACGGCGATCTGCTGGCTTACTCCGAACGCCTGCTCGTGAACTTCACCCAGGAGCTCGGTTACAACCCGGTCCCGAACCAGACCAGCACGCTGGCCACCACCGGCTCCGCGCTCCTGCGCGCCAAGCAGCGCTACTTCAACAGCCTGGGTGTGGCCGGCCTGACCAACTATGACGAGAAGGTGCTGGCCGAGATGACGCTCTACGGCCTGCCCATGCTCAAGGTCGCTATGCCGGTGCAGACCGACGCCGCCCCTGGCGGTGACAGCGTCTTCACCAGCGGCAACCCGCCGGTGGCCATCGGCCCGGCCGGCGCGGACGCCTGGGAACAGTCGCTGACCTTCACCTACACTGATCCGGCGCCGGTCTCCGACGATCCGTTGCGGCCGGGCAACTATGAGACCCTCACCGGCGACCCGAACGCGGGCCTGCTCCTGACCGGCGCGCGCCCGGTGCTGCCGCTGACCACGCGCAACTTCAGCTCGGTCACGAACGTGGCTCACGGCGTGCTGATGACGGGCGGCGCCTTCACGGATACGCCCAACTACGATCCCGTCATCACCAACATCATCAGCCAGGCGGTGAGCCTGCCGGGCGAGGGCCTGTTCCCGCACCAGCAGCTCTATCCGACCGCGCTGGCCAGCCTCAACCGCTTCCTGACGGTCGGCGGCCGGCAGCAACAGCGCCTGGTGATCGTCCCGGCCCAGTTCCAGGCCACCAGCACCGTCACGCCCACGGTCGGCCTCCTGCGGCGCTACGACGCGTTGGACCTGATCGTGTACACGGCGCCGTTCGACGAGACCGACTTCCTGGCCCCCAACATCTGGGATGTGGCCGCGACGGCCGGGCTGACCACCCTCGACTTCGACGTGCAGGTGGATGACCAACTGGCGGACGGCTCGCCGGGCGGCCTCCATCGCGTCCTGGTGCTGTACCGCAGCACCGCCGTCAGCGCCTGGTCCAGCCTGGATCTGACCTACTCGGCCGCCGACGGCCACGCCCGCGGCAGCGCGCCGGCCCTGGCGGGCACGGTCGAATACTTCGTCCAGGCCGTGGACGAGGCCGGCAACGTGGCGCTGGTGCTGGACCACGGCCAGCCCTTCCGCCTGCTGTCCAGCGCCACCGATCAGGACGGCGACGGCGTGGCCGACACCGCCGACAACTGTCTGCTGATCGCCAACTCAAACCAGGCTGACGCCGACGGCGATGGCCTGGGCGACGCCTGCGACCCGAACGACGACAACGACCCCGTGGCCGACGTCTACGACGCCTTCCCGCAGAACCCGGCGGAATGGTCGGACGGCGACGGCGACGGCACCGGCGACATTGCCGACCTCGACGCCGACAACGACGGCGTCCTGGACGCGACCGACAACTGCGTGCTGGCCGCCAACGCCGATCAGGCCGACTTCGACAACGACGGCCTGGGCGACGTCTGCGACCTGGACGACGACGGCGACGGCGTGCCGGACAGCGGCGACGCCTTCCCGCTAGACCCGGCGCGCTGGTCCGACTTTGACGGCGACGGCGTGGACGACACGACGGACAACTGCTCGCTGGTCCCGAACCCGGATCAGACCGACACGGATGGCGACGGCCGGGGCGATGCCTGCGATCTCAACACCGTGCCGGACACGACCATCGACAGCGGGCCGGCCGCGCTGAGCAACAGCAGCACCGCCACGTTCATGTTCAGCGGCAGCGACGCGGAGACCCCGGCCGGCAGCCTGACGTTTGAATGTGCGCTGGACGGCGGCGCATTCAGCGCATGCAGCAGCCCCCGGACCTATACCGGCCTGGCGAACGGCGGCCACACCTTCGCGGTGCGCGCCAGGGACGGCGCTGGCGATGTCGACCCGACCCCGGCCGGGTACGCCTGGACGATCGACACGCTCCCGCCGCAGACCGTTATCCTGAGCGGGCCGGATCCGTTGACGGACACCGTGACGGCGACGTTCACGTTCACGGGCTCGGATAACCTGACCCCGCCGGGCGGCCTGGCCTTTGAGTGCCGCTTGGACGGCGGCGCCTGGTCGCCCTGCGCCAGCCCGCAGACGTACCCCAACGTGGGCTACGGGAGCCACACCTTCCAGGTGCGCGCCAAGGACGGCGCCGGCAACGTCGACGCGACCCCGGCCAGCTACACCTGGAACGCCAAGCCCACCTGCAACGGCTTCAACTACGCCACGATCTTCGGCACGCCGGGCGATGACATCATCACCGGCACGGCCGGCGCGGACGTCATCGTGGGCCTGGGCGGCAACGACACCATCAACGGCCTGGGCGGCAACGACATGATCTGCGGCTATGACGGCAACGACACGCTCTACGGCGGCAACGACCACGACACTCTCATCGGCGGCCTGGGCGATGACAAGGTCTACGGCGGCAACGGCAACGACAAGTTGACGGGCCTGGACGGCAACGACAAGCTCTACGGCGAGAACGGCAACGACACGCTGGAGGGCAACAACGGCGCGGACCTGCTGGAGGGCGGCGATGGCGACGATGCGCTCCAGGGCAACCTGGGCAACGACAGCCTCAAGGGCGGTCTGGGCCGGGACACCCTGGACGGCGGTTTCGACAACGACGTCCTGGAGGGCGGCGACGGCAATGACACCCTCACCGGCGGCCAGGGCAACGACAGCCTGAAGGGTGAGGGCGGCAATGACCGCCTCACCGGCAACGCCGGCGCCGACTTCTTCAGCGGCGGGCCGGGGACCGACACCAACACGGACTACACGCCCGGCCAGGGCGACACCCGCGACGGGACCTAGCCGCCGCGCCCTGAGCCAACCCCAAAAGAACAGGCGGACCCGGACGGGTCCGCCTGTTTTCGTTGCGGGCGTGAGGCGGTGTTCAGGCGCCTAACTGAGCGCGCAAAGCCTCGGCCGCCTCCAGGTCGGCGCGCGCGCCCAGCCGCGTAAAGACGGGCGTGCAGCGGTCCAGGGCGGCGCCGGCGAGCGCCGGCAGCGAGCGCGCGGTGTAGAAACGCGCCGCGGCCAGGTCGGTGCGGGCCGCCTCATACTCGTCGCCGGCCGCCTCCAGGAGGCGGCGGCTGTCGGCAAAGTGCTGCTCGGCCTCGGCGGCCTGGCCCTGGGCGGCGGCGATCTCACCGAGGACAGCCAGCGTGTGCCCCTCCTCGCGCGGCATGCGCAGGCTGCGCGCCAGCGCCAACGCGCGCTGCCCGTGGTCGGCGGCGGGCGCCAGCTCGCCGCGCCGCAGGGCCGCTTCGGCGAACAGACCGTACAGCTCGGGCAGCAGGTCGCGCACCTGGGCGCGCTCAAAATCGTCGGCCGCCCGCTGCAGATAGTCGGCGGCGGCCTCCAGGTCGCCGCGCTCCAGATAGACGTGGCCCGTGTTCATGTGCAGCGCGCCCAGCACCCAGCGTGAGCCGCCGATCTGTTCCAGCAGACGCGCCGCGCCCTGGTAGTAGCCGAGGGCGGCGTCCAGCCGGCCCTGCTTGAGGGCGATGCCGCCCAGGTTGTTGTTGACGAGCACCTGGTTATAGCCGCTGCCGATCTGAATGAACAGGTCGAGCGAGCGGCGGTAGTGCGCGTCGGCGCGCGACCATTCGTCCTGCATGAAGACGCCGTTGGCAATCAGGTTGTGCGAAGTCGCCTGGCCGTAGACGTTCTGCAGCCGCTCGTACTCGCCCAGCGATTGGGTGAAGCGCTCGATGGCGGCCCGGCTGTTGCCGCGCCGCCGGTCGACCACGCCCAGGGTGTTGTAGGTGCGCGCGCGCACGGCGCCGTCGTCGCGGGCCTCGGCCACGGCCAGGCTGCGCTCGCACAGGGCCAGGGCCTGGTCGTAGTTGCCCTGGCGGATGTTCACCAGGGCCGCGTTCAGCGACAGCTCGGCGGCTTCCACCGAGGCGGTGTCTTTGAGCACGGCGAAACCCTTGTCCAGCCATTCCAGCGCGGCCGCGTACTCGCCGCGCAGTTCCTGAGAGCGGCCATACCAGCGGCAGGCCAGCGCCTCGGCCTCCCAATCGCCCTGGGCCTGAGCCAGCGCCACGGCCGCCGCCAGGTGCTCGCGGGCCGCCTCGTGCCGGTCCGTCATCACCAGCAGCTCGCCCAGGGCGAGGTGGATGCGTTTGCGCGGCTCGGCCGTCTCGGCCTCCGGCAGCGCCTGGGCGCTGCGCAGGGCTTTCTGGAAGAAGTCGATGCTCTGCTGGTTGGCGTACAGCTGCTTGGCGCGTTCGCCGGCCAGCAGGTTGTAGCGCAGCGCCAGCGGCCACAGCTCGCCCAGGTAGGCGTGGTGGGCGATCTGGGGATAGGCGTCCGGCTCCAGTTCGGTCAGCGCCGTGGCCACGGCGCGGTGCAGTTGCTGGCGCTGGGTGAAGAGCAGCGTGTCGTAGGCCACTTCCTGGGTGGTGTGGTGCCGGAACGCGTACAGTTTGCGGGTCGGCGTGTCCTCGCGGATGACTTCCTCCACTTCCATGTACTCGGCCTCGGCCTCGATTTCGGCCACCGCCTTGGTCTCCGGGTGCACCTGGGCCACCAGCAGCAGGTCGATGTAGTGGCCCAGGACGCTGCTGACCTTAAGCGTCAGCTTGTGCGACTCGGGCAGCCGGTCCAGGCGGGAGAGGATCAGCTTGTGGATGGAGTCCGGCACGCCCAGCGAGACGCTGGAAAGGTCGGCCTGAGGCTTCAGCTGCCACTGGCCCTCCACCTGGGTCACGTAGTCGACCCGGCGCAAGGCCGCCAGGAGCGTCTCGGAAACATCCCAGACCCCGGCCTCGGCCTGCGTCAATTGATCACCTTGGCGCATGGCCTCGACCAGCTCGCGGACGAAGAACGGGTTGCCGCGCGCCATGACCTTGACCACCTCGCGCAGCAGTGGCGTCGGCGTGCCGTCCAACTGGCGCTGGATCTGGGCGGCCACGTCTTCGGCCGTCATCTCCGGCAGGCGCAGTTCGGTATAGCCGGGCAGTTCGGCCAGCTGCCGCAGCAGCGGCGGGCTGCCCAGCAGCGGCGGGCGGTGGGCCAGGAACACCATCACCGGCGCCGTGGCCGCGGCCTGCTGCGCCAAGGTCTGGGTCAACGCCAGCGAGGCCTCGTCCAGCCATTGGGCGTTATCGATCAGCAGGATCAGCGGCTGCTGCGCGGCCCAGCTCTGGACCATCTCCACCAGCAGTGAGAACAGTGACTTCTGGCGCAGGTCGCCGTCCATGGCCCGCGTCGTCGGGTTATCCGGGATCGGCAGGCTGAGCAGGTCGCCCAGCAGGGGCAGGCGCAGCGCCCAGTCCGGGTTCTGGCTCGTGACCCGCTCGGTGAGCTGGGCCAGCGCGTCCTCGCCGCTGGCCTCGTCCAACTGCAGCAGCGATTGGAAGACCTGGCGCCAGGGCAGGTAGGCGGTATTCTGGGTCAGGCTCTGGCTTTGGCCGAGAGCCAGCCGCACGCCCTGGGCCAGCGCCAGCCGGCAGAAGTGCGCGGCCAGGTGGCTCTTACCCATGCCGGCCTCGCCCAGCAGGCGCACCACCTGGCCCTGGCCGGCGGATAAAGACGCCAGGCAATTCTGAAAGGTCTGCTGCAGGGCCTGCCGGCCGATCGGCGCCGACGGGAACAGGACCTCCAGCGACGACCCGGCCCGGCGGGTGGCAGCCCGCACCAGCCGGGCGATGGCGACCAGTTCGCTCTTGCCCTTGACCTGGATCGGGGCCAGCGGCTCCCAGACGAAGTCGGCGCCGCCGCGCGTGCGGATCTCGTCGCTGACCAGGATCTGGCCGGGGCCGGCGGCTTGCATCAGGCGGGCGGCCAGGTTGACGGCGTCGCCCAGCACGCCGTAGGTCCGGCGCACCGTGCTGCCGTAAGCGCCCACGCGCATTCGGCCGTAGGCCAGGCCGATCTGCAAGGCGCCCAGGTAAGGCAAGGCGCCCGCGGTCTCGCGCAGCTCCAGCGCGGCGGCCGCCGCCCGCTCCACGTCATCTTCGTGCGCGACCGGGGCGCCGAAGGCCGCGTACAGGTAGCTGCCCTTGTCGCCGATCGTCAGTTGCAGCAGGCTGCCGCTGTAACGGGACAGGCTCTGCTCGACGCGCTGGATGAAGCTGTCTAGTTTGGCGGGGGCGGCCTCGTCGCGGTCGTAGTCGATGCCGCCAAAGCGCAGGAACAGGGCCACGGCCGGGCGGAGCTCGGCCAGAAATTCGCCGCTGCCGGTGTGCAGGCGCTGGTAGACGGCCGGCAGCAGCCAGGGCCGCACCTGGGCCTCCGAGAGGGCGTCCGGCGCCAGGGGCGGCCACGGGCTCTCAGGCACGGACAAGGTCAGGGCCTCGACCACGGCGAAGCGGTAACCGAATTCCTCGTCCCGGCGCCACTCGACGATGTGCAGATGTTCTTGCAGCGCCCGGGCTGTGCCCGCATCCAGGACGACCTCGCCTTTGCCGGCGTGGTGCTCGGCCGTAGCCAGCCGCTCCAGCGTGGCGCCGGCGGCGGCATCCAGCAGCGTGTAGCCGGGGTCGCCCACCACAAACCGCCGCACCGGCCCGGTGGCTACCGCCGCCTTCATCGCCAGGGCCACCGTTCCGCCGCCGGCCACTGGCAGGGCGGCGTAGCGAGCTATGGCGCGCTGCATCGCCAGGGCCGTCGCGGTGGCGCGCCGGCCGTCATCGCCGTTGAACCAGCACGTGATGGCGTCGCCGCTGAAGCTGATCACACTGCCGCCGTAGCGGTGCAGCTCGGCGATGAGCGTGTCATAGACGCCGTTGAGGTAGCGCGTCAGTTCTTCGGCGCCGCGCCGCGGACCGAGCGCGCGCGCCAGCATTTCGGTGAGGGGTGTGAAGCCGGAGATATCGGCGAACAGCGCCGATCCGTCGGCGCGTTCCGGGAGTTCCTGGCCGCGCGCATACGCCTGACGGCGGTCTTCGGGCAGATAGACGGCGGGAGTCTCCATCGTGGATCGCGCCTTTCAAACGGTTCTGGCCGGTTGGGGGCGTGCCTGTCCGCCCTCTCGATGATCGCCAGGGCCGCGGGAGGCCGTGAGCTGGCGCCGGGCCGGCCAGGGCTGACTCGGTAAATGGGTTTTGTGATCGCAACGCGAATCTGGACTGCCGCAATTGTCCTGTGAATCGCGGCTTCGGTCAAATCAGGCCACGTTAGTTGTATTTGGTTGATCGATTGGGAGACAGGGCTCTCCCAAAAGTGTCAGTCGGCTGCGGACGCCAGCCTGGCTGCGGGGCGGTGATACAGGTCGAAGTAGGCGAGGAAAGCGATGGCGACGTAGGCCAGGGTCTTGGGGATCATGAGCATGCCGATTATCGGCAGCTGTTGGACGAACAGGATGACGGGCAGGTAGCAGGCGTAAGAGACCAGGATGCTCACGCCGATCCAGGTGAAGGTGCGGTCGCCCTGAGCGCGCGCGTCGCGCAGGATCAGGTAAGCCAGGCCGAGGCCCTGCAGCACCAGTGGGAGGTTGCGCACGGTGGACCACGGCTGCGGCGGGACGACCCGGCTCCACTCGTTTTGCGGCAGGGCCATCAGCACCAGCCGGACCACCGCGGCGGCCAGCAGCAGGTAACCGAACCAGCCCAGCGGCTTACCGGTGCGCAGGCGCCAGGCGTCCAGGGCCAGCACGTAGAAGACGGTCACGGTGATGGCCGTCGCCAGTGCTCCCAGGCCTACCAGGCTGACGGGCACGCCCAGCAGGATCGGGGCCGCCTCCAGGCTGCCCAGGCTGTAGGCCAGCACACGGAAGCCGACGTGGCCGGTGTCGCCCAGGGCCAGCAGCGCGAACGCCCACAGGAAGCGGCCGGCCAGCGCCTGGTCGGTCGGGGCCACCCGGGCGCGCTGCCGGGCCATTGTCGCCACCAGGCCCCAGACGACGATCAGGTACGTGACGTTGAACGAGATTTCGACCCACATGCGCATGGTTTCAGACATTTCGCACGCCTCCCCAACTGTGAGCAAGTCGCCGGCCTCGTCCGATATACACCGGGTGTGAACGGCCGGCTAGTGACAAAGAGCACGGGCGCTGAGCGCGCCCAGTGACAGTGAGCGCGTGTGCTCTGAAGAGGAGGGGAAAGTCGCCACAAACAAGAAGATCGTAGCCATCCGGCCGAAGCCGAATGACTACGATCTTCTTGTTTCACTAGCGGACCCGACGGGCATCCAGCCGGCAAGTGACATACGGATCCTGCGACCAACCGACGAGCTTTGACCGAGAGCAATCCACCCGAACTTGACTGCGCTAAGTGAACGGGTTCAGGATTTGGACCCCGGCCAATTTCTGACTCGGGTTCAAATCCTCTGACCAGGCAACGCGACAGCCCAATTTGCTGGCGCTTGTCACAATCATGGCATCCCAGAAAGCCAGGCGCGAGCTTTGATGTAGGCGGATCGCCTCCACCACATCCTCAGCGGTGGGGGAATGCACCAACCAGTAACCCAGATCTTCAACCCGTTGACGGGCCGCCTCTGGATCGAGGGGCCGGCTCACTTTGCGAGTGATCGTGACATAGAATTCCTGGAGCACTTGAACGCTCAAACAGCCATTCCCGTTGGTCCAGAGCTCAGCCAGGAGTTGTTTCGCGCGCGCGTGCTTGTCGCCGGCCGATGTGTCGTGCGCATAGACCAAGACGTTGGTGTCTACGAACTGCCGACCGGCCTCAGCGCTCATGCAGGGCCTCACGCGTCCAGGCACTGTGGCCACGGGTCCCCAGATCTGGCGCGTTTTCCAGCCAGGCGAGATGTCGGGCGCGAGCCCGCGCGAAGCCATCATCTCGCGCGGCCATCTCTTCCAAGGCTTGTGTCAACAGCCGCGAGACGCTCGTCTGTTTGCGGGCCGCAATGCGCTTGATCTGCCGTAATACCTTCACCGGGAGCGATACGGTTACGTTTCGATGGGTCGTCATAGGCGCCTCGACAGCTATTCTAACAGGTTTTCACGTTTTTGCGTGAGACGATGGCTTGCGCTCTTGTTGTGGCGTTGAGAAACTGGCGGAAAGTGTGTTCCGGCTGCTCACAGCACTGTCCTTACTGCCCGGTGAAGCCCTTGTCGGTGGGCACGGTGCCTGAGATAGCGCGCATCCCACCAAACGGCAGGTAGTATTGCCGCGCCACCACCGTGCCCGTGATGCTCGTCACGGCGCTGGTGCTGCCCAGGTGGTCGGTGTGGACGAAGTACAGGCTGTTGCCGGTAGCTGTAATCGTCGCTTCGCTTACACGCATGGCAACCAGCGCCGCGCCGGCCCCGTACTCAAACGCCCCCTTGTCACAACTCGCGTCCCGGTTGTACCCGCGCTGGTCCTGCACCGGGCAGCCGGTGTTGGTGCCCGTGTTGATCACCGGGCTGCCGGCCTGCAGTGCGTTATCAGATTCGCCAGTGGCTATCACCGCTAATGCTGGCCCGTGACAGATGCTGGTATGTCAATATATGCACTAGCATCCTGATCTGTTGATATGCCTTGCTCGTACACCTTGCCGCTCACACTAACCCGCACAGAAGAAATGTCGCCCGCTAGCTCATTAGGTATGACGGGGTCGACAAGGATCGTATCTTCGGAAAACATCGCCCCCTTAGGCTCAAGGATGATCTCCTGCACAGCATAGTATTCAACGCGATTCTCCAAGTTGAACCACTTGCCTTCGCGCCCCGAAAATGCCATTAACTTGAGGCCATAATCCACTGGAAACCATATCGCCTTGTTGTCAGGGCTCAAGACATCGTGAACACACATAGGTCGAAAAAGGCTCAAGACAT
>CALFZO010000054.1 GCA_937952305.1 uncultured Anaerolineales bacterium | reverse complement strand
CGATATCTTGCTTGGGAAGCAAGCGTTCTACCACTGAACTACACCCGCAATTAGGAGTCGCGGGCTCATTATAATGCGAGTCATGATCTTGACAAGAGCGCGCCCCGCGCCGAGATGCCCCTGAAGTGAACGGCGCCCCCGCGCCGGGACGCCGCGCTCAAACCGGCGCCAACGCGGGCCGGCCAAGGGCGCGGGCTGTCTGCGCTACAATACTGGCCTGCTTCATGGGAGCCGGATCAAGAGTCCATCGACTGTGGCTGCCAGTCTTACCCCCAACCATGCGCGCCTGGAGGCCCTGTACGAGGTCTCGCGCGCGCTGACCTCTTCGCTTGACCTGGGCGAAGCCCTGCTGATCGTCATCGACGCCGCCATCCGCCTGACCGGCGCGGAGCGCGGTTTCCTGATGCTCTGCGATCCCGACACCGGCGCGCTGGATTTCCGCGCCGCCCGCACCGCCGAACACGAGACCATCGACGAGAGCGCCTTTGAGGTCAGCCGGACCGTGGTGACCGAGGTGATCCACACCGGCGATCCCGTGGTGACGCTGAACGCGCAGAAAGACCCGCGCTTCGTCGACAAGACCTCGATCGTCAATTACCTGCTGCGCTCGATCATGGCCGTGCCGCTGCGGGCGCGCGGTCGCCTGCTGGGCGTCCTGTACGTCGACAGCCGCACCCGCGACGTGGTCTTCTCGAGCGGCGACCTGGACCTGCTCAACACTTTCGCCGACCAGGCCGCCACCGCGATCGTCAACGCCCAGCTGTTTGAGGCCCAGAAGCGCGATGCCGAGGTGCGCCACGTGCTGCTGGAGATCGCGCGCATGGCCCAGGCCGCCAGCACCATCGCGGAGCTGGCCGAGCGCCTGGTGGCGGCGCTGCCCGGCTGGACCGGCTGCGAGCGCTGCTGTCTCTTTCTGGGAGATCCTCAGACCAGCGGCTTGCGGCCGGCGGCCTGCTCGCGGGCCGAGGACCGCGCGTTCTTCGCGCAGGCGACCCCGTTCCCGCTCGACCAGATCGCCTGGGTGGCCCAGGTGCGCCAGGCCGACCGGCCGCTGCTGCTCCCGCTGACCGAGTTGATCGACAGCCTGCCGGCCCTCTGGCTGCAGCAGCTGCAGCCGGCCGGCGCCGTGCTGCTGGTGCCCATCCGCGCCGCCGATCGCCTGATCGGCCTGTTGACGCTCGACAATCCGGCGACCGGCCAGCCGATCAGCCGCCTGGGCCAGGCCGTGACCGACGTGCTCGGTGAACAGCTGGCGACCGCGCTCCAACGCCTGGAGCTCTACGAGGCCTCCCGCCGCCAGCTCCAGGAGCTGGCCGTGCTGAACGCTGTGGCGGCCGCCACCACCACCGCCGGCAGCCTGGCGGAGTTGACCACGCAAGTCATGGGCATCATCAACTCGGTCCTGGGGACGGAGGGGCTGGGCGTGATGCTGATCGACGAGGCGGCCGGTGCGCTCCGCCTGCAGACCTCCCACCCGGCCGACGCCATCGCGGTGCCGCTCGGCCAGGGCATTGTCGGGTATGTGGCCGCCACCGGCCAGCCGCGCCGCGCGCCGGATGTCCAGCTGGATCCGCTCTATCTGAGCCTCACCGCCGCCACGCGCTCCGAGCTGTGCGTGCCGCTCAAGGTCGGCGAGCGCGTCGTCGGCGTGATCAACGCCGAAAGCTCGGTTGAAGACGCTTTCTCGGCGGCCGACGAACGGCTGCTGACGACGGTGGCGGACCAGCTGGCGGTGGCCATCGAGAAGCAGCGCCTGCTCGCGGACGAACGCCAGCAGCGAGAACTAGCCGAGGCCTTGCGCGATGTCGGCCTGGACCTGACGCTGGAGGCCGACCTGGATGAGGTGCTGAACCGGCTGCTCGGCCACATCGCCCGGGTGATCCCGTACGACGCGGCCAGCGTGCTGCACGTCACGCCGGAAGGCCTGACTACGGTGGTGGGCGCGCGCGGCTACGACCGCTTCGGCCCGGAAGTCGAGGCCGCCATCCCGCGCCTGCAGTTCTCCGTCACCGACACGGCCAACCTGCGGCAGATGGTGGAAACCGGGCGCCCGCACTTTGTCCCCGATGTGCAGGCCGACCGCACCTGGATCCACACCGTAGCGACGCCGCTGCTGCGCGCCTGGGTCGGTGCGCCGGTCTTCGCCCAAGGCCGCTGCGTGGCCTTCTTGTCGGCCGAAAGTGCCCAGCCCGGCGCCTACCGGGCCGAGCACGCCCAGCGCCTGGGCGCCTTCGCCGGGTACGCGGCGTTGGCCCTGGAGAACGTCCGGCTCTTCCGGGCGGCCAAGCAGCAGGCGGCCGAGCTGGACGCGGTGCGCACCGCCAGCCTGAGTCTGACCTCCAGCCTGGACGTGCGCGCGGTGCTGAACGCCATCCTGCAGAGCGCGCTGGCCCTGTTGCCAGGCTCGCAGGACGCCGTGATTTACTTTTACGAGAACAGCCGCCTGATCCTGGGCGCCGGTCTGCGCGCCGACGGCCGGCCGACTGCGGCCACGGAGCCGCGCCCGCACGGGCTGACCCACACGGTGGCGCGCCTGGGCGAGCCCATTGTCGTCGCGGACATAGCCAGCCATCCGCTTTTCCGGGAAGCGCCGCTCACCTGGCGCGGCGCCATCTTCGGCCTGCCGCTCAAGATCGGGGAGCGGGTGGTGGGCGTGATGAACGCCTCCTACCCGGCCCCGCGGCGCTTCGCCGACGGCGAACTGCGCATCCTGAAACTGCTCGGCGAGCAGGCGGCCGCCGCCATCGAGAACGCGCGCCTCTTCGCGGCCACGCGCAAGCAGGTGGAAGAACTCACGTTTCTGCAGGCGGTGGCGCTGGCCGGCACCGAGAGCGTCGGCCTGGACGCCTTGCTGGAGCGCGTGACGGTGATGATCGGGCAGCTCTTCAACGCCCGCCACTATGGCGTGCTGCTGCTGGATCAGACCGGGCTGGTGCTCCAGCCGCACGCCTCCTTCCGCGGCGCCAACATCGCGCCGGTGGTGGTGGGCGAGGGCCTGGTGGGCCGCGTGGCCACCTCCGGGCGCTCGGGGCGTCTCCCGCCGCCGGGGGCGGCCGAACGGCTGCGGGATCCCCTGCATCGCGGTATGCGTTCGCAGCTGGCGGTGCCGCTCAAGGCGGGCGAGCGCGTGATCGGCGTGATCGAGGCCGAGAGCGACCAGTGGGCGGCCTTCAACGAGGACGACGAACGCCTGTTGGCGACCGTGGCGGGCCAGCTGGCCACGGCCATGGAAAAGGCGCGGCTGTTTGACGCGGAACGCGCGGCGCGCGGGCAGGCCGAAACGCTGCGCGAAGTGGCGGCGCTCCTCAACACCACCCTGGATCGCGCCCAGCTGCTGGGGCTGATCTTGGAGCAGTTGGCCCGGCTGGTGAAGTACCAGAGCGCGTCCGTGATGCTGCTGAACGGCGATGTGCTGTACTTGGCCGCGCAGCGCGGTTTTCGCGGTGAGGCCCAGTATCTGGACTCGCTCCAGCTGCTCGGCCTGGAGCATATCCGCACCGTCCTGGACGACGGCCAGCCGTTGATGATCGCGGACACGCACTCGGACGACCGCTGGCAGCCCGTGCCGAACGGCGATTACATCCGCTGCTGGCTGGGCGTGCCGCTGGTGGCCAAGGGCCGCTCGATCGGCATCCTCAACCTGGACAGCGAGCAGACCGGTTTCTACACCGCCCATGACGCGGAAGTGGCCCTGGCGCTGGCCAACCAGGCGGCCGTGGCCCTGGAGCGTCTGCGTCTGCTGGAGGAGACTCAGCAGCGCGAGCGCGAGCTCTCCATCTTGCTGGCGATCGCCCAGGCGGTGTCGTCGAGCCTCAACCTGGAAGAGATCCTGCGCCGGGTGGGCACGGCCGTCACGCAGACCCTGGCCGTGGACTCGTGTGCGATCTCGGCCGTGGACTTGACCGCGCGCACCGTCGCCCTGCTCAACTGGCATTCCGTGGGGCCGCCGCCGGGCGAGGTGGTGGAGGGCAGCTTCGACCTCGCGGCCTACCCTATCACGGCCCGCGTGATCGACGACGACGACCTGGGCGTGGTGCACGCCGACGACACGGCCGCCGATCCGACCGAAGTCGCGCTGCTGCGCCGGATCGGCTACGGCACGCTGCTGATGGTCGCGGTCCGGGCCAGCGGCCGGCCGGTCGGCCTGCTGGAGTTGTACACGCTCGCGACCGACCGGGAATTCAGCGACGTGGATCTGCGCCTGGCGCGCGCCATCGCGGACCAGATGGGCGTGGCGTTGGAGAATGCGCGCCTGTTCCAGGCCGAGCGTGAGCAGCGCCAGCTGGCTGAGGCCTTGCGCGAGGCGGCCACCAGCTTGAGCGCCAGCCTGGATCTGGACACCCTGTTGGATCAACTGCTCGACCGGATCGCCAGCGTCGTCCCGTATGACGCCGCCAACTTGATGCTGGTCGATCCGTTCAGTGAGCAGGCCTGGGTGGTCCGCCAGCGCGGGTATGAGCGCTTCGGCCCGGAAGCGGCCGCCACGATCCAGACCGTGCGCCTGCACATCGGCCAGACCGCGACGCTGCGCGGGTTGATGGAGGCGGGCCGGGCCATGGTGATCGCCGATGTCGCCGATTACCCGGGCTGGGTCGATGTGGGGCCGCTGGCCCAGGTGCGCTCCTGGGCCGGGGCGCCGGTGTTGGGGCAGGGCAACGTCTTCGCCTTCATCAACCTAGACAAGACCGAAGCCGGTTTCTATCAGCCCAAGCACGCCGAGCGCCTGGCGGCTTTTGCCGGCCAGGTGGCGCTGGCGCTGCAGAACGCGCGCCTGTTTGAGGCCGAGCGCCGGCGCGTGGCCGCGCTGACCACGCTGCACGATGTCGGCCTGGAGTTGGGCGTCCAGCTCGACCTGCCGTCGCTGCTGGTCAGCATGGTGGCGGGCGCGGCGCGCCTGCTGGAGACCCGCGGCGGGGCCTTCTATGCCCTGGACGCGGCCACCGAGGTCTTGAGCATCGTCGCCGAGCACGGCTTGCCGGCCGGAGGACTGCCCACGAGTCTGCGGGTGGGCGAGGACGTGGCTGGCCGCGTCGCCCAGACCGAGGAGGCGCTGCTCGTCGGCGACTACGCCGCTCAGTATGGCGGCGGGCCAGCGCGCGCGGCCAGCTCGGTACTGGGCGTGCCGATCCAGTGGCAGGGGCGGCTGCTGGGGGTGATGATCCTGGCGGACGAGCGCCCGCACCGCTTCAGCGAGCCGGACGTGGACATGGTGCGGCTGTTCGCCGACCAGGCCGCCACCGCCATCGAGAACGTGCGCCTGTACGGGGCGTTGGAGAAAGAGAAACAGCGCCTGGAGCTGCTGTTCAACCTGAGCCAGAGCCTGGCCTCCACCCTCAACCCGCAGGAAGTGGCCCTGCGCGCCCTGGACCTCATGCGGACGGCCAGCGGTGCCGCCAAGGCCGTTCTGTACCTCGCCGAGCCGCGCGGTTCCACCCTGCGCGTGATGCGCACCGCCGGCTATGGTGAACTGCCGGCCGAGGTGATGGCGCAGACTGTGCCGCTCGGCCACGGCATCGTCGGCTTCGTGGCGCAGCAGCGCCGCCCGCTGGCGCTGGCCGATGTCCGGCAAGACGCGCGCTGGGTGCACTTCCCCAGCCTGGACGATGGCGTGCTGTCGGCCGTGATCGTGCCGCTGCTGGCTGGCGACGAGTTGATCGGCGTGCTCAGCCTGCTGAGCGACCAGGTCCGCTTCTATCAGGACGAGCACATCCCGCTGCTCACGGCGGCGGCCGTGCCGGTGGCCCTGGCGCTGCAGAACGCCAGCCTGTTCGAGAGCGAGGCCAGCCGCGTCCACTACCTGACCGTGCTCAACGAGATCACGCGCGCGGCCGTCACCACCGAGAAGCTGCCGGCGCTGCTGCAGACTATGGCGGACCGGCTGGGCGAGCTCACCGGCGCGGATGCCTGTTATCTCACCCTGTGGGACGAAGCCCAGCAGCGCACGATCCCGGTCGCCGCCTACGGGCCTTACCGCGGCGTGTACGCCCAGGCCTTCGAGCCGCCGCCCGGTTCGCGCACCCTGACCGAGGCGGTGCTGCGCCTCGGCCAGTCGCTGGTGGTGGACGACATTCATCACACGCCGCACATCCACCCGGATCTGGTGGCGGGGCTGCCGGCGCAGACCCAGTTGGTGCTGCCGCTCATCGCCGGTGACCAGCGGCTGGGCGCGGCTCTGATCGCGTTCGGCCCGCCGCACCACTTCTCGCCCGAAGACATTCAGCGCGGCGAACAGGCCGCCGGCCAGATCGCGCTGGCCATCGCGCGCGCCCGTCTGTTCGACGAGACGCGCCGCAACGCCGGCGAACTGGCGATCGCCAGCGACTTGCTGCGCCGCCTCAGCGCGGTGCCGAGCATCCCGCGCCACTTTCCAACCCTGGCCGCCGACCTGAAACGGTTGACCGGCTGCGGCTATGTGGTCATGGCGCTGCTCGGCGACGACCGCCAGGCGCTGACCATTGTTGGGTTGGACGAGGCGCCGGCCGCGGCCGAACTGCGCTCGCCGCTCAGCGACGCCGTGGTCGCCGACGAAGTCCTGGCCGGACAACCGGTGTACATCCCCGACGCGGCGGTGGCCGGGACGCCGCTGGACCGGGCGCTGGTCAAGTTCGGCGTCAACGCGCGCGCCACCTTGCCGCTGCGCGCCGGCCCGGCCATGATCGGCACGCTGGCCCTGTTCTGGCTGGAGCCGGCCGCCTACGCCAACACTAATTTCACTCTGTTGAACCAGATCGCGGACACGCTGGCGCTGGCCGTGGAGAAGGAGCGCCTGCTGGACGAGACCCTGCGCCGGGCGGCCGAGCTGGAGGCCATCACGGCCGTCTCGGCGGCGCTGCGTGCGGTCGCGACCGCGCCTGAGATCCTCGACCTCCTGGTGGAGCGCAGCGTGGCGCTGTTCCGGGCTGAGGCTGGCGCAATCTTGATGCCGGCCGCTGACCCGGATTACCTCGACTACGCGGTCCATCGCAATCTGCCGGAGGCGACCCGGGGCCAGCTGCTGCCGCTGAAGGCCTCGATCGCCGGGCAGGTCTTTCGCACGGGCCAGCCCTACCGGGCCGCCGACCTGTCCCTGGACCCGGTGGCCCATGAGCCGTCGGTGGGGACCATGCCGGACATCCAGGCCCGGACGTGGACCGGGCTGTACGCGCCGCTGCGCTTTGGCGAGGACGTCATCGGCGTGCTGGTGGTCTCGGCCGGCGGCCCCCGCCAATACACGCCGGCCGATCTGCGGCTGCTCAACACCATCGCCGAGATCGGCGGCAACGCCTTGCAGCGCGCGCGCGTGCTGGAGACGCTGGAGCAGCGCGTGACCGAGCGCACCCAGGAGCTGGCCCGCGCCAACGAGCAGCTCAAAGAGTTGGACCGCCTCAAAGACCAGTTTGTGTCCAACGTCTCGCATGAGCTGCGCACACCGCTGACGGCCATCAAGCTGCATCTGGGCCTGCTGGAGCGGCGCGGCGCCGAGGTGCTGCCGCGCTATCTGCCGGTGCTGCAGCGTGAGACGGAGCGGCTGCGGCGTCTGATCGAAGACCTGCTGGACCTCTCGCGGATGCGCGCCCGGTCGGCGCCGCTCAACCGGGAGCTGCACCGGCTGGACACGCTCCTGGCCGAAGTCCTGGCCGTGCACGGCACGCGCGCCGAGGAGCGGCACGTGGTCCTGGTCCAGCAGGCCAACGCCGCCATCCCGCTGGTGCCCATCGACGCCCCGCAAATGGTCCAGGTGTTCACCAACCTGGTTGCCAACGCCGTCACCTACGCGGAGGCGGGCGGGCGCGTCACCGTCGGCAGCCGCCTGGAGACGTCCGGCGTGCTGGAGGGCGTGGCCGTCTACGTGCACAATCAGGGCGCGCCCATCCCGGCGGACGACCTGCCGCACCTCTTCACCCGTTTCTACCGCGGCCAGACTGGGCAGACGTCGGGTGAACCCGGCACCGGCCTGGGCCTGGCCATCTGCAAGGAGATCGTCGAACGGCATGCCGGCTTTATCACGGTGACCAGCGCCGCCGGCGAGGGGACGACGTTCACGGTCTGGCTGCCGCTGCAGACTGAGGTTCCGCCGGCGGCGTGATACCATTTCAGGGTTCAAGGAACAACCGGATGAAGCTGGGGATGTGGAGCAAGGCGCTGCGCGGCCTGGTGCCGCGCCTGGAACCGGACGAATGGCGCACCCTCGACGTCGTCGCGCAATGGCTGATTGCGACGCGCGCCCAGGTCCTGATCATGACCTTTATCGCGGCCGCCCTCGGCGGCCTGCTGGCTCTGCGCGCCGGCCAATTCGACGCGCTGCGCTGGGCGCTGGTGGCGCTGGGTCTGCTGCTGGCGCACGCCACGAACAACCTGCTCAACGACCTGACCGACTACTGGCGCGGCGTGGACCAGGATAACTATTTTCGGGCGCAGTACGGGCCGCATCCGCTGGCCCATCGCCTGATGAGCCTGCGGCAGGTACTGGTCTTCACGGCCGTCACCGGCGGCGCGGCGCTGGCGATCGGCTTGAGCCTGATGCTGACGGCGGCCAACCCGGGCCCGGCCTGGGCCCTGCTCGGCCTGGGCGCGTTCTTCGTCCTCTTCTACACGTTTCCGCTGAAGTCCATCGGCCTGGGCGAGGTGGCGGTGCTGGTGGTCTGGGGGCCGCTGATGATCGGCGGCACGTATCTCATCGTCACCGGGCAGTGGGATTGGAATGTGGCGCTGGCCGGCCTGCCGTATGCGCTCGGGACCACCGGCGTGATCTTCGGCAAGCATATCGACAAGTACGCGGTCGATCGCGCCAAGGGCATCCGAACGCTGCCGGTGCTGCTCGGCGAAACAGCTTCCCGTTATGCTGTCCTGGGTTTGCTCGGCGCGCAGTATGGGCTGGTGGCCTACCTGGTGCTGACCGGGTTCTTCACGCCCGTGTTGCTGGTGGTCTTCCTGGCCGTGCCCACCTGGCTGTTGATCAGCGGCATTTACCGGCAGCCGAAACCGGCTGAGCCGCCCGCGTTTTTCCCGGCCGGTGTCTGGCCGCTCTGGTATGTGGCCTTCGCGTTCGAGCACAACCGGCGCTTCGGTCTGTTCTTCCTGTTAGGCCTGCTGGCAGATCTGGCCTGGCGCCGTCTCGGGCTCGTGTGAGTATTACCCTTATGGCTCAACTGACCGGCGCGACCCGCGGCGCTTACGTGCAGCGCATGTTCACGCGCATTGCCGGGCGCTATGACTTGATGAATCGACTGATGACGTTTGGCCAGGACGCGGCCTGGCGCCGCCAGGTGGTGGCCCTGGCGCAGCTGCCGCCGGGCGGGCGGCTGTTGGATCTCGGCACCGGCACGGGAGATCTGGCGCTGGAAGCTCTGCGCCAACAGCCGGACCTCACGGCCGTGGGCGGCGATTTCACCCTGGCGATGATGCGCGTCGGTCAGCGGCGGCCGAGCGGCAGCCTGGTCCGCTGGTCCGGCACGGACGCGCTCAACCTGCCTTTCCCGGACGCTGCCTTTGACGCCGTGGTCTCCGGTTACCTGATGCGCAACGTCGCGGACCGGCGGCGCGCCTGGGGCGAGCAGTTGCGCGTGCTCAAGCCGGGCGGCCGGGTGGTCTGCCTGGACACCACGCCGCCGCCGCGCAACTGGCTGCGGCCGTTCGTGGAATTTCATTTGCACGTCGTCATCCCCACGCTGGGACGCCTGCTGGCCGGGGACAGCGAAGCCTACACGTATCTGCCGGAGTCGACCGAGGGTTTCCTGGCGGCGGAGGCGCTGGCGGAGCAGATGCGCGCGGCTGGCTTCGAGGCCGTCCGGTTCTGGCGCCGCATGTTCGGGACGATGGCCATTCACGTCGGCGTCCGGCCGACTGCGCCCGCCCACAGCGACAAACATAAACCAACCGTCGCTAACCTATGATGTCCGGGCAGGCCATCTAGAGCTAGAGTATGATGTAAGCGATAACGCCGGTCGGCCATCCTTTGATCGCTGTCCATCATATTTCAGACGAAAAGGAGACATTCCATGCTAACGTTCCGTGACAACAAAGGTCAGGGCCTGGTGGAATACGCCCTGATCCTGGTGCTCGTTTCGATCGTCGTGATCGTCGTGCTGGCCATCCTCGGCCCGACCATCGGCAACGTCTTCAGCAATATCATCCGCACCCTGTAACCCACGTCGCCGAGCCTCTCGCCGACCGCCGGGATCGACCGCCTCCAATTGGAGGCGGTTTTGTTTAGGACTGGTGGGCGGTTGTGGGCCGCGCCGTCGCCACTATACTGAGAGTGCGTGGTAACGGTCTCAACTCATTTAATAGCTGGGAGGCTTCAACTCATGTTGACATTTAATGACAACAAAGGTCAGGGTTTGGTCGAATATGCCCTGATCCTCGTGCTCGTGGCCGTTGTCGTGATCGTGGTGCTGGCAATTCTGGGACCGACCCTGGGCAATATCTTCAGCAACGTCATCCAGGCGCTGTAAAGCCGCCTCGTCGACCGGTTGCCGCGCTGGCCGCCTCCTACGGGAGGCGGCTTTTATTATTGCGCGGCGGTGATCTCCCATAAGATCACTTCCGGCGGGCACAAGAACCGCACCCGCGGCGCACCCTTGCCCTCCATGCCCAGCCCGCGCGTGATATACAGCGTCAACGCGTCGATCGGGTAACGCCCGCACTGAAAGCGGCGGCCGTACAACGAGCCGGAGTAGAAGGCGCCGAAGAAGGGCAGACGGACCTGGCCGCCGTGGGTGTGGCCAGAGAGCTGCAGATCGACGCCCAGTTCGGAGGCCTCCGGCGCCAGGTCGGGCGAGTGATAAAGCAGAATCCGCAGCCGCTCCGGCGCGCCCTCCAGCGCCTGGCGCAGCCGCGGCGCATCCACAAAGGGCTTGTGCGTGCAGGCCAGACCGATCAGGTCCAGCGTCTGCCCGTTGGCCTCCAGCGTGACGCGCTCGTCGCGCAGCCAGCGCAGCGGCATCCCGTCCAGCAGGCCTGGCACGACCTCGTCTTGATCCACGGCCGGGCTGCCGGTGACGGCCCACACGCCCAGCGGCGCCGCCAGCTCGCGCAGCACGGATCGGCACGCCTCCCAGGCCACTGGATCGTGGATGTTGGACAGGTTCAGGAAATCGCCGCTGAACACGATCACGTCCGGCGCCAGTGTCCGCGTCAGCGTGATCAGGTCTCGCTCACGCTGGGTGAGGCGCTCGACGTGCAGGTCACCCAAGTGCAGGAGCCGCAGCGGCGGCGTGCCCGGCTTCAGCTTGGACGAGCGCAGCGTCTGGCGCGTCACCGTCAACCGGTGCGGCTCGATCCAAAAGGCGTAGATGACCAGGGCCGTGCCCGTGATCTGCGCGGCCAGCGCCAGCGGGAGCGGCAGCCACGCGAAAGGCAGCCGGGCCACCGCCAGCATCAGGGCTGGCGGTTTGGCCGGGCCGAAGGATTTCTGCCAGCGGGGCAGGGCGGCCAGCAGCGCCCAATCGCCCAGCAGGAACAGCCACAAGCCGAGCGCCTGCGGCCACTGACCCAGGGCCGCCACGGCTGCCAGCGCGGCCAGGAGCAGGCCAAAGACCGGCGCCGGCAGGGCTTCTACCCGGTCGAGAAAGTGCAGGACGACGTCGAAGCGATTCCCGTGCGTGCCGGGAAAGTGCTGCAGATGTGAGAAATCGCGTTTGGACATGGCCGCAATGGTAACACGCGTCCCGGGCCCTTGGCGCTTGACACGCGTCGGGCCGGTGCAGTATAGTCGCTGCAACTGAATAGCCAGCGGTGCAGGTCCCATAACCCCGGATGGTATGGGCCAAACGGCGAAGCCGGTGCAAGTCCGGCGCTGTCGCGCAACTGTGAGCGCGTCGAACTAGGTGTTCGACGCCGCAAGCCAGGTCGCCCGCCTGCCCCGCGTTCTCCACACAGCCTCGCGTAAAGGAGGTGGGGACCGACACAAGCCTGTGTTCGTCTTGACCCTCCCCTTGTCGCGTGACAAGGGGTTTTTGTTTTCGGGCCCTGGCCCGCGTTTACTTTGGAAAGGATTCTGTGATCATGTTCACCCGGCTCTCCAAGCCCTGGAGCCTGCTGCTCGCCGCCGCGCTCGTGCTGGCGGCCTGCGCGCCGGCCACTCCGGCGGCCACGCCCACCAGCGCGCCGCTGACTTTCACCGACGGCCTCGGTCGCGCCGTCACCCTGGCCGCGCCGGCCCAGCGCATCGTCTCGCTGGCGCCCTCCAATACTGAGATTCTGTTCGCCCTCGGCGCGGGCGCCCAGCTGGTCGGGCGCGACGAGGTCTCCGATTATCCGGAGGCGGCCAAGGCCGTCACCAGCATCGGCTCGCTGTACGGGCCGATGAACACCGAAGCGATCGTGGCCTTGGAGCCGGATCTGGTGCTGGCGGCCGAGATCAACAGCCCGGAGCAGGTGAAGGCGTTGGAGGATCTGGGGCTGACCGTGTACTGGCTGGCCAACCCGCAGGATTTTGAGGGGCTGTACGAGAACCTGAAGATCATGGGCCGGCTCACCGGGCACGCGGCGGAGGCGGAGCAGCTGGCGGACTCGCTGAAGACGCGCGTGACCACCGTCCTGGACAAACTGGCGGGCGTCACCGACCGGCCCAAGGTCTTCTATGAACTGGACGCCACCGACCCCACCAAGCCGTACACGGTGGGGCCGGGCACGTTCATGCATACCCTGCTCGGGCTGGCGGGCGGCGAGAACATCGCCGGCGGACTGCCCGATGCGTATCCGCAGATCAGCTCGGAAGAACTCGTCCGCCAGAACCCAACCCTCATCCTGTTGGGCGACGGCGCGTACGGCGTCACCGCTGAGGCCGTGCAGGCGCGCCCCGGCTGGGAAGCCATCGCGGCGGTGCAGACCGGGAACATCGTGCCCTTCGACGACAACCTGGCCAGCCGGCCCGGCCCGCGCCTGGTGGATGGGCTGGAGCTGCTGGCCAGGCTGCTGCACCCGGACTTGTTCCAGTGACGAGCGGGGCGTGAGCGCCAGCGTGGACGACGGCCGCTCCCGGAGCGCGCTCCGCGGAGCGGCCCAACTCTCGCCTTACCTCATCGGCGTCGGCGCCGTCGGGCTGGCGCTGCTGTTCAGCGCCGGCATCGGCGCGGTCAGTATCCCGCCGCTGGACGTCGCCCGGATCCTGTTGGCGCGCGGCTTGGCGCTGCCGCTGACCGCGGATTGGCCCGCGACGTGGGAGACGATCCTGTTCAGCATCCGGCTGCCGCGCACCGCCCTGGTGGCTCTGACCGGCGCGGCGCTGGCCGGCAGCGGGGCCGCTTACCAGGGCCTGTTCCGCAATCCGCTGGCCGACCCCTACCTCACCGGCATCGCCTCCGGCGCGGGCCTGGGCGCCATGCTGGTGATGGCCTGGCGCTGGCCGGCCACCTGGCTGGGCCTGGCCACGGTGCCGGTGGGCGCGTTCGTGGGTGCGCTGGTGACCGTGGCCTTGGTGCTCAACCTGGCCCGCCTCGGCTCCCGGCGTGCGGGCGCGGGCTGGGCCGGCGCTAACTCGGTGACGACGCTGATCCTGGCCGGTGTGGCGGTGGGCGCCTTCGCCACGGCGGTGACGACCTTCCTGATGCTGCGCTCGCAAGGCGAGCTGCGCCGGGCGATCGCGTGGCTGTTGGGCGGTTTTGCGATGGGCGGCTGGGGGCCGGTGGCGGCGGCGCTGCCCTACATCGGCCTGGGGCTGGGCGTGCTCATCGCGCTGGCGCGCCCGCTCAACGTGCTGCAATTCGGCGAGGAACAGGCGCAGCATTTGGGGCTGAATGTGGACCGCCTGAAACTGGTGCTGATCGCGGCCGCCTCGCTGACGACGGCGGCGGCGGTGGCCTTCTCCGGCATCATCGGCTTTGTGGGCCTGATGGTGCCGCACGTCGTGCGGCTGGTGTGGGGCGGCGACTATCGGCGGCTGCTGCCGCTCTCCATCCTGCTCGGGGCGGCAGTGCTGCTGGTGGCCGACGTGGCGGCGCGCGTGGTGCTGGCGCCGCAGGAGGTCCCGGTGGGCGTTATCACCGCCCTGGCGGGGGCGCCGTTCTTTCTGTGGCTGCTGAACCGCTCGCGGCCGGCCTGAGACCGGCGGGTGATCCGATCATGTTGACCATCGACTCATTGACGCTGGCGTATGGCGCGCGCCCGGTGCTGCGCGCTCTGACTCTGTCTGTGGCGGCCGGAGAAGTGCTGGCCCTGATCGGGCCGAACGGCGCCGGAAAGTCGACGCTCATCCGCGCCGCCAGCGGCCTGCTGAGGCCGGCCAGCGGGGCCGTGAGCGTGGCCGGCACGCCCGTGCATGCCTGGGCGCCGGAGACGCGCGCGCGCCAGATCGCAGTGGTGCCGCAGGCCACGCAGCTGCCCGGCGGCTTCACCGTGTTCGAGACGGTCCTGATGGGCCGCACGCCTTACCTGGGCTGGCTGGGCCACGAGAGCGAGCGCGATTACGCCCTGGCGCGGCGCGCGCTGGAGCGCACCTGCACGCTGGATTTGGCCGAGCGGCCGGTGGCGGCGCTGTCCGGCGGCGAACAGCAGCGCGTGCTGATCGCGCGGGGGCTGGCCCAGGCCGCGCCGATCCTGCTCCTGGACGAGCCGACCGCGCACCTGGACTTGAAGCATCAGGCTGGCACGCTCAGCCTGGTGCGGGACCTGGCGCACACCGATGGGCTGGCCGTGCTGGTGGCCCTGCACGACCTCAACCTGGCCGCCCAGTTTGCGGACCGGATCGCGCTGCTGGCCGGCGGCGCGCTGCAGGCGCTGGGCACGCCGACCGAAGTCTTAACGCCCGCCAACCTGACCCAGGCCTATGACGTGCCCGTCTACGTTATCCCGCACCCGCTGCACGGCGCGCCGCTGGTGCTGCCGGACGGCGCCCAGGCGCGGCGCTAGCGTCCTCGTTCCGGGAGAAAGCTGATGCCACGGTTGACCACGCTCTACACGCGCAAAGGCGACGACGGGACGACGGCCTTGGGCGGCGGGCAGCGCGTGCCCAAAGACGCGCTGCGCGTGTGCGCTTACGGCACCGTGGACGAACTGAATTCGGCTCTGGGCGTGGGGCTGGCGCACGGTCTGTCGGCGCGGCTGGCCGAGGCGCTGCCGCCGATCCAGAACGAGCTCTTTCATCTCGGCTCGGACCTGTGTTTTGTCGAGGAAGACAAGGCCCGCTACGCCATCCCCCAGGTGGAAGAGCGGCACGTGCAGCGGCTGGAGCGCCTGATCGACGAGCTCAACGCCGCCGTCGGGCCGCTGGAGAATTTCATCCTGCCGGGCGGTTCGATCGGCGCCGCCCACCTGCACGTGGCCCGCACCATCTGCCGGCGCGCGGAACGCGAGATCACGGCCCTGGCGCGCGAGGAGCCGGTCGGCGCGTTCGTGCTGCAATACCTCAATCGCCTGTCAGATGCGCTCTTCGTGATGGCGCGTTACGAGAACCAGCAGCGCGGCTTTCCAGAGCCGCTCTGGGATTCGCGCGCGTAGGCGCCCGGACCATTCGAGGCCGGGCGGTTCAGCCGGCGGTTGGGCCGGGTGGTGGTTCCGGTTCGGAGGGCGCCGCGGACGGCGCGGGGTTGGCAGCTTCGTCGGGGGCCGCGCCGGACCCATTGGCCGCGGGCGCGGCGGGCGGGGGCTCGACGGGCAGCACAATCTGGGCGCGCAGCTGCTCCTGGGCCCGGCGCAGGCCCTCGGCCACGGCGATACTCATGCGCTCGATCTGCTCCTGGCGCTCCTTCTCCGCTTGCTGCTTGGCCTTGACCGCCGCGATCTGTTTCCAGTAGGCCTGCAATTGGTTCTTCACGCCGACCGGGTCCTGGATGCCGTACATCGTGGCGGAGAAATCGCTGCCGCGCACCCGCAGCGTCAGGTCGCCGACGGTGAAGATGCGCAGGAAGGTGAGCGGCTTGAGGACCGTGATCAGGGTGTTGATCAGGCCGCGCGTGTTGACCTCGGGCTGGCCCTCGGCGGCGTCCTGCAGCGAGATGCTGACGCTCTCCGGCAGGGTGGGGGCCGGCACCAAACGCTCGATGTTGACGGCGCCGTCGCCGTTGCGAGCGTCGAAGTCCACCACCATCCGCACCAAGAAGTAGCGCGCCAGCCGCAGACCGGTGACCACCACCGCGATGGACATACCCGCCGCAGCCAGTTCAATCGGGATGAAGCCCAGCACGCCGGCCCCGCCGAGCACGAACAGGACCAGCAGCAGGCCGGCCACCCACAAGAAGATGTCGGCTTTGAGGATCAGCAGCAGCCAGAACGGATAGATGACCAGTTGACCGGTGGGGCGGCCGGCCTCATTTGACGCGGCTTTTGGTGTCGCTGGCGGCCGAGACCTCCCGGCTCGGCCTGAAGAAGAAGCGGATGATCACCAGCGCCACGATCGTCAGCAGGCCCCAGACGGCGAAGGTCAGGGCGTTGAAATTTACGCCGGGCAGGTTCCAATACAGGATGCTCCAGAACAGGAACACCAGCAGCACCAGGGTCCCGCGGTGCGGCTCGCCGTTGCCCAGCCAGATGAGCCAGTCGTCGATCGGGCTGGTGCCGCGCCGCGGCGCGCTGGCTGGAGCGCCGGCCGCCTCCGCCGGCGCGGCCTGGGCCTCGCGCGGCATGGGCAGGCCGGTGGCGCCGGAGAACATCCGGTAGGCCAGGAACGGCACCGGCAGCGCGGCCAGGGTCAGCAGGGCCGTGGGCCAGGTGACCCACTCAAACCACAAATAGGCCTGGTACCAGACATAGGCCGCGATCCCCCACATGATCAGGCCCAAGATCGCCAGTACGACAAACGTCAGCAACTGATTGGGCTCGGGCGTACGGCTCGGGCTGCGCATGACGACCTCCTTACGGGATCCGCAATTCCATACCAATCGTGATGAAGTTCGGGTTGAAGCCGACCTTGTCCTGGTTGGCCGCGATCAAGGCCTGGGGCGTGATGTTGAAGCGGCGCGCGATGCTGTAGAGCGTGTCGCCCTGCTGGACGATGTAGACGCCGGGCGTGCTGCTGGTGGTGCCGGCTGTGCCTTCGGGGGCTGTCTGCGCGCCAGCGCTGGTGCTGGGCGCCGGCGTCGAGAGGTCCGCCTCGGTCGGCAGGACCGGCTCGGCCGGGTTGGCCGGGAAGAGCACGCCGCCCACGAGATAAGGCCCGCCGCTCAGCTGCCAGTTGCCCACACCCAGCAAGTTGTCCAGGGCGCCTGCGGTCAGCACCAAATCGAACCCGCCCAGCGCAAACTCCGGCAGCGGCTGGATCTCGACCGAGACGTTGTCCTGGGACCGGATCTGGCGCGCCGGGCCGTCGATCTTCTCCTTGACCGTGATCCGCAGGCCGGCCAGCAGCTCGGCCGCCTGGGCTTCGTCCACCGGGTTCTGAGCCGTCCACAGGCTCAGGCTGGCCCAGCGCTGGTGGGCGTAGGCTTCAAACAGGCGCGGGTTGCACTGCGCGATCAGGGCGGCCGCCGTCGTCCGGATCTGGTCAGCCTGCTGCCGATCGTTGTAATTGGCCTTGACCATCTGGTTGTACAAGGGCAGGCAGGCTTCTACCTTGGCCTTCAGCCACAGCGCCAGCAGATCGCCGCTGTTCTGGTTGAGCGCGTACTCCACCTGTTGCTGGACGTTCTTGAGGCTCACCCCGAATTCGAGGGGCGCGCCCTTGGCGTCCAGGCCGCGCCACAGCAGCAGGCCGCCCTCGGAGAAAGGCGAGCTGCGGATATAGTTGGCCGGCCGCGGCGTGGCCGTGGGGACGGGCGTGGTGTTGGGCGCCGTCGTCGGGACGACGACCACGGGCGTGATGACGGCGCCGCCGCCGGTGCCCGGGAAGAGCGGCTGACCGTAGCCCAGGCCGTCGGCCACCTCGGCGCCGACGCGGCCCCAGTAGGCGAAGCTCTCCGTGCGCGCCGTGCGCGCCGTCTCGCCGGCCACCTGCGCCAGGAGCGTGCCCAGCACGCTGTTGTTCAATTGTGCGCTCGCCAGCAGGAAGATGAAGCTTGCGAAGCAGATCAGGCCTACCCCCACGATCGAGGCCAGAAACGAGTTGACCGTCTTCGAAATCTGATCCATAGGACCCTTTCCTTGCGGCGGCGGCGACTTGCTCATCGCATCCTTACCCGTCAGAGCTGAACGCCCAGCGTCAGCAATTCCTCCGGCGCATAGTAGACCAGCACCCAGGCCCGGAAGAGGCGGTAGGCCGCCCGCACAGCTTCGCGCCGCGCGGGCGTTTGTAACTCAGGAGCCACAGCCGCCACCAGATCCGGCAGCGGGTTGGGCAGGAGGCTGGCGCCCTGGCCAGCCTGCAGCAGAGCCTGCGTGATCAGCAGGCCCAACACTGGCGTCGGCACCAGCCGCTCCTCGGCGGGCGGGCTGGGTGCTGCGGCGGCCAGCGTTACCAGCGGCTCGGCCGCCGTCAGGCGCGTCATCCGATCCCGCAGCACGTCCCAATACCAGGCGTGCTCCGTCACCTCCCAGGCGCCGGGGTTATACCCGCACAACGCCGACCACACATCGCCGTTCGCCCACCAGCTGCCCCAGCAGCCGCTGACGGTGAGGTAACGGGTGGTGCACTCGGCCACCGTGTCCGGGTCGTTCCAGACGTCGGCTGAAACCAGGTCGCCGCACAGCGCGTCGGCGGCGAAATAACCCGGCAGGATCTGGGTGCGCCCCACGGCGCCGGCCGATGACCCGTACAGGTCCTCGGCCCGGATGGTCTTGCCCAGCCGCCGCCCGAGGGCCTGGACGGCCGGGCTGGCCGCGATCGCCAACAGGCCTTCGCGCTGGCGTTGCGCGGTGCGTGAGACCGACAGGCCCAGGACCGTGCGCTCATACAGACTGGCCGGCCAGCGCTGGGCCACGGCGTCCCAGGCCCGATACTGCCCGTAAGGGCCGGCCAGGGTCGGATCGATCAGACCCCAGTCCGCGGTGTTCGTCTCGCCGAACGGGATCGCGGCGGCGGCCTCCGGCGGGAAGACCTTGCCCGGCGAACCGGGCGCTACCGGCTGACCGTCCGCGTCGCGCGGCACGGCCGCCTGATAGAAGGCGCGCAGCAGCCGCCAATCATCGTAGCCGACCGCCTTGGCCATGGCCTGGTAGGGTGCTTCGGCGGCGGTATAGCCCGAGGCGCCAGCCGCGCCCACCGGCCACACCGGGCCGGCCGAGACCATCACCAGCAGCGCCACAAACCCCAGCGAGATCCCGGCCTTGACGAAGGCCTCCAACGCCGGTGGCGGGCGGCGGACCGGGACCGGCGTCTCCTGGCGGCGCGCCACCAGGCTCAAGAGGACATACGCCGCGGCCCCGAATACGACCAGCCCCAGGGCGGCGCGGCGGAGCGGCGCCAGCACTTCGGGCCGCAGCACCCGCAGCTCCCAATCGTCGGCCCGGCTCAAGAAATCCGGCAGGGCGGCGGGCAGCTGCCGCGCCTCCGCCAGGCAGGCCGGGTTAACCCAATAGCGGCCCTGGACGTACCACTGCGGGCAGGCCAGCTCACGCTGGGCCTCGGGCGCCGCCCAGTAGCCCAGGCTGAGATGGGTGTGGTCACATTCCTTGGCCAGCACCGTCCCCGGCGCCACACGCGTGTAGTGGCGCTCGGAAGTGCTTATACTAGCCTGAATTTGAATCTCACACAAATGAAAGGCCAGCATTTGCCAACCAGCCGCCGCGCCCTGGCACTCGACGGCCACGAACTGGCCGCCGCCGCCGACCGTGTCGCCGGCCGCCAGGCTCCAGGCCAGGCCCGCCTCCGGGCACATGCTGCGCAGATAGCCATCCGGCCCGTGCACGTCGATGCCGGGCACTTCGGCGTCGATCCAGTGGATCTGTCCATCCGGGACGTTGGGACGAGGCGGGGCGCTGAAGACGAGGAAGGTCTCGAGCTTTGCGTCGGAGGCGTAGGGCGTGAAGAAGGCCGGCGCCGTCGCCTGCGCGTAGACTGGCGCGGCCAGGGCCAGGGCCAGACCAAGCGCGGCGGCGGTCAGCCAGGGGGAGCGTGATCTACTGGCCATGGCGCGGATGACTCCGACAGTTTCATCCCGGGGCAAGATTATAGGACCGATCAACGACCGGCGCTAACGCCGGGCCCGGCGGGCGACGGCCGGAATTGCGCTCAGTTGCGTCTTCCTTTTTCATCGACTATGATTCGCGCCGAGTAACCTGAGCCAATAGAAAGCAGCGGTTTATGTCGGACATTGTGATGCCTGAGAAGACAGCCGCGCCGGTCATCATCGGTGTGCGCTTCATGCGGGTCGGTAAACTCTATCACTTCGATGCCACTGAGTTCGCCGACGTCCGTCCCGGCGACCGCGTGATCGTGGACACCACCCGCGGCCGGCAGCTGGGCGAGGTGGTCCAGTTTGTGCCGCGCGAGAAGCGCTCGGCCCCGGACGGCGGCTATAAGCGCATTGATGGCCTGGCCACGCCGCGTGACCTGGCCATGGAGCAGTACTGGAAATCCAAAGAGACCGAGGCCATGATCACGTGCCGCGAACGCGCGCACCAACTGCGCCTCGAGCCGATCAAGATCGTCCGGGCCGAATACAGCTATGATGGCTCGCGCCTGACCTTTCTGTTCAGCGGGCCGGACGACGCGGTGGGCGGCGGTGGCAGCGGCGGTGCGCCGCCGCGCGTCGAGCTGAAGTCGCTGCGCGAGGATATGCAGGCCGCCTACCCCCAGCAGGTGGTGGCCTTTCGGCAGATCGGCCCGCGCGACGTGGCCAAGCTGATCGGCGGCCTGGGCGCCTGCGGCCTGGAGACGCGCTGCTGCTCCACCTTCCTGACCGAGTTCAGCCCGGTCAGCATCAAGATGGCCAAGGAGCAGGGCATCTCGCTCAACCCGGAGGAGATCACGGGCATGTGCGGGCGGCTGCGCTGCTGCCTGGTCTATGAGTACGAACAGTACGTCGCGGCCCGCAAGCAGCTGCCCAAGCGCAACAAGATGGTGGTGACGCCCAAGGGCGTGGGCAAGGTGCTGGACGTCAACCCGCTCAAGCAGACCGTATGGGTGGCGGTGCAGGAAGGCGAAGACATCCGCACCCACGAATTCCCCAAGGATGACCTGCAGCCCAAGGACGAGCTCGAAGCCCTGCAGAAGAAGGCCACCAGCCCGTGCGACCGGCACGAGGGCGGCGGCTGCAACTGCGGCAAGGCCAAGCGCAAGGGCGGGCCGGGCGGCCCCGGACCTGAGCCCCAGGGCCCAGGCAATTCATGAGCCTGACCGCCCTCGGCAACTTCGCCGAACTGGGCCTGCGCCAGCCGCCGCAGCGGATCGTCTCCCTGGTCCCGTCCATCACCGAAAGCATCTTTGATCTGGGCGGCGGCGGCCGGCTGGTGGCCGTCACCGATTATTGCGTGCACCCGGCCGACCGGGTGCGGCCGCTCCCGCGCGTCGGCGGCACCAAGAACCCGGATCTTCAACGCGTCCGGGCAGCGCTGCCGGACCTGATTATCGCCAACCAGGAGGAGAACCGCCGTGAGGACGTCGAGGCCCTGCGGGCCGACGGCTTTAAGGTCTGGGTGACCTTCCCGGTGACGGTGGCCGGCACGCTGGAAGTGCTCTGGGCGCTGGTGCGCGGGCTTGATCTGCCGCAGAGCGCGCCGGTCGTGGACGCGCTCGAACGCGTCTGCGAGGTAGCGGCCCTGGCCGCCGAGAACACGCCGCCGGTGAAGGTGTTCTGCCCGATCTGGCGCGAGCCAGGCGTCGAGCAGAGCGCCACGCCGCGCTGGTGGATGACCTTCAACCGCGCGACGTACATGCACGATCTGCTCCGGTTGTGCGGGGCCGAGAACGTCTTCGCCGACCGGCCGCGCCGCTACCCGCTGGCGGCCGACCTGGGCGAGGCGTCCGCCGAGCCGCCAACGCCCGAGCGCGACACCCGCTATCCGCGCG
The DNA here is from genome assembly GCA_937952305.1 of uncultured Anaerolineales bacterium. Taxonomy (GTDB): domain Bacteria; phylum Chloroflexota; class Anaerolineae; order Anaerolineales; family UBA6663; genus SpSt-583. The sequence continues at coordinate 19,488 of CALFZO010000054.1, read as the reverse complement.
TCACGCCGACCGAAGTCGCCGAACGCGCGCCGGACGTCATCGTGCTGCCAGATGAGCCCTATCTCTTTGCCGACGCGGACTTGGCCGCTTTCGACGCTTTCCCGGACATCCCGGCCTGCCGTGACCGGCGGCTGTTTCTGTGCGACGGCAGCCTGTTGACCTGGCCCGGCACCCGCCTGGGCCGGGCGCTGAACGAATTGCCCGGCCTCTTCTGGGCCGGCGGCGCGGAGCGGCCGGCCTGACAAGGAGCCTCCATGCGCAGTCTCTTCCTGATTGTGATCTTGACCCTGGCGCTGGCCCTCTCGGCCTGCGGCGGCGGCGGCGGCAACCCCACTCCGACCCCCGGCGCCGCAATCCAGCCTGCGGACACCGCCCTGCCGGAGGGCTATCCGGCGGGTCCGCCCACCGTCGACCCGTATCCGTCGCCGGCCGAGCCCACCGCCTACCCGGCGCCATGACGGACGGCGCTTCGCCGCGTCCGGGAGTTGAGCGCGTCTTCTCCGAGCGTGAACTGCAGCGCTGCAACGGCGAGCGCGGCCGGCCGGCCTACATCGCCTACGCCGGCATCGTCTACGACGTCAGTGATTGTCCCAAGTGGCGGACCGGCCTGCACGAGCAGCTGCACTTCGCCGGCCTGGATCTGACCGGCGCGCTGCTGCAGGCCCCGCACGCCGCCGAGGTCTTCGGCCGGCCGTGCGTCAAACGGGTGGGGGTGCTCGCGCCCGCGGTCTGAAGCTTTCTGGCCGGCGGCGTTTCTGCTATACTCCGGCTATGCGACGATCAAGCTGGAAGAACGGCGTGAACGGCCAGGCCAATCCTAACGGCTCAACGTGCCGGGCGCGCCGACCTGCCTGCTGATCGCCAGCCAGGAGTGATCATCGCCGCCCGCGCTCACCAGCCGGGCGGTTTTTATTTGCGACGAAGGACCCCAGCCAAAAGACGAACGCGGCGCTGTGGCGTTCGGTTGGCGGCGGGCGTCCGGCGTCCCTCGGGAGGCTCTATGTACAAAACCCACACCTGCGGCGAGCTGCGCGCCGCGCACGTCGGCCAGACCGTCACCCTGGCGGGCTGGACCCACACGCGCCGCGACCACGGCGGCCTCATCTTCATCGACCTGCGCGACCGCTTCGGCCTGACGCAGATCGTCGCCAACCCGGCCACGGCCGGCGGCGCGCACGAGGCCGCTTCGCGCGCGCGCAACGAGTATGTCCTGCAGGTGACGGGCCTGGTCCGGCGGCGGCCGGCCGGCAGCGAGAACCCCAAGCTGGCCACGGGCGAGATCGAGCTGGAGGCCCAGGCCATCGAGATCCTGGGCCCGGCCAAGGTGCTGCCGTTCCAGGTGCATGAGGACGCCGACGTCGACGAGATGGTGCGGCTGAAGTATCGCTATCTGGACCTGCGCCGCGAGCGCCTGCAGCGCAACCTGCTCCTGCGCCATCAGGTCGTCAAGTTCATGCGCGCGTACATGGACGCGCAGGGCTTCATCGAAGTCGAGACCCCGATCCTGTTCAAGACTACGCCCGAGGGCGCGCGCGACTATCTGGTGCCGTCGCGCGTCCATCCCGGCCACTTCTATGCCCTGCCGCAGAGCCCGCAGCAGCTCAAGCAGCTGCTGATGGTGGCGGGGATGGAGCGCTACTACCAGATCGCGCGCTGCTTCCGGGATGAAGACCTGCGCGGCGACCGCCAGCCCGAATTCACCCAGCTGGACCTGGAGATGTCGTTCGTGCACCGCGACGACGTGCTGGCCGTGGTGGAGGGCCTGTACACGGCCATGCTCCCGGCCGTCGCCCCGCACAAGCGCTTGCTCAGCTCGCCTTGGCCCAAGCTCGGCTACCGCGAGGCCGTCGCCCGCTACGGCTCAGACAAACCGGACCTGCGCTTCGGCCTGGAGCTGCACGACCTCAGCGCGATCATGGCGCGCAGCGAGTTCAAGGTCTTCCAGCAGGCGCTGACGTCCGGCGGCGTGGTCAAGTGCATCGTCGTGCCTGGCTGCGCCGGTTACTCGCGTAAGGAAGTGGACGACCTGACTACCTTTGCTAAGGAGCAGGGCGCCAAGGGCCTGGCGACGCTGGCGCTGACCGCCGGCGGGGTGGAGGGCACGGCCAAGAAGTTCATCCGCCCGGACGAGGTCAGCCAGCTCCGGGCGCTGACCGGGGCGGGCGAGGGGGACCTGGTGCTGTTTGTGGCTGACCAGGCGGCGGTGGCGCACAAGACGTTGGGCGGGCTGCGGCTGCTGTTCCGGGACCGGCTCAAGCTGGCCGACCCGAACGTGCTGGCCCTGGCCTGGATCGTGGACTTCCCGATGTTCGCGTGGAACGCCGACGAGAAACGCTGGGAGGCCGAGCATCACCCGTTCACCATGCCCAAGCAGGAGCATCTGGCGCTGATGGACAGCGACCCCGGCGCGGTGCTGGCCGACGCTTACGACATGGTCGGCAACGGCTACGAGCTGGCCTCCGGCTCCATCCGTATCCACCGCCGTGATATCCAGTTCAAGATCTTCGAGCGCCTGGGCCTGGACGAAGCCGAGATCGAGAAGAAGTTCGGCCATATGCTCGAGGCGTTTGAGTACGGGGCGCCGCCGCACGGCGGCATGGCGCCGGGCGTGGACCGGCTGGTGATGCTGCTGGCCGACGAGCCCAACATCCGCGAGGTGATCCCGTTCCCGAAGAACCAGGCCGCGCTGGACCTCATGGCCCAGGCGCCGTCGCTGCCCGAGCCCAAGCAGCTGGCCGAGCTGCACCTGCGCGTCGTGGAGCCGAAGCCGGCCGCGGCCTAGACGGCGGCGCCAACCAAGCCCCACGGGCGCGCGCGCCGCGCCGCTCGTTAACGTTGCAGGTTGGCAGGAGTCATGGTATCGTGACGTCAACCCTGCTGTGTCCGTGATGTCGAGCGCGGTTTGACCACGTTAGTATAAAGGGAACCGGGGCTCACTGAGGGAATGCGATAGGCGGCACGCATGCCAAGGCAGACCCGAGGTGGAAGGTTCCCGCCTGCGAAAGCAGGTCCAACCCGGCTGCACACGGCATGGTGGGGCTATGCAAGTAAGAGAAAGCCACCTGGCAACAGGTGGCTTTCGTTTTCCGGCGAGGCGCAGGCTCAGCGGCGGCGGCGGCGCCCGCCCAGCCAGCCGCGCGCGCGCCCATACCAATAATAACGGTGGCTGCGATTGTAAGCTCGGTCCTGGAAGCGCACCAGCCACAGGCGAAAGTCGCGGATCAGGATAGCCGCGAAGCCCGCCAGCCCGCCCAGGATCAGGTTGCTGGGCATGTCGTAGTAGTTGATCCAGTAGGCGGCGCCCACGAACAAAGCCAAGGTGATCAGATCCCAAAGCTGATTGTTGAGGCGGCCGCGTTGGATGGGGAAAACCAGCGTCAGCAAGACCGCGGCCAGCAGGCTGAGCAAGCCGAGCAACAAGGATGGAATCGGCATCGGAGGTCCCTTTCGCTAGCGGGCGGGAACGCGCGCGATGATAACAGAGGCGCCTCGCCGGCGCAACGCGTTCGCCGGCAGCCGCTGGCGTCTGCGCCTGCTGGACTTGATTAAACGCAACCGCAATGCTAAAATCCAAGGGGATTAGATAGGTATGCGGTGAGAAACGTGGGTGCCCCCCACGTTTCTTCGTATATCGACATTCAGCCGCCCCCAGCAAAGTCCGAGTTGTATGAAAAGTGAACTGGCGCTAGCGTTTAACGAAATCATCGAGCACAACAAGCTGAAGCGCGAGGTCATCCTCGAAGCGCTGGAAAATGCGCTGGTCACGGCTTACCGCAAAGCCGTGAACGCCTCGGCCGCCCAGCACGTCGTCGCCAAGGTCGACCTGCAGACCGGCGCGATCAAGGTCTACGCCGAGAAAGAGGTCGTCGACAAGGTCCTGGAGACCCACACCGAGGTGACGCTCGAGGACGCGCGCACGGTGGACCCGGGCGCCAACCTGGGCGACATGGTCACGGTCGAGTCTACTCCGCGGGACTTCGGCCGCATCGCGGCCCAGGCCGCCAAGCAGGTCATCCTGCAGCGGCTGCGCGAGGCCGAGCGCGAAAGCCAGTACCAGGAGTACGTGCAGCGCGAGGGTGACATCGTCAACGGCACGGTCCAGGCCGTCAGCTCCCAGTCCATCACCATCGGCCTGGGGCGCACCGAGGCCACCCTGCCGCGCAACCAGACGATGCCGGGCGAGCGCTACTACGCCCACCAGAAGGTGCGCGCCTTCGTGCTGGAGGTGCGCAAGTCCACGCGCGGCCCGCAGATCATCCTCTCGCGCACGCACAAGAACATGCTGCGCCGGCTGCTCGAGTACGAAGTACCCGAGATCTACAACGGCGCCGTCGAGATCAAGTCGATCGCCCGCGAGCCGGGCCACCGTTCCAAGGTGGCCGTGGCCGCCCGCCAAGAAGGCGTGGACCCCGTCGGCGCGTGCGTCGGGATGCGCGGCGTCCGCATTCAGTCGATCGTTAAAGAACTCAACGACGAGAAAATCGACGTCATCGAGTGGAACCCGGAGCAGGCCACGTTCATCGCCAAGGCGCTCAGCCCGGCGCGCGTCACCGCCGTCCACCTGGACGATGACCCGCTCTCCGGCCGGACGGCCATGGTGGTGGTGCCGGACGATCAGCTCAGCCTGGCCATCGGCCGGGAGGGCCAGAACGCGCGGCTGGCCGCCAAGCTCACCAACTGGCGCATCGACATCAAGAGCCTGAGCGAGGCCGCCATCGACGCCACGCGCCGGCTGCGCGAGGACCCGCGCTATGCGGATCTGGCCCAGGCCCAGGCCGACATGCTGCGCACCGTCGAGGTCAGCCTGGCCAAGAAGGTCGAGGGCAAGCCGCTCACGCCGGAAGAGTATCAACTGCTGGCGCGCACGGTGGACCTGGTGGAGAAGAAGGCCGCCCGCGGCCGCCAGGAGGAGCGTGCCGCCAAGGCCGAGAAGGCCGCCGCGATCCGCGCCGCCATCCCCGCCGCCGCGCGCCGGATGGCCCTGCCCGAGCTGGGCCTGCCGGAGGCCATCGTCCGCGTCCTGACCGACGCCGAGTACAAGACCGTCGGCGACGTGATGGAAATCCTGGCGCTGGACGAGAACCGGCTGCTAAAGACCGAAGGCTTCAACGCCCGCTACCTGGACGAAGTCAAGACCGCCATCGGCAAGCTGGAATTCCCGGCCGAGCCTGAACCTGAGCCGGAGCCCGAGCCGGCGGAGGCGGTGGCGGCGGAGGCGCTGGCGGCGGGGGCCGAAGCCCCGGCCGGAGCCGTAGCGGTGCCGACCGGCGAGCCCGCCGGTGAAGCCGCGGCTGTCGAGGCGGAGGCCAAGCCGGCCGGCGAAGAAGAGGAAGAAACCGGCGAAGTCGAGGACCCGCAGTTCAAGGATGACTCCGAGGACGAGGACGAAGGCGACGCCAAGAAGAAGGGCAAGAAGAAGGGCAAGAAGGCCCGCGCCACGGTCGAGATCGAATACGACGAAGAGTTGGGCGTGTACATCACGCGCAAGAAGCGCAAGGCCAGCCGGGCCGGCGATCCGCTGGGCGGCACTGAGGAACCCTAGCCGCCCGTGGCCGGTCCCAAGCGCGTGAAGCCCGTCCCCCAGCGGACGTGCGTGGGCTGCCGCAGCGTGCAGGCCAAGCGCCAATTGGTGCGCGTCGTCCGGACCGCCGCCGGGGCGCGCGTGGATCCCACCGGCAAAGCCGCCGGGCGGGGCGCCTACCTGCATGATCGGCGGAGTTGTTGGGAGCAGGCTTTGAAGACGGGCGCGTTGGGCCGCGCCTTGAAGATGGATCTGAGTGATGCCGACCGGGCCGCTCTGGCGGCCCATAGCCAGCAATACTCCGATGATGACAACCGCTGACGGCAGCCGTCCGCTGCCGCCACCACAAGCGAGGTCTGAGCGCCAGGTCGGTTGAAGCCCCGCCGCCCGGTCGGCGCTCGCCTCCGCAGGGTTGAGGAGGTGCGTATGAGCGATAAGAACGGGCAAAAGGTGGTAGAGCTTCCCGGTGTCGTGACGGTGCGGCAGTTGGCGACCCTGATCAAATCCAGCCCCATTGACATCATCAAGCAGTTGATGAGCAACGGGGTGATGGCCAACATCAACCAGCAACTCGACTTTGACACGGCCGCCCTGATCGCCCAGGAACTGGGCTACGAGGCGCGGCCCGAGCCCCTCCCCGAAGCCGATACCCAAAAAGAAGCCGAGGCCGACACCGGGCCGGAGTGGCGCCGCATGATCGACGCCGAGAAGGCCGAGAACCTGCAGACGCGCCCGCCGGTGGTGACGATCCTGGGCCATGTCGACCACGGCAAGACCTCGCTGCTGGACGTCGTCCGCAAGACCAACGTGGCGGCCGGCGAGGCGGGCGGCATCACCCAGCACATCGGCGCCTACCAGGTGGAGCACAACGGCCGCCGCATCACGTTCCTGGACACGCCCGGCCACGAGGCCTTCACGGCCATGCGCATGCGCGGCGCGCAGGCCACCGACATCGCCATCCTGGTGGTGGCCGCCGACGACGGCGTGATGCCGCAGACGCGCGAGGCGGCCGCCCACGCCAAGGCCGCGCGCGTGCCGATCATCGTCGCCCTCAACAAGATCGACAAGCCCAACGCCAACCCGGAGCGCGTCAAGCAGCAGTTGGCCGAGATCGAGCTGACCCCGGACGAATGGGGCGGCAAGACCATGGTCGTGCCCGTCTCGGCCAAGCAGAAGCTCGGCATCGACGACCTGCTGGAGGCCATTCTGCTGGTGGCTGATGACCAGACCAAGATCAAGGCCAACCCGGCGGCGGTAGCGTCCGGCACCGTGCTGGAAGCCAACCTAGACAAGGCCCGCGGCGTGCTGGCCACGCTCCTGATCCAGAACGGCACCCTGCACGGCGGCGACGTCGTGGTGGCCGGCACCGCCCACGGCAAGATCCGCGCCATGTTCAGCGACAAGGGCAAGCCCATCCGCGAGGCCGGCCCGTCCGCGCCGGTCAGCATCTTGGGCCTGGCCGACGTCCCGGTGCCGGGCGACCTGTTCCGCGTGGTGGAGTCAGAGCGCGAGGCGCGGCTGATCGTGGCCGAGCGCAAGCTGGCGGCCAAGGAGGCCAAAGCCGAGCCGGTCAAGGCCCCGAGCCTGGACCAGATCTTCGCCAAGTACAAGGCCGGCGAGGCCAAGGAGCTGACGCTGATCGTCAAGGCCGACGCCCAGGGCTCGCTCGAGCCGATCGTCAATTCGCTCAACGACCTGTCCACGACCGACGGGCCGAAGGTCAACGTGCTCTACGCCGAGACCGGCAACATCACCGAGAACGACGTCAACCTGGCCACCGCCTCGACGGCCATCATCATCGGCTTTTCGGTGACGGCCGACAGCGCCGCGCAGCGCCTGGCCGAGGTCAACGGCATCTCCATCCGCGAGTACGACGTCATCTACCGGGTGACCGAGGACGTGGAGAAGGCCCTCAAAGGCCTGCTCGAGCCGGAGTACAAGCCGGTGGTGGTCGGGCGGGCCGAGGTCAAGGCCGTCTTCAAGATCCCGAAGATCGGCCACATCGCCGGCTGTGTGGTGCGCGAGGGCGAGGCCCGCCGCAACGCCAAGGTGCGCGTGCTGCGCCAGAACAAGGTCGAACACGACGGCGAACTGGGCTCGCTCAAGCGCGAGAAGGACGACGTCCGCGAAGTGACCAAGGGCATGGAGTGCGGCATCGGCCTCAAGAACTACGACGGCGTGCGGGTCGGCGACATCCTTGAGTTCTACGTGATCCAGCAGGTCCAGTAGCCGGCCCGCTCAGAGTGCCATGCCGACACCGATTCGCCAAAAACGCGTCGCCGAGCGCCTGCGCCAGGAGATCTCCGATCTGCTCCAACGCGAGCTTAAAGACCCGCGCCTGGCGCTGGTCTCGGTGACGCGCGTCACCATCGACCGCGAGCTCTCCCACGCCGACGTGTACGTGTCTAACCTGGGCGAGGCCGCCGACCACCAGGAGATGCTGGCCGCCCTGGACAGCGCCCTGGGCTTCATCCGGCGCGAGGTGGGCCGGCGCATCCGCCTGCGGCTGACGCCCCAGATCGTCTTCCATTGGGACCCCGGTCTGGAGAACGTCGAGCACATCGGGCAGCTGCTCGACCAGCTCAAGGCCGAGCCGCCGCCGACCGCCGATGACGACCGCGCCGACCCCGAGCGTGACTGAGGCCCCGGCGCCGGCCGCCACACTGGCCGCCGCCCGGCGCCGGATCGAGCGCGCTCAGCGCTGCCTGCTGCTGACGCACATCGCGCCGGACGGCGACGCCGTCGGCTCGCTGCTGGGCTGCGGCCTGGCGCTGGAGGCGGCCGGCAAAACCGTGGTGATGGCGTGCGCCGACCCGGTGCCGGATATGTTCCAGTTCTTGACCGGGGCTGACCGTATCGTGCGCCAGTTCAACGGCGCGTTCGATCTGGTGGTGGCCCTGGACGCCGCCGACTTCGGCCGGCTGGGCGGCCTGGGCCAGGCGCTGCCGCGCCCGCCCGACCTGCTCTTCGACCATCACATCACCAACCCCGGCTACGCCGACCTCAACGTGATCGACGTGGCCGCGGCCTCCACCGCCGAACTGGTCACCGCCTGCCTGGCCGACCTCGGCCTGCCGCTCACCCGGCCCAGCGCCGAGGCGCTGCTGGCCGGCGTCGTCACCGACACGCTCGGCTTCCGCACCGCCAATACCTCCGCCAAGACGCTGGCCACCACCCAGCAGCTGCTGGCGGCCGGCGCCTCGCTGTCCGAGGTCTACGACAAGGCCTTCTACAAGCGCTCGTTTGCGGCCGTGCGCTTCTGGGGTGAGGGCCTGGCCCGCCTCAAGCTGGAAGGGCGCATCGTCTGGGCGCTGCTGCCGCTGGAGGCCCGCAAGGCGGCCAATTATGCCGGCCAGGGCGACGCCGACCTGATCAACGTCCTGACGTCGGTGCGCGAGGCCGATATCGCCATCATCTTTGTCGAGCGCAACGACGGCAAAGTGAAGATCAGCTGGCGCGCGGTGCCCGGCTTCAATGTGGCCACGCTGGCGGCCTCGTTCGGCGGCGGCGGGCACGCGCCGGCGGCCGGCGCCGAGATCTCGGGGACACTGGCCGAGGTCGAGACGCGTGTCCTGGCCGCCACGCGCGCGCTGCTGGACGCCCGTCCCCGCTGAGGCGGCATGGCCACCGGCCTGCTCCTGATCGACAAGCCCAGCGGCCCTACCTCGCATGCGGTGGTGGCCGCCGTGCGCCGCGGCACGCGCGAGAAGCGCGCCGGCCACACCGGCACGCTGGACCCGCTGGCCACCGGCCTGCTGGTGGTCTGCCTGGGCGCGGCCACGCGGCTGAGCGAATACCTGCTGGAAAAAGACAAGCATTATCGGGCGCGGGTGCGCTTCGGCGCGACCACTGACACCTACGACGCCGCCGGCACGGTCACGGCCACCAGCCCGGCCCGGCCCGAGCGGGCCGAAGTGGAAGCGGCCCTGGCTCAGTGGCGCGGCCCATTGCTGCAGCGGCCGCCAGCCTACTCGGCCCTCAAGCAGGCCGGGCAGCGCGCCTATGACCTGGCGCGGCGCGGCGAGATCGTGTCGCTGGAGCCGCGGCCGGTGGTCATCCACGCCCTCACGCTCAGCGCCTGGGCGCCGCCCGAGTGCGAGCTGGACGTGCATTGCTCGGCCGGGACGTATATCCGCTCATTGGCCCACGACCTGGGCCAGGCCCTGGGCTGCGGCGCGCACCTGGCCGGTCTGCGGCGCACGGCCTCCGGCCCCTTCCAGGTGGACGCGGCGGTGGGCCTGGACGCCTTTCAGGCGGACTGCGCCGCCGGCGCGTGGACGCGCTGGCTGCGCCCCATGGACGCGGCCGTGCCGGACTGGCCGGCCGTCTATCTGTCTGAGCGCGACGCGCAGCGGGTGCAGCACGGCAACGGCGTGCCGCTGACGGCCTCGGCCGCCGGCCTGGCGCGCGCGTATAATCCCGCCGGCGAATTCGTGGCGATCCTGCGGGCCGACCCGAACCGCGGCGAGTGGCGGCCCGAGAAAGTGCTCGCCGGCCCGTGAGGCCGCCCTGGCCCGCGGCCTCACCTGCGACAGGAGCTTATGCAGACGGTCACTTCTCTTGAAGCGCTGCGCCTGACCCAGCCGGCCTGCCTCACGGTCGGCGCCTTCGACGGTGTCCACCGCGGCCATCAGGCCCTGATCGGCGAGCTGGTCCGGCACGCCCACGCCACCGGACGCGCGGCCGTGGTCATCACCTTCTATCCGCACCCGTCGGTGTTCCTGCGCGGGCGGCGGCCGTCGTTCTACCTGTCGACACCGGAGGAAAAAGCCGAGCACCTGCGCGCGCTGGGCGTGGACGCCGTCGTCACCCACACCTTCGACGCGGCCTTCGCCGCGATCACGGCCGAAGACTACGTGGCCCAGCTCGTCCGCCAGGCCCGCTTAAGCGAGCTGTGGTGCGGCGAGGATTTCGCCCTCGGCCACAACCGCGTTGGCAATGTGGCCTACCTGCGGGCGGCCGGCGAACGGCTCGGCTTTGCGGTCCAGGTCCGCACGCCGGTCCTGGAAGATGGTGAGATCATCTCCAGCACGCGCATCCGTCAGTGCCTGCGCGATGGCGCGGTGGAGCAGGCCGCGCGCGCCCTGGGCCGGCCCTTCCGGTTGTCCGGCCAGGTGGTGGCGGGCGCCCAGCGCGGGCGCACGCTGGGCATCCCCACCGCCAACCTGGCGATCTCCGAGGAGCGCGCCTTTCCGGCCACGGGCGTGTACGCCTGTCGCGCGCATTGGGACGGCGCAACCCCGCAGTCGGCCGTGACCAATATCGGTTTTCGCCCGACCTTCAATTCCAGCACGCCCACGCTCACCGTGGAGGCCCACCTGTTGGACTACTCCGGCGATCTATACGGGCGTGAGCTGACGCTGGACTTCGTCGCCCGGCTGCGGCCGGAGATGAAGTTTCCGGGCGTGGACGCGCTCGTCGCGCAGATCCGCGCCGACATCGCCACTGCCCGGCGCCTCCTGGACACGGAAGCGTCCTGACCGCCGCGGCCGGCCGGTTCGACAGCGGTTTTCGCATCGCCCACCGGGGCAGGGCAACGGCGCTGCCCCGGCCCGGTGCCACAGGTTCAGCCGAAGCCTACCCATGCGTGAACGCCAGATCTACCTGCTCAGCCCGAAGACCCTCAGCCCGGAAGTCATTGCCGTCGCGTTCGCCAAGACCTCGCGCAGCCCCGAGTCTTTTCGCGAGATCGCGGCCGAACTGACCGAGAGCGCCTCGGCCCAATTCCACGAACGCTGGGTGGTGGGTTACGGCCACGCCAGCGTGGCCGAGCATGCCGTGCTGCACATTGCCGTCGAGAACGCCTCACGCCTGGCGCTGGAGTGCCTGGAGTCCAACCGGCTGGCCTCCTATACCGAGAAGTCCACGCGCTACCAGATGTGGGGGCCGGACGATTTTTACGTGCCGGGCCAGATCGCCGAGAGCGGGCAGGCCGAGCTGTACCGCGCCACCTGCCGCCGGCTCTTCAGCGCCTATGAGCGTTCCCTGGGGCCGGCGCGGGAGTGGGTGCACGCGCACCACCCGCGCCGGGCCGGTGAGACCGACGCCAAGTGGGACGGCCGCGTGCGCTCGAAGTATGTGGACAACAGCCGCTTCCTGCTGCCGGCCGCGGCGCTGGCCAATGTCGGCGTCACCGCCAACGCCCGCACGCTGGAGGCCGCCATCCGCAAGCTGCTCTCGCACCCGCTGGCAGAGGTGCGCGAGATCGGCGCCGAGATCAAGCGCGTGGCCCAGGCCGAGGTGCCGACGCTGGTGAAATACGCCGACGCCGTGCCGTATCAGATCGAGACGGCGGCCGCGCTCACCCAGGCGGCGCGGTCGCTGCTGGGCGCGGCGCCGGCCGCCCGGCCGGGCGGGGGCGCCGCGGCCGAGCTGGTGGACTTCGACCCGGAGGCCGAGGCCAAATTCCTGGCGGCCTGCCTGTACCGTCACGGGCACGCCAGCCTGGCAGACTGCCGCGCCGTAGTGGCCGGCCTGGACGCCGCCCAGAGGGCGGACCTGGCGCGCGAGGCCCTCGGGCGGCTGGGCCCGCACGACGTCGGCCTGCGCGAGCTGGAGCACGTCACCTATACGTTCGACCTGACGCTCGACCAGGGCGGTTACTTTGAAATCAAGCGCCATCGCATGATGACGCTGAGCCCGCAGCCGCTGACGGCCACGCTCGGCTACGCCACCCCGCGCCTGCTGGAGGCGGCCGGCTTTGGCGCGGACTATCGGGCCGCCATGGACGCGGCGGCCGAGGCTTATGCCGGGCTGGCGGCCGACTTCCCGGAGGCGGCCAGCTATGTCGTCCCCAACGGCTTCAACCGGCGCGTGCTGGTGACGCTCAACCTGCGCCAGGCCTTCCACCTGTGCGAATTGCGCTCCGCCCCCAACGCGCACTTCTCCGTGCGCCGCACCGCCGGCCAGATGGCCGAGGCCATCCGGCGCGTCCATCCGGGGCTGGCCCAGTACATGCGCCTGGCCGAACGTCCAGACTGGCGTGACCTGGAGGCGGAATACTTCAGCGCGGTGGCTTGAAACAGGCCGGCGGCCGGTTGACCCTTGTGGGCGGACCGGGAAACGCGCTACAATTCCGCCGCAGCCGGGTCTGTAGGTAAATCCAATGGGCAAATCGTTGCGCGTCCTGCTGGTGGCCGATGCGGACGACAGCGCGGTGGCATCGCTGCTGGACGAGCTCCAGCGCTATGACTACGAGCTGGCGTCTGAACGTGTCGACACGCCGGCGGCCCTGCGCGCGGCGCTGGCCCAGAACCCCTGGGATGTCATCCTGGCCGAGTACAGCCTGCGCCACTTCAGCGCCGCCGCCGCTCTGAGCGTACTGCGCGATAGCGGGCTGGATATTCCTCTGATCGTCATCACCGCCGCCGAAGACAACGACGCCCTGCGCGCGGCGCTGGCGGCCGGCGGCCACGATTGTGTGCGCGTGCAGAACCCGGCCCGTGTGGTCCTGGCCGTGGAGCGTGAGATGCGCGCCGCCAAGGTGCGCGCCGCGCGCGCGCTGACCGAGGCGGCCCTGCGCGAGGCCGAGGCCCAGAACCGCCGCCTGGTGGAACAACTCCCGGTGGGGGTGCACCTCATGGCGCTGGACGCCGACGGCAGCACCCTCTCGGTGAGCGCGCCCCTGGAACGCATCCTGGGTTTCGCGTTGGCGGAGTGGCAGGCCGACCCGCAGCTCTGGCGCCGGCAGATCCACCCGGATGACCGCGAGGCGGCCCTGGCCGCTCTGGCGCATGTGTTCACGCCGGGCGCCGGCCCGGCCATTGCCGAGTACCGCATGCTGACCCGCGCCGGCCGCGAGCTGTGGATCCGCGATGAGACGCTGATCGTGCGCGACGCCAACGGCCAGCCGCGCTACCTGCAGAGCGTCAAGCTGGACATCACCGAGCGCCGGCGCCTGGAGGCCGAGGCCGAGAGCGTCAACCGCGAGCTGTCGGATTGGGTCAAGGAGCTCGAGCAGAGCAACCGCGAGATGTCCTTGATCAACGAGCTGGCCCAGCTGCTGCAGGGCTGCTTGACGCCGGAGGAAGTCTTCCACGTCGCCGGCGATTTCACACCGCTGCTCTTCCCGGCCGAATCAGGCGCGCTCTACCGCCTGGCCGATGCCCTGGAACAGGTGGAGCGGGTGGTGGCCTGGGGCCGCTTTCCGCCCGAAGAACAGACCTTCGCCACGGAAGCCTGCCTCGGGTTGCGGCGCGCGCGCCCGTACGCCGCCGACGCGCCTTTTTCCGGGCCGGTCTGCCAGCACCTAGGCGACTCCGCCTCCATCAGCACCTTGTGTGTGCCGCTCATGGCCCAGGGCGAGACCCTCGGCCTGCTGCATCTGCGCCTGCGCCGCAACACCGGCGGGCTCCTCCCGCCGGACACACCGCGCGAGACTCTGACCGAAGCCAAACAGCGCCTGGCCATCAACGTGGCCGAACGGCTGGCGCTGACGCTGGCGACCATCAAACGCCAGGCCGATCTGAAGGCGCGCGCCGAGAGCGCGGTTCAGGCCCAGGCCACGGCCGAGGCGGCCGCCAACGAGGCCGCGGCTGAAACGCCCGGCCGTCTGGTCGTCGGGCCGCTGATCCTCAATACGCAGACCTTTGAGTTGACCATCGGTGAGCGGACGGTGATGCCGACGCCGGTGGAATACGAGCTGCTGCAGTTCCTGATGCGCAACGCCGGCAAGATTTTCACGGCCGAGCAGTTGCTGCAGGAGGTCTGGCACTACCCGCCCGGCACCGGCAGCCAGGAGCTCGTCCGCGCCCACGTCAAGAACCTGCGGGCCAAGCTGGAGCCCAACCCGCGCCGCCCCATCTACCTCAAGACCATCGGCCGCTTCGGCTACACCATCCAGACCGGCCTGGCAACACCCGAGAACGGCCACTCCAACGGCGAGTGACGCCGCGCGCCTCCCGCGTCCCTTGGCATAAACTGCAGAACTGGCCGGCTTCGCCCGACTCTGGGCCAGCCTTGGATACCAGGCTCTAACCGGCCGCCTCGGCTGGCCTCTGCGCCGGCCGTCCCTCCCAACCTGAGACCAACTTTACTTAGCGGGTTGTGCACCCAGTCTTCACCGAATCTTCCCGGGGCCTTGCTCCGCGTTTGCTGAGGCAGGCGGCCAAAGCTCGTATCGTTTCAACACGATCGTCAAAGTTGCTTTTGGGAGGAGACGAGAGAGTATGAAACCAAACCGCCCCCTGCTGATCCTTGTGTTAACGTTGACGCTGGTGGCGCAGTGGCCGGCTCTGCCGGCCGCCGCCGCCGTCCCTGCGCGCGCGGGCGCCGCGCCAGCCGCGGCGGCCGCCGCGCCAGCCGCGGCGCCTGATCCGCTGACCTGCGCTGGCTACCCAGACCAGCGCCTGTTCCTGGACGGCCAGGCCTGGTGGCAGACCACGCCCGGCAAGAGCGGCCCAGACTTCGGCCACGCCCACATCGGCCTGTGCTTCCCATATAAGCAGACCATCGCCGGGCAGCTGGACGTCGACGTGCGCTATATCCTGCACGACAACCCGGGCAACGCCACCGAGTTCCGCGTGGAGGTCAAGCACGGCAACGACTACATCGTGCTCTACCAGCGCACCAAGGTCAACTGGACCTGCGCCGGCACGTGCGAGCGGTGGGAGCACCTCACCCTGGACACGACCCTGATCCCGACCGACGGCATCAAGGAGTTCATCTTCTCGATCCAGGTGGCCGAGCCGGATGGCAAGCGCCTGCACGCCGCCACCGTCTGGCGGGCTTACGTGCAGAACGGCCGGACCGTGGACAAGACTTTCACCGATTACCAGGTCCGGGCCTCGGCGCTGTATCACGACTTCGGCTACAGCTACAGCCGCCTGTTGAGCGACCCGCCTCTGCAGCCGCTCAGCGGTGTGCAGCAGTTCCACGTCCACCTGCGCAACGGTCCGAAGCCGGTGGTGCCGTCCGGCCTGCGCTATGACGTACTCTTGGACGCCGACTTTCACAACGCTATCCCGGGCAAGACGCTGCGCCAGGGCAGCGGCGAGTTCGAGGGCTTGGTCACCGTCGACACACGCACCCTGACCAACGGCCCGCACCGCCTGCTGCTGCGGATGTTCTCAGACGATGGCGCCGCCGGCTCGACGCTGGTGAGCGTGCTGGTGGTCCCGTTCAAGGTGGAGAACGCCGGCGGCATTACACCGGCGGCCAGCCCGTCGCCAGCCAACCCGTCGCCAGTCAGCCCGACCGCCACCCCGAGCGGCCTGAACCTGGCGCCCGGCCAGAGCCTGGTCGTGAACTGTCCGACGCGCCTGGAACTGGTCGGCAACACGTTGACGTGTCTGGCGGCGCCGACGGCCACCAAGGCCGCGACGAATACGCCGTCGGCCGCCACCGCCACGCCGCAAGCCACCCAGCTGCCGACGAACACGCCGCCGGGGCCGACGGCGACCAAGGCCGCGACCAACACACCGTTGGCGTCGACGAGCACGCCGATGCCGACCAAGGCCGCGACCAACACGCCCGTCGCGCCGACCGCCACGCAGCACGTGCACGCCACGCCCACCAGCGCGCCGACCGGCGGCCTGGAGCCGGTGGCCGCCGAAATCCTGGGCACCTGCTCGGCCGCAGTCCATGACCGGTACACCGTCACCGGCCCGGACGGCCAGCTGTACCGCACCTGGCACCCGCCGGTGGTGCCGGTGGACGCCGCCAACCCGGGCGGCCCCACCTGCGCCTTCGCGCACGAGCACGGCGATGACCCGACCACGTCGCTGGCCAACCCGGCGCTGCCCGCCTTCGGCTACATCAACGCCGTGGCCGGCCACCCGGAGGCGCACGAGGGCTTCAAGGTCTTCGTGGCCAACCGCGGCGCGCGCAACGACGAGGGCCGCGTGGCGCAGACCAGCACGCGCATCGTCTTCCACATGGGCACCGGCGGCGTCAAGCGCTACACCATGCCGCACCACTCGCTGATCTTCGATCTGGTCGCCCCGGACGGCCACTACGTCCACGTCCAGGGCCTGGCCGACAGCAAACTGGTCGGTTCCATCTGCGACCGCGACCGCGCGCTGCAGGACAGCAATCCGAACAACGACGTCGGCCGCACGGTGATGGTGGTGAAGGGCGCCGGCTGTGATGTGGAGTCGGTCTATGAGATCTGGTCGATGAGCCTGAACATCGCCAACCGGGTCACGGTCAACGTCTCGACGGCGGCCTTTGACCCGATCACGACCATGAACCCGGCCGATATGACCCAGCTCATCTACACGTACACGCAGTACCCGGGCGACTACCATGGCTGCAACCGCGAGTCTTACCACGGCCCGGTCTACTGGTACAACGCCAACGGCCCGACCGTGTACTACACGGACGCGTTCGGCGCCCGCGTGACGAACGGCCCGCTCAAGCAGGAGATCTCGAAGCACAGCGACATCGGCATCCCGATGTCCCAGGACCAGACGCAGTTCAAGCTGCACGCCCCGCAGTGCGTGCCGGGCCTCGGCCTGAAGAACTGACCCGCTGAAAGGCCGCTGGGGCGATCGCGTGATCGCCCCAGCACCACAGCCACTGGTTGTGAAGGCAACCGCCCCGCCAGCGAACGGCTGGCGGGGCGGTGTCTTGTTTACGGCCCCGGCGCCGGATCGAGCACGAGCACGCCCCAGGTGCGCGGGTCCGCCAGCAGGCCGCCTTTGCGGCTGACCACCTGGGTCTGCTGTTCGGGCGTGCCGGGTGTGTCGTCGTCGTTCACGGCCAGGGTGAAGGCGAAGCCTTCGGTGGGGAAGGGCGCCAGCCGGAACACCGACCAGGGCACGGCCGCCTCCACCGCGTAGCCGCCGTCTACGGGCCGGGCCACGATGCGCGCGTCGCGGACTGGGCCGCTATACAGCTTGGGCAGCCACAGGTGGGCCTCCGGGGCCGCGCCGCCGCCGGTCAGGTCGCCCGGCGAGAGGCCGAGCTGGAACTCGCGCTCAGACAGCTGGCTGGTGCGGTTGCCGGGGTCGAGGCTCAACCACAGCTCGAGGCTGTCGCCGCGGAACAACGCTTCGCCGGCCGCCGGCGCTACCAGCACATCGTCGCGGACCTTCACGGCCAGGTAGAGCCAGTTGTCGTCCCAGGCGATGTTCCAGGAGGCGGCCAGGTCGGCCTCGCCTTGCCGGCTGCCGGCGCCGAAAGTGGGCTCGCTCGCGCCATAGACCAGCATCGTCCACTCGGCCAGATCGCCGTCGACGTTGGGCGGCGGCTCCTGGACGCGCGCCGCATGGACGACCTCGGCTTCCGGCAGGGCGAGGCCGGGGCCGGGCGTCGGCGTGGCGTGGATGGTCTGGGCCGGCCGGACGCAGCTGTTGAAGTCGGCGCCCAAGATCACGCGGTAGGGCTGCGGCGCGTTCGGGTCCGGCACCGCGATCACGTTCGCGTCGGCCACGTTGAACAACTGCTGCAGGTCAGCGCGGATCGAGCCCTTGGGCGAGGTCGTGAAATCGTACAGCACCGTGGCGGCGTAGTCGTTGCGGTCGGCGCGGCCGAGGACCGGCGCGATGCCGGCCCAGGCCAGGTTGTCGGCGGCCAGGGCGTCCCAGGCCGGGTTAGCGGTCCCATTCCAGATTTCCACCGCCGGCCCGCCGCGGGCCAGGGTATTGTCGGGCGGAGGCTGGAAGGCCTCTGCCAGCAGGGCCGTGATGGCGGCCCGGTCCGGCAGCAGCACGGCCGCGCCCTGCGGCGTCGTCCAGCTCCAGACCTGGTCGCGCCCGATGAAGCGGCTCTTGATGCGCGCACGCTCCAGGTTGGCGGCCAGCGGCACAAACTGCAGCACGTCGCCGATCCCCAGGTCGGTGTCCACGATCTGCACGTATTGCTGGTAGAGCTCAGGCGCCTTGGGCAGCATGTTCAGCTGCAGGCCCTTCTCGAGCATGGCCCGCAGTACCTGATGCTGGCGGCGCGACCGGTCGAAGTCGCTGCTGCGCTTGCGCGAGCGCGCGTACCACAGCGCCAGGTCGCCGTCCATGTGCTGCAGGCCCGTCTCCACCGTGTACAGGTGCCAGTTGTCGGCGTTCTGCACGTCCACGGCCGGATCATAGGGGTTGATCAGGCGCCAGTCCTGCATGGCGCAGCTGACCGGCACGTCCACGCCGCCGAGCACGTCGATGACCTGCTTGAAGCCGTTGAAGTCGATGCGCGCCCAGCCGTGGAGGGGAATGCCGAAGTTGTACAGGATGGTCTGCTCCAGCAGGGCCACACCGCCGCCGGGGTAGCCGATGACATCGCCGTGCAGGGCGGCCGTGTTGAGGCGGTTCATCGTCCAGCCGGGCACGTACACGAACAGGTCGCGCGGCAGCGTGAGCAGCGTCACCGCGTTGGCGGCGGTGTTGACCGACACGATGATCATCACATCGGTGCGGTAGCTGGTGGACTCACGGTCGGTGTCGCGTCCCAGCAGCAGGAGGTTGATGACGCTCTTGTCCAGGAAGAGCTGCGGCATCGGCTCCGGGATGGGCGTGACCAGCGTCGCGAACGGGTCCGGGGTGGCGGCGCCCAGCGTGGGGTCGACGCCCGGCCGCGCGGTCGGGGTCGCCGTGGCCGGCGTGCCGGCCGCGGCTTCGGCGGTGGCGGACGCCACCGGGTCAGGCGGGACGGGTGTGCCCGGGACGGCGCTGGGACCGAAGGGCAGGGTCCAGGTGGGCACGGTCGTGCGTGGCTGGCCGGCGGTATCGGGCGGCGGCGGGGCGTCGGCACAGCCGGCCAGCAGCAGAGCGGCGCTGAGCAAGCCAAGGGTCAGGAGACGTTTCATAGGAAGAGTCGGCCTATCCTGCGGCGGATTCCGTCCGGCGGGCGCGGCGCCCCGGCCGGTGCGGTGATTGTACCGGCAGCGTACCTGGCGATTATTACCGCGCGTTGGGTGCCAGGTTGCAATTTGGTAACAACCGGCGATCAGGGCGCGAGCGTGGGCCGGGGCGGGAGGGCCTCGGTGGGCGCGGCGGTCGTGGGGGTAGCGGTCTCAGCCGGGACGGTGGCTTCAGGGA
>CALFZO010000053.1 GCA_937952305.1 uncultured Anaerolineales bacterium | reverse complement strand
CGCCACAGTTCCAGGCTGCCGTCTTCCGACAGGCAGGCCAGCTCGCGGCCGCCGGGCGAGAAGGCCAGCTCCCAGGCCGCGGACGACAACTCGATCTGGACCTCCGGCTCGGCGGACCGGCCCCGGCGCCAGATGAATAACCCGGGTTGACCCCGCCCGTCTTCGGCCGAAGTCCCGGCCGCCAGCCAAACGCCGTCGGCGCTGACGGCCACCCGTTCCACGTCGCCGTCGCCGGCGCGATACTCGTCCGCCTGCTGCGGCTCGGCCAGCAGGCTGATGGCGCCGCGCTGTCCGGCCGCTTCCACGAACTCGACGCGGTTGCCGAAGGGATCGCGGCAGAAGCAGCGCTCCGCGCCGTCGGCCTCGCAGGCGACGGCGTTGGCTTCCAGCGCCTCGCGCACGGCCGCCAGATCCGGCACGCTGAAGGCGATGTTCCGGCGCGCTCCAGCGGGGGCGGAGTCTTCCAGGTCAACGTGCAGGGGCAGGTTGCCGGCCTCGAACCAGACGCCGCCGCGCGCGGTCAGTTGGGGCGGCTTGGGGATCTCGCGCAGGCCGAGCAAGTCGCCGTAGAAGGCGCGCACGCGCGCCTCGCTGCCGCGCGGAGCCGTGAGGTGAATGTGATCGACGCCGGAAATCAGCATGAGGGCCTCGGTGGGGTTAGGGATGCGGCGCGTGGGCGGCCAGGAAGGCCAGCGCGGCCGGCCGGGTCTGGGCGGCATGGGTGAACCAGCCCAGGTGTCCGGCGCCTTCCAGGGTGAGCAGCTGCGCGCCCGGGATGGTGGCCGCCGCCTGGGCCGCGAACTCGAACGGGATGAAGGGATCGTGGGTGCCGTGGATGAGCAGGGTGGGCGCGGCCACGTTCGCCAGCGGATAATCGGGCAGCACCTCGGCCTGGACGAGATCGTTGATCAGGCCATCGCGGCGGCGGGACGCCAGCGGGAAGCTGGCCACGCTGAACAGGCCGCGCCGGGCCGCCTCGTCGTCGCGCAGCCGCTCCAGGTCGGCCTCGGTGGTGCCGGTGCCGGCCAGGATCGCCTTGGGCCAGTGGCCCAGCGCCCAGGTGAAGAAGTCGTTGCCGAGCAGGGCCTCGCCCAGGCCCTGCATCCCGCCCGAGGCCGGGACGTGCGCGTGCGTGATCGCGGACGCCAGGATCAGGCCCCAGCAGCGCCGCGGATGGCGCAGCGCGAAGTTGACGGCCGTCATGCCGCCGGCCGAGAAGGCCAGCACGCCGGCGCGCTCCAGCCCGAGGCTGTCCAAAAGGGCGGCCAGGGCGTCGGCCTGGGCCTCCGGCGTGGCGTTGGGCGGCAGCGGGCTGCGCAGGTATCCGAAGCGCGACGGCGCGATGAAGCGCACGCCGGCCTCGCCCAGCGGGGCCGCGCAGTGCAGGCCCTGATCGTAGCCGCCGCCGCCGCCGTGGATGACCAGCACAGCTGGCCCCTGGCCGCTGGCGGCCCATTCCACCGGGCCGCGCGCGGTCTCCAGCACGTCCGAACGCGCCATGAGCTGCGCCAGGGCGATCCGCTGGTCGCGTTGAAAAGCCCGCGCCACGCGGGTGGCGATGAGGGCGCCGGCCAGCCCGCCCAGGGCGGCCGCGGTCGCGTAGACTGCGTCACGGTTGCGCATCGTTCAGCCTCCAGCCAGGTCCGGCAGCCAACGATGTTGGTGGCCGGCTAAGCGCACATCCAGGTCAGCCCAACGATACACGAAAACCAGGCCGGCGTCTTCGCCGCTGCCGGCTACCCGGTGCTCCCAGGTCTCGGGCAGCGCGGCGGCCGCCTCCAGGTGGAAGACGTGGCGGATTTGGTCCCACTCCGCCTCCGCCTGCTCGGCCAGCTTGCGCCCGAAGCGCAACTGTTCCGGCCGCAGCCCGCTCTCCTCGGCCACTTCGCGCCACAGCGCCTGCTCCACCGGCTCGCCCGGCTCCACCGTCCCGGCCGGGACCTGGGTGCCAGCATCCGGGTGGTCGCGGTGGTCGAACACCAGCAGCTGCCGGCGGCCCAGGTGCCGGCGCGTGATGTAGGCCAAGACTTTGTGCCGCATGTCCGCGGACCAGCGACAAAGGCCGGACGGCGAAAGCGGTCAGGCCTTCGTCCGTGGTCCTCTGTCCTTCGTCAACTCACCAGCGCGTTCAGCCCGGCCACCAGCCGCTGCGCGGCGCCCAGCGTCCGCTCGGCCGGCGTGGCGTACGAGAACCGGATCCAATCCCCGCCGTATTCGGAGAAATACGCACCGGGGACCACCGCCACGCCGTGCTGCTCGGCCAGGTATTGGCCCAGCGGCTCGCTGTCCGCCCAGCCTTTGGCCCGCAGCCACTGTCCGACATTGATGAACGCGTAGTAGCCCTTGCCCAAGATGTGCTGCAGACCCTGCTCCACCAGGAAGCCCTGGAGCACGCGCCGACTGGCGTTGGTGGGCTCGACGATGCTGCGCGAGGCCTCGGCGAAGCCGAGCTCGTAAGCGGCCTGCGCCACCGCCAGCGAGAAGTAGCTGGGGATGACGGCATGCGAGGCGCGCGCGACGATGTGCTTGACGACGGCCTCGGACGCGATCAGGTGGCAGTTGCGGATGTTGGAGGCGCCCAGCGACTTGGTCAGGCCGTCCAGGAACATCAGGCGCTGGCGTTCGGCGGGCTCGAAGGACCCGATGAACTGGTTAAGGTCCATCGGCTGCTCGTCGGTGACGTAGTGGTACATCCAGTCGAACAGCACGAAGGCGACGCCGGCCGCCAGCGCGGCCTTGGCCAGCGCGACCTGCTTGGCGACCGTGATGGTCAGCCCGGTGGGATTATCGGGGTTGGTGATGATCAGGCCCGCGATCTTGCGCCCGTCGCGGGCGGCGAAGTCGACGCAGGCGCGCAGCGCGTCTTCTGAGTACGCCCAGCCCTCCTCCGGCCGGCCCGGCGCCAGCAGCACGTTGGCGCCCACGCCGTACGGGCCCCAGTTGTACGAGATCCACGGCACGCGCGAGACGATCACCAAGTCGCCCTGGCGGCCGTGCCCGAGCGTCAGCATCGCGTTGTAGGCCTTCACCAGGGCATCGCGGCCGCCCTGTGTGCCGACCACGTTGTTCGGCCCCAGCCCGGTGGCTGGCTCCAGCTTCCAGTACTGCTCGACCACGGCCCGGCGGTAAGCCTCGGTGCCGAAGGGCATGTCGTAGGCGGTGCCATGCTCGATCTGCAGCTGCGCGGCCCGTTCCAGGAGCGCGCGCGGCACGCCGGGCAGGCTGGCGCCGCCGTCGCCCTGCGAGGCGTCAAAGGTCTGGCCGCCCGGGTTGTGCTGCTTGTAGACGGCCAGGCTCTTGTTGATCAGGAACATGCGCGAGGCCGGGATGGGCGCCAGTTGGCCGAGGTAGTCGCTGACGGGGATGAGTTGTCCGGCGGGCAGGTTGTAGGCGGGCGTGTCGGGCGAGACGAGCGGCATGGCAGGTCCTTTCAGTGCGCCCAGCGGCCGCGGGCCGGCCCTGGGGTCATGACAAGAAAAAACCCCGGCAGGGTTGCCGGGGCAGGGAGTCCATCAACTGGCAGGCCGCACCGACACACCCTAACGTGGTGAAGGCGTGCGACGATTAGTGTGGCGGCCGAAGAGCATGTTGTGAAGTTTAGCACGGGCACCGGCCGAGGTCAACGGAAAATAAGGGCGGTTGGAATTGTGCAAAGTGCTGGGTCCGTGGAAAATCCGGGTCTCGGCGCTTGACTTGGCCGTCCGAAGTGTGCTACCGTATCGCCAATGCCACCCAGCCTGCGCTTCTATTATTACGCGTTCTACTTTACCGGCTGCACCTCAGCCGTTGCACGCGTTTGAGTAGAAGCCGCTCAAGACCAGGCACTCTGAACCGCGAAGCAACCGGCTTCGCGGTTTTTTTTGCACCCGACCGGCCGGGCGGCCGAGAGGACGGAGGCGGACAGCTATGCCAATGCGCGGAATCCGGGGGGCCACGGTGGCGGCGGCCAACACGCCGGACGCGATCGGTTCGGCGACGCGCGAACTGCTGCAGGCGCTGCGGGAGGCCAATGCGTTTGATCCGGCCGATATCGCCAGCATCTTTTTCACGACGACGGCCGACCTGACGGCCGAGTATCCGGCCCTGGCCGCGCGCCAGCTGGGCTGGACCGACACGGCCCTGCTGTGCGCGCACGAGATGGCAGTGCCGGGCGGCCTGCCGCTGTGCATCCGCGTCCTGATCCATTGGAACACCGACCGCCGCCCGGACCAGGTTTGCCACGTTTATCTGCACGCGGCGGCGCAGCTGCGGCCCGACCGGGCCGGTTCCGCCAATGGCCGCGGCCTGAGCTAAGGAGACCGCCTCATGATCATCGTCATGCAGCACCACGCCAGCGCCGCCCAGATCGCGGCCGTCGTCGCCCGGGTGGAGGCGGCCGGCTACCGCACCAGCCTGATCCGGGGCGAGGAACGCACCATCATCGGCGTCATCGGCGACGACCGGCCGATCGACCGGACCCAGTTCGAGACGCTGGACGGCGTGGACAAGACCATGCCGGTGCTCAAGCCCTTCAAGCTGGCCTCGCGCGACATGCATCCGATGGACACGCACGTGCCGCTCAACGGCACGCCCCTGGGCGGGCCGCGGATCGCCGTCATCGCCGGACCCTGCTCGGTGGAAGGCCGGACGCAGATCCTCGAGGCCGCCCAGGCCGTCAAGGAGGCCGGCGCCACGGCCTTGCGCGGCGGCGCCTTCAAGCCGCGCACCTCGCCCTACAGCTTCCAGGGTCTGGGCGAGGAGGGCCTGCAGTACCTGGCCGAGGCCCGCGCCGCCACCGGCCTGCCGGTGGTCACCGAGGCCATGTCGCCGGAGCAGGTGCCGCTGGTGGCGCGTTACGCCGACGTGATCCAGATCGGCGCGCGCAACATGCAGAACTACGACCTGCTGCGGGCGGTGGGCAAGATCGACAAGCCGGTTCTGCTCAAGCGCGGCATGATGTCCACCATCGAGGAGCTGCTGATGTCGGCCGAGTATGTCCTGGCCGGCGGCAACCAGCGCGTGATCCTGTGCGAGCGCGGCATCCGCACTTTCGAGAAGTACACGCGCAACACCACCGACATCAACGCTGTCCCGGTCATCAAGCAGCTCACCCATTTGCCCGTCGTCCTGGACCCCAGCCACAGCACCGGCAAGTGGGAGTATGTGGCGGCCGTGGCGCGCGCCGGCGTGGCGGCCGGCGCCGATGGCCTGATCGTGGAGGTTCATCCCGATCCCAGCCAGGCGCTCTCGGACGGCGCGCAGTCCTTGAAGCCGGAGAAGTTCGCGCAGCTGGTGGCCGAGTGCCGGCGGGTGGCCGAGGCCATCGGCCGGAGCTGACGTCCGCCCGGGCGTTGTGTCCGAGTCCTTGGTTCAAGCTGATCCAGCGGGAGGGAAGCTTTCATGATCATCATCATGCAGCCGCGCGCCTCGGCCGAGCAGATCGCGGCCGTCGTGTCCAAGGTGGAGGGGCGGGGCTATCGCGTCCACCTGTCCCAGGGGGAAGAGCGCACCATCATCGGCGTCATCGGCGACGACCGGCCGATTGACGCCGACCAGTTTGAGGTCGTGGACGGCGTCGAGCGGATCGTGCCGATCCTCAAGCCTTTCAAGCTGGCCTCGCGCGACATGCACCCGCCGGACACGCACGTGCCGCTGGACGGCCTCAAGGTGGGCGGGAAGCGCCTGGCCATCATCGCCGGGCCGTGCTCGGTGGAGAGCCGGACCCAGATTCTCGAAACCGCCATCGCCGTGAAGGAGGCCGGCGCCTCGGCGCTGCGCGGCGGCGCCTTCAAGCCGCGCACTTCGCCCTACAGCTTCCAGGGGATGGGCGAGGAGGGCCTGCAGCTCCTGGCTGAGGCCCGCAACATGACCGGGCTGCCGATCGTGACCGAGGCGATGTCCGAGGAACAGGTGAAGCTGGTGGCGCGTTACGCCGACGTGATCCAGATCGGCGCGCGCAACATGCAGAACTACGCCTTGCTCAACACCGTCGGCCAATCCGGCCGGCCAGTGCTGCTCAAGCGCGGCATGATGTCCACCATCGAAGAGCTGCTGATGTCGGCCGAGTATGTCCTGGCGCAGGGCAACCAGCGCGTGATCCTGTGCGAGCGCGGCATCCGCACCTTCGAGAAGTACACGCGCAACACCACCGACATCAACGCCGTGCCGGTCCTCAAGCAGTTGACGCACCTGCCCGTGCTGCTGGACCCCAGCCACAGCACCGGCAAGTGGGAGTACGTCGTCGCCATCGCCAAGGCCGCCATCGCGGCCGGCGCCGACGGCCTGATCGTGGAGGTCCATCCCGACCCCAGCCAGGCGCTCTCGGACGGCGCGCAGTCGTTGAAACCCGAGAAATTCGCGCACCTGGTGCGGGAGGTGCGCAAGATCGCGGCCGCGGTCGAGCGCGAGTGTTGAGGGGCGGCGGCGAGTCGATTCCCGGCGGGGGTTTGGCGTATAATGCGGCGTCGGCCTTCGCCCAGGCCCTATTCGCCCGCTTCGACCCGCCATGAAGGACGCGCCTTTTAGTCTCGCCCGCAGCGAAGTCGCCATCGTCGGCCTCGGCCTGATGGGCGGCTCGCTGGCGTTGGCCCTGCGCAGCGCCAACGCCTGCCGCGCCATCGTCGGCGTGGACACGGATCCGGCGGCGCTGGAGGCCGCCCTGGGGCGCGGCCTGATCGACCGCGTCGCCCCGTTCGACACCGCCCACGACTGTGATTTGCTGATCCTGGCCACGCCGGTGCGCACCATCCTGACGCACCTGGAGGCGCTGGCCGAGGCCAAGTTCTATCCGCCGCGCCAGACGGTGGTGCTGGACCTGGGCTCGACCAAGGTCCAGATCACGCGCGCCATGACCAACCTGCCGCCGCGTTTCGAGCCGGTGGGCGGCCACCCGATGTGCGGCAAGGAGCGCGGCGGCCTGGCCGAGGCCGAGGCCGCGCTCTACCGGGACAAGCTGTTCGTGTTGACGCCGCCCGGCTACATTTCCGTCCGCGCGCTGGCGCTGGCGTATGAGCTGGTGGCCGCGATAGGAGCCCACCCCGTCATGTTGCCCGCCGAAAGACACGACGCCCTGGCCGCCCTGGTCAGCCACTTGCCCTACACCGTCGCCGTGGCCCTGATGCGCGCGGCCCTGTCCCAGAATGACCCGCAGGTCTGGCAGCTGGCGGCGGCCGGCTTCCGCGACACCTCGCGGCTGGCGGCCAGCGACCTGGCCATGATGACCGACATCGTGCTCACCAACCGCGCGCCCCTGCTCGAGGCGCTGGGCACCTACCAGCGCGAGCTGGCGGCGCTGACGGCCGCCGTCGAAAGCGGCGACGCCGCCACCATCCGCGCCGCCCTGGCGCCGGCCCAGGCCAAGCGCGCCGAGCTCTTCAAGGGTTGATGGGGGCCGCCGCGTCCGCGCCCTATGCCGTCGCGCCGGTGATGGCGCCGCTCCACGCCCGCGTGCGCGTGCCCGGCTCCAAAAGCCTGACCAACCGCGCCTTGATGGTGGCGGCCCTGGCCGACGGCCGCACCACCCTCACCAACGCCCTCGCTTCGGATGACTCGCGCCGCTTCGTCGAGTCGCTGGTCCGCCTCGGTTTCGACGTCCAGACCCAGACCGACGGTGCGCTGACCGTGCTCGGCCGCGCCGGCCAGATCCCGGCCGCGCGGGCCGAACTATTCGTCGGCAACGCCGGCACGGCCGCGCGCTTCTTGACGGCGCTGTTGACGCTGGGCCACGGCGACTACGTGCTGGACGGCGACGCGCGCATGCGCGAGCGCCCGCTGGCGGACTTGCTGGACGCGCTGCGCCAGCTCGGCGCCGACGTGGCCAGCCCCAGCGGCTGCCCGCCCGTGCGCGTGACGGCGCGCGGCCTGCCGGGCGGCGCGGCGCGCGTGGCCGGCGACGTCAGCAGCCAGTTCCTGAGCGGCCTGCTCATGGCGGCGCCGTACGCTCACCAGCCGGTCGAGTTGACCGTGGCCGGCCGCCTCAACTCGCGCCCGTACGTGGACATGACCGTGGCCGTGATGGCCGATTTCGGCGTGGGCGTGGAGCGCGACGGCTACGCCTGCTTCCGGGTGACGCCCGCCGGTTACCGCGCGCTGCCCGAGTACGCCATCGAGAGCGACGCTTCGGCCGCCTCCTACTTCTTCGCGGCGCCGGCTGTGTGCGGCGGGACGGTGCGCGTCGAGCATATCTCGCGCCGCTCGCGCCAGGGCGATGTGGCCTTCCTGGATGTGCTGGCGCGGATGGGTTGTTGGGTGGAGGCGGGCCCGGAGTGGATCGCCGTCCACGCCGAGGCCGGCCGGCCGTTGCAGGGCGTGGACGTGGACTTGTGCGATATCCCGGACACGGCCCAGACGCTGGCCGCCCTCGCGCCGTTCGCGGCCACGCCGACGACGATCCGCGGCATCGCCTCGGCCCGCGTTAAGGAGACCGACCGCGTGGCCGCGATGTGCGCCGAGCTGGCGCGCCTGGGCGTGGCCGTGCAAGAACACCCGGACGGCCTGACCATTCAGCCGGCGGCCGCGCTCCGGCCGGCCCGCATCCGCACGTACAACGATCATCGGATGGCGATGGCGTTCGCGCTCGTCGGCCTGCGCGCGCCGGGCGTCGAAATCGAAGACCCCGGTTGCGTCGCCAAGACTTTCCCCGATTACTTCGCGGTCCTGGAGTCGCTGCGGCCCTGACCGCGCTTGCCGCCATGCGCCTCGCCGTCCTCGGTTATCCTCTCGCCCACACCCTGTCGCCAGTCATGCACAACGCGGCGCTGGCCGCCCTCGGCCTGCTGGGCTGGCATTACGCGGCCTGGCCGGTCCCGGCCGAGCTCCTGGCCGAGGCCGTGGCGCAACTGCGCGGCGCGGACTGGGCCGGCGCCAACGTCACTGTCCCTTACAAAGAAGCGGTGTTGCCGCACCTGGATGCGCTGACGCCGACCGCGGCCGGGATCGGCGCCGCCAACACGCTGTTCAAGCAAGACGGCCGCCTGCTGGGCCACAACACCGACGCGGCCGGGCTGCTGGCCGATCTGTATGCGCTGGAGGTCGACCTCACCGGCCGGCCGGCCCTGATCCTGGGCGCCGGCGGGGCGGCGCGGGCGGCCGTGGCGGCTTGCGCGGCCGTCGGCGCTGAGGCCCGGGTGGCCGCGCGCCGTCCCGAGCAGGTCGAGGCGCTGCGGGCGGTGGGGCCGCTGCAGGCTTTCGCGTTGGACGAGGCCGGAGTGCGGATGGCGGCCGCGGACTGCGCCGTGATCGTCAACTGTACGCCGCTCGGCCTGCGGCCGGCTGACCCCTCGCCCTGGCCGGAGGCCGTGCCCTGGCCGCCGGGCGCTTTCGCCTACGACCTGATTTACAACCCGGCCGAGACCCGCTTCACGCGGCAGGCCCGGCACGCTGGTCTGCGCGCCGCCACCGGTCTGGGCATGCTCGTGGAGCAGGGGGCTTTGGCCCTGGAACTGTGGACCGGCCAGACCGCGCCGCGCGCGTTGATGCGGGCGGCGGCCGAGCGCGCCCTCCAATCTCCGCCGGCCTCTAGCTCCCCAGCGGCGGAGCAGGCGGGCGGGGAGTCGAGGGGATAGGAGACTGACATGCCTCTGCGCTTTCTCACCGCCGGCGAATCGCACGGGCCGGCCGTCGTCACCATCCTAGAAGGCCTGCCGGCCGGGCTGCCGCTCTCAGCCGAAGACATCAACCCGGACCTGGCGCGGCGCCAGGGCCTGAACGCCAGCGGCCGGCCCTATCCGGGCGCCAGCCCGCGCATGAAGCTGGAGCGCGACACCGTTACGGTGCTGGGCGGCGTCATGGCCGGCGTCACCATCGGCGCGCCGGTGGCGCTTCAGGTGGACAACCGCGACCACGCTAAGTGGAAGGGCAAGGCGGTGGCGCCCATGACGGTGCCCCGCCCCGGCCACGCCGACCTGACCGGCGCGGTCAAGTACGCGCTCACCGACCTGCGCATGAGCCTGGAGCGGGCCTCGGCGCGCGAGACGACAGCGCGCGTGGCCGCCGGCGCCGCCTGCCGCAAGCTGTTGGCCGAGTTCGGCATCCAGGTGGGCAGTTACGTGGTGGCGATCGGCGGCGTGCGGGCCGATCTGAGCGCTGTGCCGCTGGAGACGCGGATAGACCGCGCGCTCGCGTCCGAGATGGCGTGTCCGGACGAGGCCGCCAGCGCCGCGATGCGCGCCGAAGTGGAGGCCGTGATGCGCGCCCGGGACACCCTCGGCGGCGTGTTCGAGGTGGTGGCGCTGGGCGTGCCGCCCGGCCTGGGCAGCCACGTGCATTGGGATCGGCGCCTCTCCGGCCGCCTGGCGCAGGCCATGCTCAGCATCCACGCCATGAAGGGCGTCGAGATCGGCGACGCCTTCGAGAACGCGCGGCGGCCGGGGACGCAAGTGCACGACGCGATCAAGTTGGAGGCAGGATCGAAGCCTGAGGACGAAAGCTCACTCCCGCCGGATCGGCGCTCGTCGGCTGCCCGGCGTCCAGCGTCTCTCACTCGCCCCACCAACCGCGCCGGCGGCCTGGAGGGCGGCATCACCACCGGCCAGCCCATCGTCCTGCGCGTCGCCATGAAGCCGATCGCCACCACGCTGACGCCGCTCCCGTCGGTGGATCTGGCCAGCGGCCAGCCGAAGCCGGTGGAGTACGAGCGCTCGGATTTCTGCGCCGTGCCGCGCGCCGGCGTCATCGGCGAGGCCATGGCCTGCTTCGTCCTGGCCGATGCGCTGCTGGAGAAGCTCGGCGGCGACTCGCTGGCCGAGATGCGGCCGCGCTTCGAGGCGCTGCGGCAGGCCCGCCTGGACGACGTGGCCCTGCTCGGCGAGCCCACCGTCTTCTGGCCGTAGCCGCGCCATGAACATCATCCTGTACGGCCCGCCCGGGTCCGGCAAGACCAGCGTTGGTCAGGTGCTGGCCCAGCGCCTGGGCCGCGCCTTTGTGGACGCCGACATCCTGATCGCGGCGCGCGCCGGCCGCACCATCCCGCAGCTCTTCGCCGAGCGCGGCGAGGCCGGCTTCCGGCGTCTGGAGGCCGAGATCTGCGCTGAGTTGGCCGCGCAGTCCGGCCTGGTGATCGCGCCGGGCGGCGGCGCCTTTCTAGACCCGGCCAACCGCGCCCGGCTGGAATGCACCGGCCCGGTCTTCTGCCTGCGCGCCTCGGCGGACGCGCTCCTGGCCCGCCTGCACGCGGACGGCGGGCGGCCGCTGCTGGCCGGCGATGACCCGGCCGGGCGGCTGCAGGCTTTGTTGGCCGCGCGCCGGACCCTGTACGCGTCCTTCCCCGCGCAGATCGAGACCACCGGCCGCAGCGTGGAGCAGGTGGCCGACGCGATTGTGGCCCAACTGGCGCCGCGTCCGCTGACCGTGGACGCGCCCGGCCTGCGCCACGCTATCGTCCTGGGCTATGGTTTGCTGGAGCGTCTGCCCGCGCTGCTGGCCGAGCACGCCCTGACCGGCGCGGCCCTGTTGGTGACCGATGAGAATGTGGCGCGCGCCCTCGATCCGGCGCCGGCCCTGCCGCGGCTGGTGCTGCCGGCCGGTGAGCCGCACAAGACGCTGGACACGGTCCGCCTGATCTACGACGCCTGCCTCACGCACGGCCTGGACCGCGCCGGGCTGCTAGTCGCCGTCGGCGGCGGCGTCATCGGAGACATGGTCGGTTTCGCGGCGGCGACATATCTGCGCGGCGTGCGCTGGGCCAACGTCCCCACCACGCTGCTGGCGATGGTGGACGCCAGCCTGGGCGGCAAGACCGGCGTGGACCTGCCGCAGGGCAAGAACCTGGTGGGGGCCTTTCACCCGCCGGCGCTCGTCATCTCCGATCCGCTGACGCTGGCTACGCTGCCGCCGCGCGAGACCGCCGCCGGCCTGGCCGAGGTCATCAAACACGGCCTCATCGGCGACGCCGAGCTCTTCACGGCCCTGGAGACCGGGCCGGCCTTCGGGAACCTGGAGCAATTGGAGCGCGCCATCCGCGTCAAGATCCGGGTGGTGGAGGCCGATCCCTTTGAGCGCGGCCAGCGGGCGGCCCTCAACCTCGGCCACACGATCGGCCACGGGGTGGAGGCCGCCTCCGAGTTCGCGTTCTTGCACGGCGAGGCGGTGGCGATCGGCCTGAGCGCCGAAGCACACCTGGCCGAGCGGCTGGGCCTGGCCGAGGCCGGCCTGGCGGACCGTCTCGACCGGGTGCTGAGCAGAGTGGGTCTGCCCACGCGCTGTCCGGGGCTGGCGCCGGAGCGCATCCGTGCGTTGATGAGCGCCGACAAGAAGAAGGCCGGCGGCCGGCTGAAGTTCGCGCTGCCGCGCCGCCTGGGTGAAGTAACCTGGGGGATCGACGTGGACGAGGCCGCCCTGCGGGAGGCGCTGACCGCGCTGACTGCGCTTGCGGCGTAGGCCGGCGCTGGAGGTGTGTTTAGGGGCAGGCGCCGCCCTTGGCGTCGATGCGGATGCCGCTGGCCGTGTTCGCGGCGTTGCCGACCGTGTCGGTGGCGGCCACCGTCCACTGCAAATAGCCGCCGTCCGGAATCGTGACCGTGAAGATCGCGGCCCAAGTGTCGCCCGCGTCAACGCTCATCGGCTTAGCACCCTCTAACACCGCCGTCGCGGCCGAGTTGTAAGAGATCCAGCGCACCGCTGCGGCCGCCACCCCGGAAGCGTCCGTGATGTCGGCGCTGAAGGTGACGGCGCAATCGCCCGGCCTCACGTCGCGCGGCTTGACTTTGAAGCCGCCGATCGCCGGCGGCTGGGCCTCCGCCGGTGTGGCCGTCGCGGTGGGCGTCGGCGAGGCCGTGGCCGTGGCTGTGGCGGTAGCGGTCGGCGTTGCCGTGGACGGCGGGGTGGGCGTAAGAGTTCGGGTGAGCGTCCACGTCGCCGTTGGCGCGCCGGTTGGCGTGCTCGTCGGCGTGCCTGGGCCGACCGTGACGGTTGGGTTGCGCGGGCTGGCGGCTGGCGTTGTGACGGTCGCCGTTGATTGGACCAGAGTTGCACCCGGCGTCGAGGTGGTGACTCCGGGCGCGCTCGGCGACGCCGTGGCGTTGGGCGCGGTCGTCGCACTGGGTGAAGCCGTGGCCGCAGCCGTCGTCGCTGAGGCGGCCGGCGGCATGCTGGCGTGACCGCCGGATGTGGACGCGCTGGTGGTTTCAGCGTCCGTGGGTGCGGCTGCGCTCGTGCTCGTGGTGGAGGGCGCCGGCAGAATAGTGGGCGCTGTTGCCGAAGGCAGGTTGGTCAGCAGGACAAAAGGCACATCGGTGGCTGCGGCCGAGCCAGCGATCACGGCCAGGCCCGGCGTCATTGCCGGCGTCCGCGCCGCGGCGGCGGCCAGGCCCGCAAGCAGCAGGATCAGGAGCGCGAAGACTCCCGCCAGGGCCAACCCCAGTTGCGGGCGCGTGAGCTGGCGCGGGGCAGTGGCCCGGCCTGTTTCCAGCGGCTGTTCGTCCGGCGGAGCGGGGGACACCAGCGCGCGCGTGGCCACCAGCGAGTTCGGGAGTTGGGGGGTGGCCGCCTCGGCTGGGCGCGAGCTCGGCGGCGTGAGCGCGCGAGTAGCTGCCAGCGAGTTCGGAAGCTGGACCGTGGCCGTCTCAACAGGGTGGGCGCCGGCCGTCGGTGCCGTGGGCGCCGCGCCGCCCTCGCCGGCAATACGCTCCAGCGCGAAAGCCATGTCCGTGGCAGATGCGAAGCGCTGCCCCGGCTCCTTGGCCAGCGTGCGCGCGATCACGGTCTCGCAGCCTGGCGGCAGGTCCGGCCGAACCTTAAGGATGAGCGGCACCGGGTCAGTGATGTGCTTGACCACCAGGCCCATGGGCGTGTCGGCACTATAGGGCGTGACGCCGGTCAGCATCTCGAACAGGATCACGCCCAGGGAGTACAGGTCGCTGCGCCCGTCGATCTCGCGGAGGCCGCGCGCCTGCTCGGGGCTCATGTAGGCGGGCGTCCCCACCAACAGGGCGCCGGTTACGGTAGCGTTCGTCTCGCTCAACTTCACCAGGCCGAAGTCGGCGATGTGTGGGTTGCCGTGTTGGTCGAAGAGGATGTTGCCGGGCTTGAGGTCGCGGTGGATCAGGCCCTTGGCGTGGGCGGCGTCCAGGGCCGGCGCCAGACGGGCCAGGATGCGCGCCGCTTCGGTTAGCTTGACGGCGCCGTGCTTGAGCCGGTCGGCGAGTGAACCGCCGGCCATGAAGCGCATGACGATGAACGGCTGACCGTCCTGCTCGCCGTAATCGTAGACCGGCACGATGGCCGGATGCTCCAGCGCGGCGATGGTCTGCGCCTCACGTTCGAAGCGCACGCGGAAGTTCGCCTCGTGCAGGAATTCGCGGGGCAGCACCTTGAGGGCGACATCGCGTTTGAAGTACGGGTCGCGCGCCAGGTAGACGGTGGCCATACCGCCCCGGCCAAGCTCACCCACGATTTCGTAGCGGCCAATCTGTCTCGGAATCATAGTCGCGCGGCGCCGGCTGCCCCTTCTTTTTCAACGCGCCTTCGCCGGATTATAGCCGCGTGCTGTCGGGCGCCATATATTACTTTGGTTAGCAGCCCGGCAGAGAAAGCCTCGCGTCCGTGCGATAATGGCGCCGGCTGGGCCCAGCTCGGCGGCCTCTGGAGGAATTGAATGGCTAAGATGAAATCAGTCCGAATTGCAGGCCGGAGCAGGGCGGCGGTGCCGCAGGTGTTGGTGCTGCACGGGCCTAATCTCAATCTCCTCGGCACGCGCGAGCCGGCGGTCTATGGCCGCACCACGCTGGCCGACATCGACGCGGCTCTGAGCGCGGAAGCCGCCGCGCTTGGCCTGGGCGTGCGCGCCCTGCAATCCAACCATGAGGGCGTGCTGATCGACGCCTTGCACGCCGCCCGCGGCTGGGCGGCCGGCGTGGTCATCAACCCGGGCGGGTTCACGCACACGTCGGTGGCGCTGCGGGACGCCATCGCGGCCTGTGGTCTGCCCACGGTGGAGGTGCACCTCTCCAACACCGACGCGCGCGAGGAATTCCGGCACCGCTCGCTGACGGCGCCGGTCTGCGTCGGTTCGATTAAGGGCTTCGGCTGGCGGTCTTATCTGCTGGGGCTGCGGGCGCTGGCCGGGGTGCTGGCCGAGCGGCGGGCCTGAGGCCGGGGGCTTATTCCTTCACGTCCAGGGGCTGGGTGAACCAGAAGGTGCTGCCCACGCCCACCTCTGATTCGACGCGCATCTCGCCGCCGAGGACCTCCACGATCTTCTTCGCCACGGCCAGGCCCAGACCGGTGCCGGAGGCGTAGCCCTCACTGTCCGGCACACGGAAGAATTTCTGAAACATGTTCTTCATCGCCTCGGGCGGGATGCCCTTGCCCGTGTCGGTGACGCTGACGCGCGCCAGCTGGCCGTCCGGCGTGAGCACCGCGGCGACCGTGACGCGGCCGTGTTCGTGGTTGTACTTGACGGCGTTGGTCAGCAGGTTGAGCAGCACCTGCTTGAGCTTGCCGCGGTCGCTGACCAGGGTGGTCAGTTCCGGCGCCACCTCCGCGTGAAGCGTGATCCCGCGCGCGGCCGCCTGCGGCCGGACCACGTCCACCGATTCATGGATCAGCTCCGGCAGGTCGAACGGCTCGCGCTTGAAGCGCATGCGGCCGGACTCTAGCCGGGCCATGTCCAGGAAGTCCGTGGTCATGGTGGTCAGGCGCTCGGTTTCGCGCTGGATGGTGCGGACCAGCTCCGTGCGCTTGGCCTCCGGCAGGTTGGCGCGTTGGAGCAGGTGGCTGGTGGCCATGATTGCGCCGAGCGGGGTGCGCAGTTCATGGACCATCTCCGAGATCAGGTCAGACTGCTGGAACAGGCGCGCGTTGACGATGGCGATGGCGGCCTGGGAGGCCAGGGTCTTGAGCGTGGCGACGTCGTCGTCGTTGAAGGCGCCGGCGCGCTTGTTGAGCGCCTGCAGCACGCCGATCGGCTTGTCGCGGTGCGCCAGCGGGACGCCCAGGATGGACCGGGTGACGAACGCGACCTTGGGGTCGATGCTGCGGTTCCAGCGCGGGTCCTGGGCGGTGTCCGGCACCACCAGCGGCAGGTTGTTGGTGAAGATCCAGCCGGCGATGCTGCTCCCGAGCGGGATGACCAGACCTTCCATCTGGGACGCGGCGATGTTGGTGGTGGCCTCAAAGCGCAGCTCACCGGATTGGGTGTCGGCCAGCAGGATCGAGGCGGCCTCGGAATCGGTCAACTCCTTGGCCGCGAAGATGATGTTGCGCAGCAGCTTGTGGTGATCGAGGGTCGAGGCCAGGGTCTGGCTGATCTCGATCAGGCGCTCCAGGCGCGGCTGCGGCACGGGCGCGCCGGCGTTCTCAGGCATGCACGGAGATCCCCAGCGCCGCCCCGATCTGCGGCAGCACCTCGGCCACATCGGCGTGGATGTGCAGGTCGGCGCGCTCGTCCAGGTAGGTCGGGCCGAGGTTGATCACGATCAGGCGCGCCCCGAAGCGCAGCGCCTCCATCGGCAGGCCGGCGGCCGGCAGCACTTCCAGCGACGAACCCAGCACGAGCATCACGTCGGCGGCCCGCGCCGCCTCGCGCGCCTGGTGAAAGATCTGGGCCGGCAGCTGTTCCTCCATCAGGATGACGTCCGGCTTGAGGATCCCGCCGCAGGCTTCGCACACCGGCAGCACACCCTCATGGATGAAGCGCTCCAGCGGCATCCGGCCCGGCACCGTCCGATGGCACTCGCGGCAGGTGGCGGTATCCAGCGTGCCGTGGATCTCGTAGACGTGCCGGCTGCCGGCCCGCTTGTGCAGGCCGTCGATGTTCTGCGTGATAACGGCCTGCAGGTGGCCGGCCGCCTCCAGGGCGGCCACCGCCCGGTGGGCGGAGTTGGGCTGGGCCTGGTGGATCAGGGCGGCCAGCGGACGCACCCAGGCGAAGAACTTCTCCGGGTGGTAGCGGAACGCCGACAGCGACGCGAACTCAAAGGGGTCGCGCTCTTCCCACAGCCCAGAGCCCGGGCTGCGGAAGTCGGGGATGCCGGAGTGAGTGGAGAGGCCGGCGCCGGTGAAAGCGACGGCCGCACGGGCTGGCCGCAGGAGGTCGGCCGCCCGCGCCACCTGCTCGTCCAGGGCGATCATGAGCCGGAGGGCCGCACCTTCTGGAGCAGCTGGTTGGATAAGTTGCGGAACTGGTCGGCCGTCAGACTGTCCGGCCGCAAGAGCAGCATCGGCGTGCCGACATCGGAGGCCTGGTAGGCCAGCTCGACGGCCGGCGTGATGACGAGCGCCACTTTCTGCCCCACCAGCTGCTCGGCGCTGGACCAGGACAGCTGATTGCTGGCCGGGGCGCGGTTGACGGCCACCACGTCGACCTTGGCCGGCGAGAGGCCGAGCGCGGCGATGTCGGTCAGCAGAGCTTTGGTCTGGAGCAGGGCTACGCGCGTCTGGTCGGTGACCGTCACGAAGTGCTCGCACAGCGGCAGCAGGCGCCGGTTGGCATCGGTGATGCCGGTGCCCAGGTCCAGCAGCAGCAGTTTGCACATGCCGGTCAGCACCTTGACCACGGCCTCCAGCTGGGCGACGTTGTTGGCCAGGGCCGCCTCGCGCGGGACCGGCGCGGACTGCAGCACGCGGATGCCGCAGGCGTGCGAAACCAACTGGGCGTTGACGGCCCGCTGGTTGAGATCGCCGATGGGCTTGGAGGCCAGGGCGGCCAGGCTGTTGGCCTGGGTCAGGCCGAGCATCAGGCCGGCCGAGCCATTGCCGGGGCGCAGGTCGGCCAGGATGGTCTCCTGCCCGGTCTGGGCCATGGCGGCGGCGACGTTGATGGCGACGGTGGTGGTGCCGACGCCGCCCTTGGCGCCGATGAAGCCGATGACGCGGGCGTGTTCGGCCGGGACGTAAGCGCGCGTGGCCGCCGAGCGGGCCAGCAGCGCCTTAACGTGCGCCACCAGCTCGGCCGGGTGGGTGGGCTTGGTGAGGTAGTCGTCGGCGCCGGCCTCAAACCCGGCGACCTTGTCATCCAACAAGGTCTTGGCCGTGAACATGATGATCGGGATATGGGCGACCGAGGTGTCGGCGCGCAGCCGGCGGGTGACCTCGTAGCCGTCCATGTCCGGCATCATCACGTCCAGCAGGATGATGTCCGGACGCTCGGTGACGGCTTTGGCCAGGGCTTGCGTGCCGCCGTTGGCCGCGACGATCAGGTAGCCATGGCGCTGGAGGATCAGGCCTACCAGTTTCAGGGTGTCAAGGTCGTCGTCGACGATCAGGATTTTCTCGGCCATGCCGTTCCGTTGGTGTGGGTGCGCGTCCTGGCTTCCGACGCGCCAGGGCGCAGGCGCAGTGGGGGACGCGGACGGAAGTATAAGCCTTGTTCACCCGGAGTGTAGCATGAGGCGCCCGGTTGGGCAAACCAAAATCAAAGATGCACAACGTCAGCGCGGCAGCCGAGCCGGTTTCGGTTCGGCCGGCGATCAAATGCAGGCGATTCTCTCCGATTTGGCGACGCCGGCGCTGATACAATTCTCCGCATGCGTATCGCGATGCTCTCCTATCACACTTGTCCGTTGGCGACGCTGGGCGGCAAAGATACCGGCGGCATGAACGTTTATGTGCGGGATCTGACGCGCGCCCTGGGGCGGCGCGGGCTGGCCGTGGACGTGTTTACGCGTTCCCAGGATGAACACCAGCCGCACGTGAAGGAAGACCTGGGCTTCGGCAACCGCGTCGTCCACGTCCCGGCCGGGCCGGAGGTGCCTCGTCCCAAAGAAGTCCTCTATCAACACGTGCCGGAGTTTGTGGGCGGGATCCGGGAGTTCGCGCGCGCCAACAACCTGCACTACGATCTCATCCACGCGCATTACTGGCTCTCCGGCGTGGCTGCCCGCAGCCTGCGCGCCGCCTGGGGCGCGCCGTTCGCGCTGATGTTCCACACGCTCGGCCTGATGAAGAACCGCATCGCCCAGACCGAGGGCGAGCGCGAGAGCGCGCTGCGCGTGGAGGTGGAGACCGAGCTGATCCGCCAGGCGGACCGCATCATCGCGGCCACGCCGGCCGAACTGGCCCAGCTGCAGTGGCTTTACCGGGCCGAGGTCGGCCACGTCTCCGTGATCCCGCCCGGGGTGGACCTGAGCTTGTTCTACCCGCGCCCGGCGGACGAGGCCAAGCGCCGCATCGGCGTGGACGCAGACCGCATCCTGCTGCTGTTCGTGGGCCGGATCGAGCCGTTGAAGGGCCTGGAGACGCTGCTGCGCGCGCTGGCCCAACTGCGGGACCGCGGCGTGTGCCAGTGCCGCCAATTGGCGCTTTCCATCATCGGCGGCGACCCGGACGCGGCGGCGGTTGTCCGCAACGAGGAGATGGAACGCATCAAGGCGCTGCGGCTGGAACTGGGGCTGGAAGGCATGGTCACGTTCCTGGGCAAGCAGGATCAGGACACCCTGCCGGATTATTACGCCGCCGCGGACGCGGTGGTGATGCCGTCGCACTATGAGTCGTTTGGGATGGTGGCGCTGGAGGCCATGGCCTGCGGCACGCCCGTGATCGCGTCCGAGGTGGGCGGGCTGGCGTTCCTGATCAAGGATGGCGAGACCGGCTTTCATGTCCCGGACCGGGATCCGGGCGCACTGGCCGACCGGATCTGCGCCATCATCACTGATCCATTGCTGCGCGCGCGGCTGGGCGGCCGCGCGGCCGAGTACGCGCACGAGTACAGTTGGGAGCGGGTGGCCGGGCGGGTGGTGGCGCTCTACGAGAGTCTGCTGGCTCAGCCGGAGCCGGGGCTGGCGCTGCCGAGCTAGGCGCGGCGGCCCGGGGACAAGCGGCACCTCCGCCGGCGACGGGTTTGGCCCGCGCCAGCCGGAGGTGCTTTTTATTTGCGGCCGCTCAGGAAGTTTTCGTTCAGCGCGTACAAGGCGCAGCGGTAGGAGACAAAGGTCGTGAACTCCACCAGCTTGCTCTCGCGCCTGTCCTTGCGCACCCACAGGTCCAGCGCGTGCGAGCGGGCGCTGCACTTATCCAGCAGATCCCGGACGACGAGTTCGCTGACGCCCGTCCAGCGGCTGACCTGGGTGACGATGGCGCGTTTGTGCTTGCGGATGAAGTTGTCGCCGTGCACGTAGTCGCGTTCGCGCTTGCGGTTGCCGCGCAGCACGGGCGCCGGACGCCAGAACAGGTCGAGCAGGTCCGGGTCGATGAAGCCCGTGGCGCGCCGCCGATAGTGGCGGGTGCTGCGAAGCTTGAAGAACTGGGCCAGTGTGATCCGGAACGACTCCAGCGGCTCGAACGGGTAGGGGGCTTGGTCGATGACGGGCGGCGTGGTGCCCAGCTCCTGCAGCAACGTCTCCACGAAGTGCAGCTTGCGCAGGGCGCCGGGGTAGTTGCGGTAAGCGCGCTCCCAGTTGTAGCTGGGCTGCAACAGCACCGTGAACGTCTCGGCGAAGTCCTCGTCCGGGTGCTTCTGGGCATAGTGGTCGCCGGACGGGTTCACAAAGTCCCGGCTCCACGGGTTGACCCGGTCCAGGTAGCGGTCGGTGACCGGGTAGGTGTTGAAGTAGTTGCCCTTGACGTTGAAGATGCGCCGGAAGTCCTTGCGCGAGTACAACTTGTAGGCGTAGGCGAAGGCGTGGCCCAGCTCGTGGCGGACCAGGTTGACGATGTCTTCGTGCGAATACAGGAAGCCGCGCAGCTCCTGGTTGAGCCCGCGCAGCAGCTCGTTGCAGTCGTAGAAGCCCAGGGCGATGCTGGCGGTGCCGGCCACGGTGCCGTAGCCGGTGGAGAGGTAAAAATGCGGCTGCAGTTGGGTGAGGCGCCGGCGCTTGAGGTCCTCCCGGGCCAGGCGGATCGCCTCGGCCAGGAAAGAGGTCTCAATCGACACATCCAAGCGGTTGAGCGGCGTCAGCAGCAGCTCAAGGCGTTGCGTGGCGTCATTAAATAGCAACTCTCGCGAGCGACGCATGGTCTGGCGGCAGTCCTACGACCGGGTCCCGGCCCGGCCAGCTATATCGGATTGTGACAGCGTCTGAAAATGCGTGCGACGACGACGACGACGGAGACGATCTGCGATGAATGCCCTCGGCGGGATTCGAACCCACGACCCTCAGTTCCGAAGACTGATGCTCTATCCAGTTGAGCTACGAGGGCAGGGAAATGGATAGTGGTTAGTGGAAGTGGACTTTGGACCGAACCACGTTCCACTAACCACTATCGTCAGGGGTGGCTGACGGGGCTTGAACCCGCAACCCCTTGAGCCACAGTCAAGTGCTCTGCCATTGAGCTACAGCCACCATAGATCCCGGCATCGCGGGCGCGGGCGAAATTCTAACACATTTCGGCGGGCGCCAGACCCGAATTTCCGCCAATCAGCGCACGCCCGTTCTATTTATGAAAAGCCGCCTGGTTCAGCCGAGCCGGGCCTGCAACTCGGCCGCCAGCTGCGCGCGGGAGACCGGCGCCTGGGTGCGCGTTTTGAGGTCCTTCAACATAACAACTCCCTGGGCCAACTCGTCCGGCCCAAGGATGGCGGCGAAGCGCACGCCGGTGGCATCGGCATATTTCAGCTGGCGGTCCAGCTTGGCGGCCTCCGGATACCACTCCGCCCGGACGCCGGCGGCGCGCAGTTCGGCCGCCAGCCGGAGCGACTCGGCCTGGCTGGCGGGGCTGAAGACGGTGACCAGCACCTGCGTTGGCGAGGTCGCCAGCGCCGGCACCTTGCCGTATTTCTGGGCCACCAGGCCGATGACCATATCGCCCATGGCGAAACCGACGCCGGGCAGGCGGTCGCCGCCCACGTCGCCCACCAGGTTATCGTAGCGGCCGCCGCCCAGGATGGCGCGGAACTCGCCCTCGCGGTCACGAGCCTCGAAGACGGTGCCGGTGTAGTAGTCCAGGCCGCGGATGACGGTGGGGTCATACTCCAGGTAGGCGGCGATGCCCAGCGCTTCGGCCGCGTCCAGGAAGGCCTGGCACTCGTCGGACTTGCGCCAGAGCTCGCGGTCGGCGAGCATGGCCTGGAGGCCGTCTAGCTGGGCGGCGCCCACGCCCAGGTCGGCCGCGTACTTGTTCCAGGCCTCCGCGCTCATCTTGTCGCGCCGGTCGATCAGGCGGAAGACGGACTTTTTCTGCTCGGCCAGGCCCAGCGCCGCGATCTGGCCGTCCATCAGGCGGCGGTTGTTGAACTGGATCTTGACCTCGCTGGACGTGAAGCCCAGGCGCTGGAAGAAGGTCACCATCACGGCCGCCAACTCGGCGTCCACGGCCGGGCTCTCGGCGCCGATCAGGTCCACGTTCCACTGGAAGAACTCGCGTGAGCGCCCCTTCTGCGGCCGCTCATAGCGCCAGAACGGCCCGAAGCTCCACCAGCGGATGGGCCGGGGCAGCTGGCCCTGGCGGGCGGCCACCATGCGCGCCAGCGACGGCGTCAGCTCCGGGCGCAGCGTGATCTGGTCGCCGCCCCGGTCGTTGAAGACGAAGGCCTGCTCCTTCACCAGCTCCTCGCCGGACTTGGCCGCGTACAAGTCGAGCGTCTCCAGGAACGGGCCGTCATATTCCTGGTAACCGAACTGCTGCGCGGCCGCCTGCATGTTGGCGTACAGCCAGCGCCGCAGGGCCAGCTGTTCCGGGTAGAAATCGCGGGCGCCTTTGACGGACAGGATTTTGGTTTTCATGGTCGTCTCGCCAGCCGCGCCGGGCGCGGCGTGAGTGTAAACAAAAGCGCGGGCGTGTGGCCCGCGCTCGTGTCTGCTGAAGAAAGTCGTGATCCAACCCCAGCCCAGGCCAAACTAACCCCAATGTGGGTGGGGATGATGGTGTCCGCGGGGGAGGTAGCTCAGGCTCGACATGGCCCGGATTCTAGCACGAAATCCGGCCTGGGCCTAACGCCGGACCACGGGCAGGTGGACGCGGTTGAGCGGCGCCGGCCCGGCGCTGGGCGTGAAGACCAGCAGGCTGATCGAGTCAGCCGGATAGGTGGCGCTCACCTGGCCGCCGTCCACCAGGAGGTCGGCGGCGCGCACGA
Source organism: uncultured Anaerolineales bacterium (assembly GCA_937952305.1). Taxonomy (GTDB): domain Bacteria; phylum Chloroflexota; class Anaerolineae; order Anaerolineales; family UBA6663; genus SpSt-583. Next base: position 202,662 of record CALFZO010000053.1, on the reverse strand, counting down.
TGGCGTTCAGGTTCGCGGCGCTGTAGCGGTAGACCTGGGCGGTGGCGGCGGCCGTGAAGCCGGTCAGCGTCAGGTCGGCGGTCTGCGCGACGCCGCTCTTGTTGACGACCAGGACCGTGACCACGTCGTCGCCGGTGCGCTGGGCGGCGTAGACGGACAGCTTGGCCTGGTCGGTGCTGGCCGCGCTGACGCTGACATCGCCGAACTTGGCGCCGCCGCCGTCATAGTTGCGGTACAGGCGGAAGGCGAAGGCGCCCGGTTGGTCCGCCTCGGGCGGCGCCCACAGCGTCGCCAGGTCCAGGGCCTCGCGCCCGAAGAGGCCCAGCACGTCGGCCTGCGCCAGCGCGCCGTTGATGTGCTCCAGGCCGCCCCAGTTGTACTCGGTGAGGGCCAGGCGCGTGCCGGGGTAGTTGGCGTCCACCCAGGCGCGCATGCGCGGGATCAACTGGACCTTGCCGCCGTCCGGCCCCGCCTGGGCGATCCAGCTTTCGTCCACGTAAGTCGGGTCCCAGAGCGAGCGCGTCGAGCGCAGGCGCAGGGCCTGCGTGGCGGCGTTGCCGGCCGAAGAGAGGGAGACGCCGTTGGCCTGCGGGTAGTAGTGCAGGTCCAGGTAATCCAGGAGGCGGGTGCCGTGGGCGGTCTCGTAGGCCTGCATCTGCGCCAGGTACCAGGCCACGAAGGGCGTGTTCCCGTGGGCGGCATAGTCGGCGCCCGGCGCGCAGTTGTCGGCAGCCGAGTAGAAGTACGCGCACCAGCCCCACAGCACCGGGCCGAGCGTCTGCGCGCCCAGGTCGCCGGCCTTGAGCGCGGGCGCGTAAGCGTAGGTCCGGTCGCGCAGTTCATCGTAAGTCACGGCCTGCGGGTGGATGTCGCGGTGGGTGCTGTTCCACAGCATCGGCTCGTTATCCAGCGCGTAGAAGCGCACGCCGCCGGCGTTGGCGGCCCCGAAGCGGCCTGCCAGGTGGTCCACCCAGTTCTGCACAAAGGCCGGGTCCACGGCGACGCTGGTGTCGGCCGGGTTGTTGCCGGTGAGCGGCGTGCCGTTCGGCTGGAGGCCGTTGCCGCAGTCCGGGTCCCACTGCCAGTCCGTGGCCTGCTGCGCGCCGTACTTGCTGACGCTGAAGCCGCAGTCATACGGGTGCGTGCCGTTGGGCGGGCGGCGTTTGGCCACCCAGCCAATCAGCGGCACCGTGATCAGCGACTCGGTCCCGGTCCGCTCGTTCTGCTCGACGAAGCGGTCCGAGGCCGAGCCGTCCGGCAGAGCGGCCACGTCCGCGTTGGTGTTGGGGATGTTCTGGAAGAACCAGTCGCTGGCGGTGTTGTAGGTGTCGTTCTGCCAGTTGTAGCGCGTGGTGCTGTTGCCGCCCCAGCGGTTGAGCGGCAGGTCCAGCTCAGCCGCGAAGGTCTCGTCGGCGAAGTTGAGGCCGTAGATCAGGGGGCTGATGGCGTGGCGGCCGGCGCCGACGTTCACGCTCAGGGCCAGCGCCGCCGGCGGTGCGGCGCTGCCGACGAAGACGATGTCGTCCAGATAGAACGTGGCCTGCGCGCCGTTGGAGGCGTCCTGCCACCAGACCTCGTTGAGGCTGGCCGGGCTGCCCAGCTGCGCCAGCGTCAGTTCCACCAGCTGCCAGGCGCCGGCCGGCGCGTTGACGGTGACGGCGTGGGCGGTGTCGCCGTTCACGGCCACGCTGATCTGCTGGCCGCCGCCGGCCCCGCCGTGGAGGTAGAAGCGCAGGGCCGTGAATTGGCCGCCGTCCAGGGCCGCGCCGGCGTGCAGGTAGAAGCCGGCCCAGGCCTGCTGAAAAGTAACGGCGGCGGCGTGACTGCCGGCGTGGACGGGCGCGGACGCCGCCAGGTTGATGCCGGTATCCCACGACCAGTTTTCCCAGCCAGCCGCCAGCGCGTCCGCGTAGACGCCGCTGTCCAGGGCGGCCACGGCGGGCGTGTCCGCCTGGGTTGGGCCTGTGGTCGGCTCTGGCCGCGGCGCAGCGACGGTCGGCGCCGGGCTCTGGGCGGTGACGGTGGGCGGCGGTGCGGGCGTTAACTGCAAACACCCCAAGGTGACGAGCGCCCCGACGAGGGCGGGCAGGCTGTGTTTGAGACGGCGCGAAAGCATGGGCATGGCGGGCGGGTCCTCCCTGATCGCCTTAGCATAGCGAGCCGCCGGCGCCTCCACATCCGAGGAAAACCGGCGCGGCCGGCCCATAATCCTGCGGAGCCGCGCGCTCACGGGCAATTGGGCGCCCGCTGCCAGCCGGCGGCCTCCGCCTCCGCGCTGGACGTGAACCAGCGCTCGCCCGCGGCTTCGTTGATCTCCGTGCGCGGGTACGCGCCGCAGCCGGGAAAGTGATAATACAGCGCGCCTTCGGCATTGCGGTTGCCCTTGATACAGGGCTGGCCGTCCGCGCAGACGTAGGGCGCGGGCGCCGCCGGGCCGAAGACGCCGGTGGCGTGGCACTGGCGCTGGACGGCGCGCGCCTCGGCCTCCAGGGCCTCCAGGGCCTCGGCCTGGGCCGTGTCCGGCGGATACTCACGCGCTTCGGCGTAGCCGTCCGCCACCAGCTGGGCATTGACGAAGACATCGTCGACGTACACGTAGCGCAGCAGACGCCCGTTGGGATCGGTCTCGCTCACATCTTCCACCAGGGTCACCGTCTGATCGGCGACCAGGGCGGCGTTGGCCGCGGTGGCCTCCGCGTAGCACGGCTGGTCCCGCTCGGGCGTGTTCACGCCGATGTAGCGCACGCGCTCGGTCCGGCCGCCGGCCAGAACCACGTCGATGGTGTCGCCGTCGATCACGGCGACGACCCGCGCGCTTTCGCCGGCGGGCCCGCTCACGCCCGGTTCGGCCGGGGCCCCCGGCTGGCAGGCCGCCAGCGCCCACAGCGCCAGCACTCCCAGCGCGCCGTTCGTTGTTTTTCGCATGCCAAGCTCCTATCGGTTGACGTTTGGGTCATTTATACTAAACTTCTGCTACCCGGCTTGGTTCACATGTGCCCCGTCCGTCTGGATGAGATGAAGGTAGCAGCGCTGCGCCTGAAGCCATACCAGCGGCAGCCGACGTCCCCGTCAACGGGACGGGGCACTAAGGAAACGCATGTCGACGCTGACCCCCGCCGAAGAACGCGGCCTGAGTGGTTTGACCCTGGACAGCCAGCTGCGACAGGCGTTCAGCCGTCTGTCGCCGTCCGAGTTTTCCGAGCTGCGGGACACGCTGCGGGCCGAGGCGCTGCAGCGCAAGCTGATCTACATGCGCGAGGGGGAGGCCGAGCCGATCTCGGTGATGCTGCGGCCCACCGGCATCCTGCCGGACCAGCTCGCCTACCTGCATTTCGTCGCCCTGACCCTGATCAACGCCCTCAAACGCCTGCCGGACCTGTACATCCAGGACTTCGGCGTGCGCGGCGTGGTCCCGTTGGAGCCGCCCGAAGAAAAATGGCTGTGGGATAATTGGGGCCCCAACCACCGTGAGAATAACCCGGTCTTCGGCCGGCTGGACGCCGTCATCGACCTGACCAGCCCGATGTGGAAGGACTCGCTCCACTTCATGGAGCCCAACCTGTCCGGCGTGGGCGGCATCCACCTGATCCCGAACGTGGAGCAGCTCCTGGCCGACGTGGTGGTGCCGGCCCTGCAGCGGCATGATCCCAAGCTGCGCCTGGAGGCCGGCCAGGACTTGCGCGAGCTCTTCATCCAAGAAGTCCTGGATCACCTGGAGGGGATCGGGCGCAGCGGCCGCAACCTCTGCTTCGTCGAGCCCAAATATTCGGGGGATGGCCCGGTGGAGCAGGAGTGTCTGGCTGAGTATTACCAGGAGCGCCACGGCCTGAACATCTTTCACGCCGACCCTACCGAGCTGTACCAGGTGGGCGGCGAAGTGCTCTACAAAGGCCGGGTGGTGGACGCGGTCTACCGCGACTACGAGATCCGGGACATGCTTTACATCGAAGCCGAGGAGGGCGTGGACATCGGGCCGCTGCGCCAGCTCTTCAAGCAGAACCGCGTCATCTCGTCGCTGGCCGGCGACTTCGACCACAAGAGCTGCTGGGAGATCCTGACCGATCCCCAGTACACCAACAAGTATTTCAGCGCGGACGAGCGCCAGGTCTTCCGGCGCCACGTGCTGTGGACGCGCGTCATCGCCGACCGGCGGACCACGCTGGCCGACGGCGAGAGCGTCCAGCTGCTCGAGCACATCCGCAAGGAACACGACCTGCTGGTGCTCAAGCCCAACCGCTCGTACGGCGGTGACCGGGTGGTCATCGGGCCGGCGGTGAGCCAGAGCGAGTGGGACGCGGCCCTGCAGGAGGCGGTCACCGCCGCCGAAAGCGGCGAGGAACAATGGGTGGTGCAACGCCTGACGCGCATCCCGGTCTACGAATTTCCGGTGGTGGCCGCCGATGGGACCGCCACGGTCGAGCCGTTCTACACAGTCATGGGGCTGGCGCCCACCAAATACGGGTTATCCGTGCTGGGGCGGGCGTCGCAGAAGATGGTCGTCAACGTCGCGCAGCGCGGCGGGTTGTGCGGGCTGCTGGTGGGCAAGCCGTCGGTGCGGCTGGTCGGCCCAACCCATTCGGTCCGCAGCGAGTGACACTGAAAAGCGGCGGCGCCGCGCGGCGCCGTTGGTGAGAGGCTATGGCGTCGAAACGTACAAGCGGGCCGAGCCCGGCGCGGCTCGGCCCGGAGGCTATCCGGGCGCTGCTGGAGCGCGCGCTGGCGCGTTCCGAGGCGGACGAAACCGAACTGGTCTACCTGGCGATGGACGAGGCGCTGACGCGTTTCGCGCAGAACGCCATCCACCAGCATGTCGCCGAGACCGACGCCACTCTGGAAGTGCGCGCGGCGCTGGGGACGCGCGTTGGCACGGTCACCACCAACGACCTGACCGAGGCCGGTCTGGAGCGGGCCGTGCAGCAGGCGGCCAGCCTGGCGCGGCACCTGCCGGATAACCCGGAGTGGCCGGGCCTGCCCGGGCCGCAGACCTACGCCGCCCAGCCGCCGCCGTTCGACGAGGCGGTGGCGCGCCTGGTGGATGACCCGGTCTTGCGCGCCCGCGCCGTGGCCGACCTGTGCGCCGAGGCCCGCGCGACCCGGCTGGAGGCGTCCGGTGCGTACAGCGTGGCGCGCTATGAGCACGCCATCCTGAACTCGAACGGCCTGTTCGCCTATGCGCCCAGCACGCAGATAGACGCCACCTTCGTCTGCGAGCAGTCTGAGCCGCCGGCCTCGTCTTACGCGCACGCCACCGGCTGGCGGCACGAGCAGGTGGATCTGGTCCGCCTGCGCCAGGACGCCTTCCGGCGCGCCCGCACCACCCAGCGGCGGCGGCCCCTGCCGGCCGGCGAGTACCCGGTGGTGCTGGAGCCTTACGCGGTCCTGACGCTGATCGAGGCCATGGTCGAGGACGGTATGGGCGCGCTGGCCGTGCAGGAAGGCCGCAGCTGGATGAACGCGCACTTCGGCGAGCGCTGCATGTCGCCGCTGATCACCATCACCGACGACGCTTTCGACGCCGACGGCCTGCCGCGGGCCTTCGACTGCGAGGGCGTCGCCAAGCAGCGCGTGCCGATCGTGGTGGCGGGTGTGCCGACCTCGCCCGTGTACGATCGCTGGACGGCCCGGCGCGAACCCGGCAAGACCTCCACCGGCCACGCCCAGCCCTACGACGACGAAGACTGGGACGGCCCGCTGCCCGAGAACTTGGCGCTGGCACCCGGCCCGGCCTCCCTGGACGACCTGATCCGGGGCGTGGAGCGCGGCCTGTACATCTCGCGCTTCTGGTATGTGCGCCAGACCGCCTCGCGCGGCGCGGCCGCCACCGGCACCACCCGCGACGGCGTGTGGTGGATCGAGGGCGGGGAGCTGGCCTACCCGGTGGCCGAACTGCGCTTTGATCAGGAGTTGGTGACGGCCCTGCGCCACGTGCGCGCGGTCGGGCGCGACCGGCCGGCCCTGTCCGGTCTCTGCGGCGTCCACCGCCTGCCAGCCCTGGCGCTGGACCATTTTCGTTTTATCGACGTGGACGAGTTGTGACCCGCCCGCGCCGCTGATGACCACGGAGCCGCCTATGTCCTCGGCTTTGCCCATTGACGTCGACGCCCTGTTGGAGTGCCTTGTCGGCCTGCTGAACGTGCCCAGCCCGACCGGTTTCACCGAGCGCGCCCTGGACTACGTCGAGGCCCGCTTCCAGCCGCTGGGCCTGGCGCTGCGCCGGACCGTGAAGGGCGCGCTGGTGATGGAGTGGGCCGGCCGTGCCGCCGACGCGCCGCGCGCGCTGACCGCCCACGTGGACACGCTCGGCGCCATGGTCAAGGAGATCCGGCCTACCGGACGCCTCAAGCTGACCAAGCTCGGCGGGTTCGCCTGGAACACGGTCGAGGGGGAAGGCTGCACCGTGTTCACGGCCGGCGGCCAGGCGATCCGTGGATCGCTGTTGGTGACCAAGGCCTCCAGCCACATCTTCGGCGCCGAGACGGGTGACCTCAAGCGGGACGACGACGGGATGGAGGTGCGCCTGGACGCGCGCACCACCACCGCCGACGAGACGCGCGCGCTCGGGATTGGCGTCGGCGATTGCGTGGCCTTCGACCCGCGCGTGGAGTCCGGCCCGGCCGGCTTCCTGCGCTCCCGGCATCTGGACGACAAGGCCGCCGTGGCCTGCCTGTGGGCGGCCGTCCGGGCCTTGCAGGCCGCCGGGATCACACCCGCCCAGCGCACCACCCTGCACATCAGCCATTACGAAGAGGTCGGCCACGGCGCCGCCAGCGGCTTTCCGCCGGACCTGGCCGAGCTGGTCTCGCTGGACATGGCCGCGGTGGGGCCGGGCCAGGCCTCCGACGAGTTCAGCGCCTGCATCTGCGTCAAGGACTCGGGCGGGCCGTATCATCCGGCCATGAACCGCAAGCTGCGGGCGCTGGCGGAAAACGCCGGCATCCCGTATAAAGTCGACATCTACCCGTATTATGGTTCGGATGGCGAGGCCTACTGGCGCGCCGGCGGCGACGTGCGCGTTGGGCTGCTCGGCCCCGGCGTGGACGCCTCGCACAACTACGAGCGCACCCACCGCGACTCGCTGGTGCACACGGCCCAGTTGATCGCCGAATATTTGAGGCAGGCGTAATGATTCAAGTCTCGTACCTGGAAACCCAAGACATCTGGTCCCTGGCGCCCGAGGGCCGCATCGACACCGCCGCCGCCCGCGCCGTCGAGGATGCCTTCAACGGCCTGTTGGAGGAGGGTCACACCCACATCGTGGTGGACTGCGGCAACGTGATCTACATGGCCTCGGCCGGCCTGCGCGTGCTCATGCTGGGCCTGCGCCGGGCGCGCACCATGGGCGGCGACGTCCGGCTGGCCCAGGTCAGCGCCAACGTGCTGCAGGCTTTCCGCATGTCCGGTCTAGATAAATTGTTCGTGATTCATCCCACCGTGGCCGAAGCGGTTCAAGAATTGCGCCGTTCGACGGAGGCCTGAGACGAAGGCCTATGCTAAAATCAGCGCAATGGCGTAAGGAGAGGACTTATGGAGATCAATGTCCGCGAGTACAAACGCGTTAACGTCATCCGGGTGACCGGCCGGGTGGATGCCAGCGTGGCGCCTCAGTTCGAGGACGCGCTGCGCAAGCAGGTAGAGACCGGCCACGCCCATCTGGTCCTGGAGATGGACGGCACCGATTACATCAGCAGCGCCGGCGTCCGCGCGCTGATCTCGGCCCAGAAGGTGCTGAAGTCCAAGGGCGGCTCGGTCATGCTGGCCCAGCCGTCGGAGCGCGTCCGGGAAGTGCTCAGCATCGCCGGCCTGGACGCCCTGTTCCAGACCTACGCGGACACTGAGGCCGCCATCGGGTCGATCTGACCCCCTGGCCGCTGGCAGTCGGCCGGAGCCCTCGCCACCACGGCGAGGGCTTTTTGATTGGCCGGCGCTTCCAGCCGCGCCGGTTTGCCGCTACAATCGCCCCGCCATGACCACTGAGCAAGACCCGACCCCGCTGTACCAGCAATATCTCGAGATCAAACGCCAGCACCCGAACGGGATCCTGTTCTTCCGGCTGGGCGACTTCTACGAGACCTTCAACGAAGACGCCCGGCTGGTGGCGCGCGAGCTTGAGATCGTGGAAACCTCGCGCCAGATGATCAAGGGCAAGGTCCGCATCCCCATGGCGGGCATCCCGTTCCACGCGATGGAGAACTACGTCGCCCGGCTGATCGCCAAGGGCTACCATGTGGCCATCTGCGAGCAGACCGGCAGCGAGGCCATCAACGGGCTGTTCCGGCGCGAGGTGGTGCGGGTGATGACGCCGGGCACGGTGGTGGAGCCCAACCTGCTGGACGCCAGCCGCCACAACTACCTGGCCGCGCTGGCGGTGGCGGATGGGCGCGCCGGCCTGGCGCACGTGGACATCACCACCGGCGACTTCGCCGTCACCAGCCTGGCCGCGCCCGATATCTGGGGAGCCGTGCGCCACGAACTGGTCCGGCTGCGGCCGGCCGAACTGCTGGTGCCGGACAGCGTGCCCGCCGCCGCCCTGGAGGCCGTGCCCGTGCCGCGCACGCCGCTGCCGGCCTGGCGTTTTGATCCCGGCCAGGCCCAGAACCTGCTGCTGGAGCACTTCAACGTCAGTTCGCTGGCCGGCTTTGGGCTGGAGGCGGCGCCCTTGGCGGCGGCCGCCTGCGCGGCCATCCTGCACTACGTGCGTGAGACGCGCCCCGGCGCCCTCAGCCTGCTGACCCGGCTGGCTGTCTACTCGCTGGACGACTTCATGACCCTGGACGCCGCCACGCGCCGCAACCTGGAGTTGGCCGAAACCTTGCGCGGCGGCCAGGTGAAGGGCTCGCTGCTGGGCGTCCTGGACCAAACGGTGACGGCCATGGGGGCGCGGCGCCTGCGCGAGTGGGTGCATCAGCCGCTGTTGGAGGCCGCCCGCATCAACCAGCGCCTGGAGCAGGTGGGGGCCTTCCACGCCCAGGGCCTGCTGCGCGCCGAGGTGCGCGCGGCGCTGCAACCCCTGGCGGACCTGGAGCGCATCACCAACCGCATCCTGGGCGGGACCGCTAACCCGCGCGACCTGGTGGCCTTGCGCGAGACGCTGCGGGCGCTGCCCGCGATCCGCGCACGGCTGGAGACCGGCGAGGCGGCCCCCAGCCTGAAGGCGCTGGCGCCGCAGCTCGACCCCGCGGCGGACGTGCTGACACTGCTGGAGACCGCCCTGGCCGAAGAGCCGCCGGCGGTGCTCTCCAAACCCGGGGTCATCCGGACGGGCTACGCCGCCGAACTGGATGGGGTCCTGGAGGCCTCCCGGCACGCCCGCGAGTGGATCGCGGGCCTGGAGAAGGCCGAGCGCGAGCGCACCGGCCTGAAAGGCATCAAGGTCGGTTACAACAAGGTCTTCGGCTACTACCTGGAGCTCAGCCGCGGCCAAAGCGACCGGGCGCCCGAGAACTACATCCGCAAGCAGACGCTGGTCAACGCCGAACGCTACATCACGCCCGAGCTGAAGGAATACGAGACGCTGGTGCTCAACGCCGAGGAACGCATCCTCGAGATCGAGACCCGGCTGTTCAAGGAGTTGTGCGGCCTGATCGGGGCGCAGGCTGGCCGGCTGCTGGCCAGCGCCCGGCTGATCGCCCAATTGGACGTGGTGGCGGCGCTGGCCGAGGTGGCCGCGCGCCATGGTTACGTCCGGCCGGAGATTGTGGCCGGGGCCGGCCTGGAAATCCACGGCGGGCGGCACCCGGTGGTGGAGGAGCTCCTGGGGGCGGGGCAGCGCTTCGTGCCCAACGACGTGCTCTTCGAGCCGGGCGAGAGCGTGCGCGTGATCACCGGCCCCAACATGAGCGGAAAAAGTACCTACCTGCGCCAGACGGCCCTGATCAGCCTGCTGGCCCAGATCGGCAGCTTTGTGCCCGCCGACGCGGCCCGGCTGGGCATCGTCGACCGGATCTTCACGCGCATCGGCGCCCAGGACGAGATCCACGCCGGCCAGTCCACGTTCATGGTGGAGATGGTGGAGACGGCCAACATCCTGCACAACGCCACGCCGCGCAGCCTGTTGATCCTGGACGAGATCGGGCGCGGCACCAGCACCTACGACGGCCTGTCACTGGCCTGGGCCATCGTCGAGTACATCCACAACCACCCGCAGCTTAAGGCCAAGACGCTGTTCGCCACGCATTACCATGAGCTGGCCGACCTGGCGGCGGTGCTGCCGGGCGTGCGCAACTACAACGTGGCCGTGGCCGAAGAGGGCGAGCGCGTCATCTTCCTGCACCGCATCGTGCCGGGCGGCGCCGACCGCTCCTACGGCATCCACGTGGCCCAGCTGGCCGGCCTGCCGCGCGCCGTCATCGGCCGAGCCCAGGAGATCATGCAGCAGCTGGAGGCCACCGGCGGCCGCGCCGTGCGCCTGAGCGACCCCGCGCCGCAGCAGATGGCGCTGTTCCCGGAGACCAATCCCCTGCTGGACGAGCTGCGCGGGCTCGATCTGAACTCGCTGACGCCGATGGAGGCGCTGGGCCGGCTCTTCGAGTGGCAGGCGCGCTTCAAGAAACCGTGACCGTGATCCCGGTAGACGATACGGCCCGGAAGCCGCGCGCAGGCTTCCGGGCCGTTTTGTTTCCGGGCGGGGCGGCGGCCTCAACCCATGTCCCAGACCACGTTCTGTTCCAGCAACTGCGGGTCGCGGCGCATCAGCAGCAGGCCGGGCTGGATGTTGCGGTGCAGGCTGCAGCCGACCATCCACACCGCGGCTGCGTCGGCGGCCGGATGACTGTGGATGGCGTAGCGGCCGGGCTGGCCGAGGGCCGTAAACTCCACGCCCGAGAGGCGCAGCCAGCCGCCGGGCAGGGCGGCCACGCAGCCCCCGTACAGGGCCTCGCCGGTGTTGGCGCCGCGCACGACGATGTTGCGGCTGATCAGGCGCACCTCGGCGCGCTGGTCCAGCGTGCCGCCCGGGAAGACGTGCAGCCCGCCCCAGTAGCTGTGGCGCAGCGGCTCGTTCAGGCGGATGACGTTCTGGTAGGCCGCGACGATGGTGCGCGTCTCGGTGTTGAGGGGCCGCGGCCCGGCCGAGCCCAGCACCAGCCGATCGCCGGGCCGCCAGTTGGTGACGCGGTCCACGATGATCTCGTCCGCGCCCAGCTCGGCGCTGGCGCCGAGTTTCACGCGGCTGTCACGCCACTCGCCGTGCAGTTCGATCTGACCGCCGTCCGCGGCCGCCAGGGCTTTGCCGCCCAGGCCGGGGATGGCGTCCGCCTTGCCGCCCGAGGTGAGCGTGATGATGGCGTGGTGCAGGAAGGGCTGTGTGGCCGAGCCGATGCGGAACTCGCCGTGCACCAGGATGTGGCCGGCCGAAAGGTTCAGGTCCTGATCGTCGAACAGCAGCATGCCGTCCACCTGCAGGCCCTTGAGCGGCGGCGGGCTGATGTCCAGCACCACCCGGCCGCCGGGCGGGATGATGACGGTGTCACCGGCGCGCGGCAGGCGCCCGCCCCAGGTGGCCGGTTCCGACCATGGGCTGACGGCGCGGCCGGTCTTCATGACCAGCGGTGAGGTGCCGGGTTTGGTGATCAGACAGGCCAGCTGACTGCGGGCCGCAGGTCGGGCTAGGGCGTAGATGGCGTCCATGGCGCTTCAGCCTCCCGGCCGGCGGAGTCTTCTTGAAGGAAGCACCCGCCAGCCTGAGTGTTTGGGCGGCTTGACCGGCGCAAGGCCGGAGGCCGCTGAGGGTCACTCTAGCGGAGGCGCCTCCCGCAATCAGCAAACCAAGGGCGAATCTTAAGTGAAGCTCGCGTGAACTTGACAGAAGCGCGGTGATTATGGAGCGCAGAGCGCCTTTGTGACGGACGGAAAATTCAACCAGAGGGGGCCTGAATTGAAGGTTGGTGGGCGCGGTTCAAGCCATGAACCAGGGTGCGAGGTCGGCATCCAGGCGGAGGCCGAAGTGCTCGTCCAGCAGGGCCGCGCATTGGGCCGGGCTGGTGAGCGTGATCTCCTCACGTCCGCTGGGGCGCGTGAGGCTGAGGCGATTGGCGGCGCCGGTGCCGCTGTAAGTGAGGCGGCCGTCTGGCGTGGCGCGCGTGCACACGCGTTTGCGCGTGAAGGTGGACTCCGGCGCGGTCTGCTGCCACACGCACATGGGGGCGTAATCGGCCAGCTGACGCGGCGTCAGCGAGAAAGCGTAACCGTCCACGGCCTGGCCGTCGGCGTCCAGCTCGTGCATCCACCACAGCCCAGCGGACTGGGAGACGCGGTAGACGCCGACCGGCTGGGGCTGCGGTTCGGACACGTCCAGACGCAACGGCTCCTCAAACGAAGCGCCGAAGCCGACATCGACCAGGTAGCGTTCCGAAGCCGCGCCGGGACTCTGGACCAACAGCGCCATATGGTCGAACTCCGGCCCCAACTGGCCGTCGCTGAGCACGCGCGCGGAGAGCGCGGTGACGTCAAAGCCGAGCGCCCGCAACAAGGCCGCGAACAAGCCGTTCAGCTCGTAGCAGAAACCGCCGCGCCGCCGGCGCACGACCTTGGCGAACAGCGCGGCCTCGTCCAGCACGAGCGGCCGGCCCAGGGCGATGTCCAGGTTCTCGAAAGGGACGTGGCGCAGATGGGCGCGCTGCAAGGCGCGTAGCACCGCCAGCTCCGGCGTGCGCGGGCCCTGGTAAGCGAGGCGCTCCAGGTAAGCGGCGACGTCCATGCGGCGCTGGCGGCGCTCGCTCAGCGCGTTACTCGGTCGCCCACTCGGCGTAACCCTCGCGGACGACGTGCTCGGGCGAGGCCCCGAACAGGCCCAGCAGTTCGGTGATGATGGCGGCTTTGTCCTTGGCGTCGCGGCGCGACCAGGTGCGCGATTTGATCTCGATGTAGTAGCCGTCATGCGCGGGTTTGGTGAGCTTGTCGAGATTCACAAAGAACTCGACGCCGCGGAAGACCACCAGCCAGCGGCGGCGGTCCTTCTCCACCTCGCGCTCCTCGGTCGGCTTGAAGTACTCGCGGTAGAAGCGCAGCGAGTGCGTGGCCGGGGCCAGGTAGCGCGAGCGCGAGAGCAGCACCGAGCCGAACTCGGCCTCGCGCGCCGGCCCCATCAGGGTCAGGCGGCCGCGCACGGTGGTGACGCTGCCCTTCTCGTCCAGGAACTCGTCCTCGCGGTAGCGCAGCCGGCCCTGGGCCGGGTCGGCGAAGAAGAAGTAAGCGTCGTACTCGTGGTAGTGGCGCTCGCGGATGAGGGTGAGGTCCTTGCCCTTCAGGACGTTGAGCGCCTGTTCATCGTCGGACAGGTGGGCCTTCACCTGCACCTCAAAGCTCTCCTCCTCCACCGCGCCGCCGATGGCGATGAGCTTCTGCAGAACGCTGCCTTCGCGCTGGATGAGGAAGTGGTCGATGCGCTTGGCGTAATCGCCGGCGGCCGTCAGCAGCGCCTGCTCGTCCACGGTCAGCAGCCGCTGGTCGCGCATCAGCCACCGGCCGTTGCACATCACGTCGGTGACATCCGTGGCGTGGGCGGCGTAGACCAACTGCGAGTAGACGGCGTTGGGGTCATGCGTGAACTTGGGCGAGTTGTGCAGCCGGGCCAGGTCCACCAGGATCAGGTCGGCGCGCTTGCCGGCCTCCAGCGTGCCGGTCAGGTGGCCGAGGTGCAGGGCCTTGGCGCCCAGGCGCGTGGCCATGTGCAAGGCGTCGCGGGCGGGCAGGGTGGTCGGGTCGCCGCTGATGCCCTTGGCCAGGATCGCGGCCAGGCGGACCTCCTCGAACATATCCAGGTCGTTGTTGGAGGCCGGGCCGTCGGTGCCGATGCCGACGTTCAGACCGAGCGCCAGCATGCGCGGCACGGGCGCCACGCCGGAGGCCAGCTTGAGGTTGCTGGTGGGGTTGTGGGCCACGCCGGCGCCGGCGTTCTTGAGCGTGCGCATCTCGCCCTCGTCGATGTGGACGCAGTGCGCGGCCAGCACCTTGGCCTCCAGCAAACGCTGCTTCTTCACCCACGGCACCACCGGCATGCCGTGCTCCTTGCGCGAGTTCTCGACCTCCAGCAAAGTCTCCGAGAGGTGCACGTGCAGGGGCACGTCGAACTCCTGGGCCAGCGCCGAGCACTCCTGCAGGATTTCGGCCGTGCAGGTGTAAGGCGCGTGCGGGGCCGGGGCCGGCACGATGAGCGGGTGGTCCTTCCAGCGCTGGATGAAGTCGCGGGCCATGGCCAGCGAATCTTCGTAGGAGGCCGCGTCCGGCGACGGGAACTTGAGCACGGTCTGGCCGCACAGGGCGCGCAGGCCGGCGGCGGCCGCCGCCTCGGCCACATGCTCCTCGAAGTAGTACATGTCGGCGAAGGCCGTGATGCCGGAGCGGATCATCTCGGCGCAGGCCAGGCCGGTGCCCAAGCGCACGAAGTCCGGCGACACAAACTCGCGCTCGACCGGCATCATGTAGCCGAGCAGCCAGACGTCCAGGCGCCGGTCGTCGGCCAGACCGCGCAGCAGGGTCATGGGCGCGTGGGTGTGGGCGTTGACCAGGCCCGGCATGACCACCTTCCCGCCGCAGTCCAGGGTCTGCCGGGGCGTGTACTCGGCCGCCAGTTCACGTTCCGGGCCGACGGCCACAATCCGGTCGCCGGTCACGGCCACGGCTCCGGCCGGATACTGGGTGGAAGCCTCGTCCATGGTCAGGACCAGGGCATTGGTGAGGAGGAGGTCGCAGGTCTGCATGCGGATGTGCCTTCACAAAAAGGGGAGTAGTTGGTGCGGATTATAATACCTTCGCACCCGCCGCCCCATGACCGGCGCGGCGCCCGGAGCCGGCCGCATGCCCAAAAACTATGACCCGTCCGTGACGCCGCCCCACCAGCAGCGCCGCCCGGAGCACGCCCGGGACGACGCCTGGGTGCGCGCTTTTCTGCGCCGCGCCCAGATCGGCACGGTGGCCACCGTCTGGGATACGCAGCCGTTCCTGACGCCGACGACGTTCTGGTACGACGAGGCCGGCGGCCAGATCGCCTTTCACTCCAACCGGACGGGCCGGCTGCGCGCCAACGTGGAGCGCCAGCCGCGCGCCAGCCTGGCGGCCTACGAGACCGGTCGGCCGCTGCCCAGCAATGTAGCGCTGGAGTTCAGCGTGCAGTACGCGAGCGTGGTGGTCTTCGGGCCGATCCGGGTGGTGGAGACGCCGGACGAACAGCGCCGGCTGCTGACGGGCCTGATCGGCAAGTATTTCCCCCGGCTGACGGCCGGCCGCGAGTACCGGCCGATCACGGATCAGGAATTGAAGCGCACCAGCGTCTATGCCCTGGCGATCGAGAGCTGGAGCGGCAAAGAGAACTGGCCGGACCAGGCCGACCAGAGTGACGATTGGCCGCCGCTGCCGGCGGCGTTTCTGGACGCGGACTGACCCAAGACCGGGTTCGGGAGGCGGAATGCGAGCCGTTGACATCATCACCAAGAAACGGGATGGCCGCGAACTCAGCGAGAGCGAGATCGATTTCTTCATCACCGGCCTGACGCGGGGCGAGATCCCGGACTACCAGGCCGCGGCCTGGACGATGGCCGTCTTCTTCCGCGGCATGACGGCGCGCGAGATGACGGCCCTGACGCTGGCGATGGCGCGCTCCGGCGAGACCATCGACCTGAGCGACACCGTACCCTTCGCCGTGGACAAGCACTCCACCGGCGGCGTCGGCGACAAGGTGACGCTGGTGGTGGAGCCGGCCGTGGCGGCCTGCGGTGTGCCGGTGGGCAAGATGTCCGGGCGCGGGCTGGGCTTTTCGGGCGGCACCATCGACAAGCTCGAATCGATTCCGGGCATCCGCACGGCGCTGAGCGTGGCCGAGTTCAAGCAGCAGCTGCGGGATGTGGGCCTGGTGCTCACCGGCCAGTCCGGGGACCTGGCGCCGGCGGACGGCAAGCTGTACGCGCTGCGCGATGTGACCGGCACCGTACAGAGCATCCCGCTCATCGCCAGCAGCGTGATGAGCAAGAAGATCGCGGGCGGCGCGCAGGCCATCGTGTTGGATGTGAAGATGGGCCACGGCGCGTTCATGGCGTCCCTGCCGGACGCAACGGCGCTGGCACGCGCCATGGTCAGCATCGGCCAGAAAGCCGGACGCCGGGTGGTGGCCGTGATCTCAGACATGAACCAGCCGCTCGGCCAGGCCGTGGGCAATGCGCTGGAGCTGCGCGAGGCGCTGGCCACGCTGCGCGGCGGCGGCCCGGCCGATTTCCGCGAGCACTGCCTGCTGATCGGCGGACACCTGCTGCAACTGGCCGGCCGCGCCCGGACGCTGGCGGCGGCACGCGCCCAGCTGGAACAGGCGCTGGCGGACGGCCGGGCCCTGTCCAAGTTCCGGGCGATGGTGGCGGCGCAGGGTGGTGACCCGGGCCCGGTGGATGACCCGGACCAATTGCCGCGCGCCGCGCTGGTGGAGACGGTGCCGGCGCCGCGCACGGGCCGCCTGGCCGAGATCCACGCCGGCGAGATCGGGCTGGCGGCCGTAGACCTGGGGGCGGGCCGCGCCAAGAAGGGCGATCCGCTGGATTACGCCGTCGGCTTTGAGATCCTGCACAAGGTGGGCGAGCGCGTCAAAAAGGGCGAGCCGCTCTTCAAAGTCCACGCCTCCGACGCCGACAAGCTGGCCCAGGCCCGGGCGCGCGTGCTGGCCGCCCACCGCTTCAGCGCCGGGCGCGTCAAGCCGCTGCCGCTGTATTACAAGGTGCTGCGCAGCCGCTGACGAAGTGCGCGGCCGCCGAACTGGCCGGCCCGCTCACGGTCGGGTCAGGTCGGTGCCGTCCCAAAGGTACGTCCAGGCGGGGGCGGCGGCCCAGTTGCGCGCCGCGTCAAAACGGATCGGTCCGCTCAGGCCGGCGAAGTTGCTGGCCGCGAGCAGAGCGCCGACCCCGGCCCGGGTCGGCGTTTTGTTGTCGGCGATGTCGCGCGCCACGGCGTCCAGGAGCAGGCGGGCGGCGTCATAGGCCAGCACGGCGTTGAAGCGCGGCTGGACGCCGTTGGAGAGGGCCAGGTAGCGTTCGGCGAAGGCGGGGTCGGTTGAGTCGGCCGGCAGCGGCGCGGGCACGGTGACGGTAAAGGGCGCGCCGCCGGCCAACTGCAGGTCTTCGAGGGCTTGAGCGCAGCCGAGGCCCGTGTCCAGGAAGCAGGCGGAGCGCCGCCAGAGGCGCAAGGCCGGAGCGGGCAGGTCGCCGCCGGCAGCCGTGGCCAACACGGGCAGGCCAGCGTCAGCGTACTTGGGCGCCGCCGCCAGCGTGGTGGCCTCCAGCCAGTGCCCGAGCACGCCCACGACCTGCGGGTCCACGGCCAGCTTGCGCGCCTGCTCGGCCGCCATGTCCGGGTCGCCGGCGTCGTCCAGGGCCACTAACTCCACCGAATAGCCGGCCACGCCCCCGGCGGTATTGGCCTCGCGCACGGCCAGGCGCACCGCGTAGATGACCTCATACCCCACGGCGCGATAGCGTCCCTCAAATGGCGCCACCAGCCCGATCTTGACGACTGGGCGGGTGACGGCCAGGCAGCCGGTCAGGCCGAAGGCGGCCAGGCACAGCGCCGCCAACAACCGCGGCCGCAGCCCGGTCATGCGCGCGTCCCCGCGCTTCAGCCACGCCCAGCGGCCGCAGCCGCAGTCACGGGCAGGCGTTCGCCAGGTGTTCTTCATACGTGCGCGCGAAGGCGTGCCGGCCGCTGCCATCGCACAGAGCGCGGTAGAACAGGAAATCCGTTTGAGCGGCATCGGCCACGGCCTGCAACGATTTGCGGCTGGGGTTGGCGATGGGGCCGGACGGCAGGCCGGTGATGTAGTAGGTGTTGAAGGGGCTGGCGATCACGCGGAAGTCCAGGCCGCGCACCGGCGGCCACCAATCGTCGGGCGTGGCCACGGCGTACTGCACGGTCGCGTCGATCTCCAACTGCTGCCCCTGGGCCAGCCGATTGAGGATGACCGAGGCGATGACCGGGCGCTCGTCGTCCACGGCCGCCTCGCGTTCGATCAGCGAGGCGATGATGACGGCCTGATACAAAGACAGCCCGCGCGCGTTGAGCGCGGCGCGGTAGCTGGCCGTGACCTGGGCCTCGAAGTTGGCCAGGATCTTCTGCAGCAGGTCTTCGGCGGTGGCGTCCGGCCGGAGCAGGTAGGTATCCGGCAGGAGAAAGCCCTCCAGCGCGGCGCCGGGCGGCAGGTCGCCGTAGAACGAGTACGCGCCGGGGCGCGGGCCGTTCGGGCCGGTCAGCGCCAGCCAGCCCTCGGCTGAGAGGCTGAGGGCCAGGTTGGACGCCAGCATCTGGGCGATCTGTTCGCGCCGCCAGCCCTCCGGCACGCGCAGGGCCACCTCGCGTGCCCGGGCGTCGGTGAGGGCGCGGCCGACTTCGGGGATGGTCATGGTCGCGCGCAGGATGAAGTCGCCGGCCTCGATGCCGGCATCCAGGCCTACGTAGCGCAGGTAGACGTTGAGCAGCTGCGCGTCGGTGATCAGGCCCTCGGCGGCCAGGCGCTCGGCCACGGCCGCGGCGGTCTCGCCGGCGGACACGGTAAAGGGCCGCGGGGTGGGGTCGCTGCCGGCCGGCGTCGCCAGGTCGCCGGCCCGCGCCGTGAGGTAGACCGTGAAGGCCAGGCGTTCGGCCGGGTTGAGGCCCTCAGACGGGCGGCCGAGCGCGCCGGCGGCGCCGTTGAGTTGCGCCAGAAGATAGGCGCCGGCGACGACGACGACGCACAAGAGGAGTGAAGCCAGGAAGAAGATGGCCAGGGCGTTAGCCTGGCGGCGTTTCGGGTGGGTGCGCATCGAGGAAACCTTGCAAGAGCGCGGCGGCGGCGGCAGCGTGTTCCTGTGCGCGCCGGTCGCGGCGGGATTTGCCGGCCGCGCGCAGCAGGGCGCGGGCCGCCTGCGAAGTCAGGCTTTCGTCGAATAGGACCACCGGCAGTTGGGTCAGCGCGCGCACGGCCTCGGCCAGGCGCTCCGCTTTGCGCGCCGCCGGCCCGGCCTCGCCTTCGGAGTCCAGGGCCTGCCCCACGACGATGCCGCCGGCCTCGTTCTCCACGGCGATCTGCACGATGCGTTCGGCGTCGCGCGCGCGGGCGAGGTGGCTCAGCGTCGTCAGCGGCCGCGCGATCAGGCCGAACGGGTCGGACACGGCCAGACCGATGTGCTTGTCGCCGGGATCGACGGCCAGCCAGCGCCGAACAGTCGAGGGCACGGACGCGCTCACTGGACGACCACGTCCACGCGCAGCCACAGCCAGGGCAGGCGCGGCCAGTAGCGCGCATACCAATCCGGCGTCAGCGTGATCTGGGGCGGGGCAGCCAGCGGCAGCGCCGCCTGCAGCTGCTGCGCGGCGGCTTCGATCGGCAGGCCCAGCACACTGCGCCGGGCTTCGTCCACAGCCACCTGCTGGACCACCAGCCCCTCAGCAGTCACGGTCAGCCGGATCAGGCCGTCCCCGTCCACGGTCACCTGCGGGTCGCGCGCGAAGCGCAGCGGCGCCGCGGTGAGCGTCGTGCCCGGCGGGATCTGGCGGCGCAGTTCGGCGGCGGCGGCGGCCTGCGCGTCAACATCGCTCACCACCAGCCCGGTCGCGGCCAGGCGCAGCGTCAGGCCGAGGGCATCGGCCGGCTCGCCGACGGCGCGGTCAAAGGACTCAGCCAGGACCTGAGTGATGGTCACGGTCTCGGCCACTAGGAACTCGCCCGGCCGGAGCTGCGCTTCCAGCGCGCTCTGGGCCAGGGACTGCAATTGCGCCGTCAACTGCGCGCGCGCGGTCTCGCGGTCCGCGGCGGCCACAGCCGCGCGCTCGGCGAGCGAGCCGCCCTCGGTGGCGGCCGGGTTGGTGACGGCCAGCTGCGTGCCAAGCGGGCCGTCGATGGCGTTGATCTGGCCGGCGGCGACATTGCCGCCCGGGCCGGGGTTGACAGCGCGGACCGGCACGGTCACGGTGGCGCCGAGGCGGCCTTCGACCACGGCAGGCTGGAGCGTAGCGAAGCGCACGGGCGTGCCGCTGGTGGTGCGCAGGCTGGCGCCGGCCGGAATCGTGGCCGGCGTGCCGATCAGGTTGGTGAAGACGACGTTGCCGGTGGCCGGGGCGTCCGGCACGGCCACCTCGCCGGTGGTGGGGATCAGGGCCGTATCCTGGACCTCCACGCGCAGGCGGCGGGCCGGGAGCAGACCGGCCGCCGGGTCCACCTCGAACTGGTCCGGGCTGGCCCGCAAGGCGGCGGCGACGCTGAGCGGCTGGCTGGCCGCGGTGAGCGTGAGCGTGGCGCCGGGCACCAGGGCGTACGCCAACGCCAAGATGGCGGCCAGGCCCAGCAGGAAGATGAGGCTGCGCGCCGTGACGCTGAGCCAGCGCGGCCAGGCGCGCTGCTGGCGCGTGAAGAAGGCGCGGCGGATGGCGTCCGTGTCTGGGCGGGGGCGGCGGCGGTCCGGGCGGACGCGCGGGACACGGCTGCGCCAGCGCACGCGGCGGGTGGCGTCGACGCTGTCGAAGACGGGCAGGCCGAGCTCGGCGGCGTGGGCGCGCACGCCGGCGTCGCGCGTCACCAGGGCCAACTGCGCGCCGAGCCGGTGGGCGTGGCGGTGGAGCAGCAGCAGGTCCAGCCGGCGGTTGAGCACTTGGCCGCGCGGCGGCCAGATCAACAGGACGCGCTGCGTCTGGACCCAGCCCATCTTGTCGCGGGCCGAGGTGTAATCGTCGTGCGGATCGAGCTGCAGGATCTGTTCTTTCATACGGCCGGGGCAATTATGCTACACTCTGCCGCAGGAGCCAAAAGCCCGCATGGCGCGCAAAGTGGAGGTTGCCCCCTACGACCCGGCCTGGCCGGCGCAGTTCCAGGCCGAGGCCGACCGCCTGCGCCCGCTCTTCAGCGACAACCTGGTGGCGATCCATCACATGGGCAGCACGGCCGTGCCCGGGCTGAGCGCCAAACCGATCCTTGATCTGCTGGTGGAAGTGCGTGACCTGGCGCGCGTAGACGCCCTCAACGAGGCGTTGGGCGCGCTCGGCTACACGCCGCGCGGCGAGTACGGCCTCCCCGGCCGGCGCTACTTCCCGCGCATCCTCCCCGGCGCAACCGATCGGCACACCCACCACGTCCACGTCTACCAGACCGGCAACCCTGAGAACGCGCGCCACCTGGCCGTCCGCGACTACCTGCGGGCGCACCCGGACGAGGCCGCCGCTTACGCCCAGATCAAGCAGGCGCTGGCCGACCAGCACCCGTGGGACATCGACGCCTACGTGGACGGCAAGGACGCCTACGTGAAAGCTTTGGAAGCCCGCGCCATGGCGTGGGCGGCCGGGCAACCCGCGCCGCCGCGCTGACCGCTAACAGGAGCCTGTATGACCGCCACCGAAACACCCATGACCCCCGAAGAGATGGTCCGTCTGACCAAAGAACACAACTTCTTCTCCTGGTCGGCCCAGGGCGCCGTCAACCCGATCCCGATGGCGCGCGGCGAAGGCGTCTACTTCTGGGACGCCACCGGCAAGCGCTACTTCGACCTCAACTCGCAGCTGATGTGCGTCAACATCGGCCACGGCGACCGGCGCGTCATCGACGCCATCAAGGCCCAGGCCGAGGAGCTGGTCTACGCCGGGCCAAGCATGGCCACGCGCGTGCGGGCCGAACTCGGGCGCGAGCTGGCGGCGGTGACGCCGGACGGCCTGAAGAAGTTCTTTTTCGTGCTGGGCGGCGCGGAGGCCAACGAGAACGCGCTCAAGATGGCGCGCATGGTCACCGGCCGGCACAAGATCATCGCCCGTTACCGCTCCTACCACGGCGCCACCTCCGGCGCCATTACCCTCACCGGCGACCAGCGCCGCTGGGCCAACGAGCCCGGCATTCCGGGCGTCATCCACATCTTCGACCCGTACAAGTACCGCAGCCCGTTGTACCAGGAAGGCGACAGCGACCAGGTCTTCGCGCGCAAGTGCCTGGACCAGGTGGAAGAAGTGCTGATGTACGAAGGCCCCCACACGATCGCGGCCATCTTCATCGAGACGGTCACCGGCACGAACGGCATCATCATCCCGCCGGATGGTTATCTGCAGGGGCTGCGCGAGATCTGTGACAAGCACGGCATCCTGCTGATCACGGACGAGGTCATGGCCGGGCTGGGCCGCACCGGGGCCTGGTTCGCCGTGGACCACTGGGGCGTCAAGCCGGACCTGATCACGATGGCCAAAGGCCTGACCTCGGCCTACATGCCGCTGGGCGCCATCGCCATGAACCAGCGCGTCGCCGACTACTTTGAGAAGAACGTCTACTACGGCGGCCTGACCTACAGCGCCCACCCGATGAGCCTGGCCGCCGCCGTCGCCAACCTGCGCGTCATGAAAGATGATGACCTGATCGGCCACACGCAGCGCATGGGCCGGGTGTTGGCCGAGCTGCTGGAGGACCTCAAGGCCGAGCACAAGAGCGTCGGCGACGCGCGCTCGATCGGCCTGTTCGGGTGCCTGGAGTTGGTGAAGAACCGCCGGACCAAGGAGCCGCTGGCGCCGTACACGGGCGGCGGCGCGGAGATGACCAAGCTGGGCGCCTTCCTGAAGGAGCGCGGCATCTACGCCTTCACCTGGCGTAACCTGCTGCACACCAACCCGCCGCTGATCGTCACCGAAGCGCAGCTGCGCGAGGTGTTTGGCGTGATCAACGAGGCCCTGGCGATAACGGATGCGGCGGTAGTGGATTGAAGGAGGCGCAGGCTGTCAGGGCCTGAGTCAAGATCAAGATCAGGGCGGCCATCCACTGGCCCGGCTGCTTTATGAGCTGCCCAGGTGGTGGTTTCATCGTTTGGGATCCGGTGTGGTGGTAAGCCGCGCCGCTAATAGCTCTACCGGATGCAGCGCGTGCCGACCGGTGCCGGCCTCGATCTGCGCGCGGCAGGAGACGCCCGCGGCCGCGATCACGGCGTCCGCGCCGGCCGCGCGCACGGCCGGGAACAGGCGCTGCTCGCCGATCTGCAGCGACAGCGCATAGTGCTCGGCCTCGTAGCCGAACGCCCCGGCCATCCCGCAGCAGCCGGCGTCGATCAGGCGCACCTCGGCGCCGGTCAGGCCCAGCATCGTCAGCAGCGGGCCGGTGCCGGTGATGGCTTTCTGATAACAATGCCCGTGGACGTGGATAGGCGGGGGCGGCGAGGCGTTGGCGAAGAGGGGCGCGAAATCGCCGGAGCGGGCGGCGATGAATTCCTCGAGCAGGACGGCGTGCTCGGCGACCAGGCGGGCGCGCGGATCGCCCGGCAGCAGATCCTGATACTCATCTCGCAGCGTCAACAGGCAGGAGGGCTCCAGGCCCACAATGGGAACGCCGCGCTCGGCATAGGGTGCCAGCACGGCGACGTTCCGCCGCGCCTGCTCCCGCACCCGGTCGAGCAGGCCCTTGGAGATCATGGGCCGGCCGCAGCACACGGTTGGCGCCAGTTCTGGTTCGTAACCAGCGGCGCGGAGCACCCGCACCGCCGCCAGCCCGATCTCCGGCGACTGGTAGTTGGTGTAGGTATCGTCGAAGAGGACGACCGACGCGGACCGGCGGCCGCTGGATGGATTGCCCAGTGTCTGCCGTTTGAACTGCTGCCGGAAGGTCCGGGCCGCGAAACGCGGGAACACGCGTTGCCGGGCGATCCCAAGCCACTGCGCATTCAGCCAGCGGATGGCGGGCAGCGCCAACACGGCATTGGCGATGGGCGCCACGGCGCTGGCCAGGGCGGACACGCGGGCGATTTCGGCAAACAGGCGGCTGCGCAGCGGCACGCCGTGGACGGCCTGATACTGCGCCAGGAACTCGTACTTGAGCTTGGCCATGTCCACGGCGGACGGGCACTCGGCCTGGCAGGCCTTGCATTCCAGGCACAGGTCCAGCGCGGCGTGCAGGCCCGGCGAAGTCAACGCGCCGGCCGGCAGCGCCCCGGAGAGGGCAGCGCGCAGGAGGTTGGCGCGGCCGCGCGTCGAGTGCTCCTCCTCGCGCGTGGCCTGGAATGATGGGCACATCCCGCCGCCGTCTTTGCGGCAGGCGCCGGCGCCGTTGCACTGCTCCACCGCGCCGGCAAAACCGCCCTCGCGCGTGAAGTCCAGGCGTGTCGCCAGGGTCTGCGCCCGGTAAGCCGGCCCGTAACGCAAGTGCTCGGTCAGGCCGGGCGCATCCACGATCTTGCCGGGGTTGAGCAGGCCGCGCGGGTCGAAGGCCTGCTTCAGTTCGCGGAAGGCCTGGTAGACCTCCGGGCCGAACAGGCGCGCGTTCAGGGCAGAGCGCGAGAGGCCGTCGCCGTGCTCGCCGGACAGCGCGCCGCCCAGCCGCTGGACCACGTCGCTCAGCGCGGCGGCCAGGCGCGCCATCTGGGCTACGCCGTCGGCGGTCTTGACGTTGAGCAGCGGCCGGATGTGCAGGCAGCCGGCCGAAGCGTGGCCGTACATGGCCGCGCTGACGCCCTCCGCCGCGAAGACGCGCTCCACCTCCGCGACGAAGGCGCTCAAGGACTCCACCGGCACGGCCATGTCCTCGATGAAGGACGTGGGCTTGGCGTCGCCGCGCACCGACATCACCAGCCCCAGCCCGGCCTTGCGCACGCCCCAGACCGCGGCCTGCTCGGCCGCGCTCAAGGCCCGGTGGCTGACCGGCGTCAATCGCCGCGCTTCGAGCAGCTCGATCTGCGCGCGGACGGCGGCCGGGCTCTCGCCCTGGTATTCCACCGCCAGGACGGCGGCCGGCGTCCCGATCACCCAGCCCAGCAGCCGGGCGTAGGCGGGCACGGCGCGGGTGAGGTCGATGATCAGGCGGTCGATGAGTTCAACCGCGGTCGGCCGCGTCTCCAGGATGGCGGGTGTGGCGGCCGCCGCCGCCGCGAGCGTGTCGAAGGGCAGCAGGCAGAGACCGGTCTGTTTGGGCCGCGGGGCCAGGCGCAGCTTGGCGCGGGCGATGACGGCCAGCGTCCCTTCCGCGCCGGCCAGCAGCCGGTGCAGGTGGCCGGGGCCGGCATCCGGATACGTGTCTGCCACGGACCAGCCGGGCGGCTGGGTGGCCGTGAAGCCGTGCGGCGGCAAGAGATAGTTGAGCGCGTAGCCAGAGGCGCGCCGCCAGGTGCGCGGGAAAGCGGCGCGCAGCGCGGCGGCGTGGCGGGCCACAATGGCGTTTACGGCCTCGGCCAGCGCGGCCGGCGCCTGGCCCGGTCCCAGCGTCGTCAGCGTGCCGTCGGCCAGGATCACGTCGGCCTCCAGCAGTTGGTCGCCGGCCAGGCCGTGCCGGATCGAATGAGCGCCGGTGGCGTTGTTGGCAAGCATACCGGCCACGGTGGCGCGGTCCGACGACGACGGATCTGGCCCGAACTCCAGGCCAGAGCGCGCGGCGGCGGCGTTGAGGGCGTCACACACCACGCCGGCCTCGGCCAGCGCCCAGCTCTCGTCGGCGTTGATCTCCAGCCGGGTGAGGTAGCGCGAGCAGTCCAGGATCAGGCCTCGGCCGAGCGCGCCGCCGGTGAGGCCGCTGCCGCTGCCGCGCGGCACCACCGGGACGCCGTGCGCGGCGCAGACGGCCACGGCGTGCTGCAGGTCGTCCAGCGTGCGCGGCCGGGCCACGCCCAGCGGCTCGATCTGGTACAGGCTGGCGTCGGTGGAATACAGGACGCGCGCCGACCGGTCGAAGCGCAGATCGCCCGTGAAGCCGCGCGCCAGCTCGTTGACGAAGTCCGGGTTCATGGGGCCACCAGTTGATACGTGACGAAGCCCGGCGAGCCGTCCGCGCGGTAGGCGGTGTGGACGGGCACGAACCGGAAGCCGACCCCGGCGGCGGCGGCCTCCGCCTCGGAGCGCGACTCCCAGGCCGGCACCACCAGGTAGCGCGGCGACGTGCGGCCGTGGACCTGCAGGTCGCGGGCCAGCGCCTCCGGGTTGGGCATCCAGGCCACGTAGACCTTGGCGTCGAACAGGTAGTAGTTCCACTGCCACGACAACCAGAAGTCGTACAGGACCGTGCCGTACGGCAAGGCGTTCAGGTAGCGCGCGGTCTCGTCCAGGCCGGTGTAGGCGCCGTGATCGCCGCCGATGGGATAGCCGGAGCGCGCGGCCGTCGCGGACGAGGGCAGCAGCGCCGCCAGGCTGAGGGCCAGAACGATGCGGCTCAGGGCCGCGGCCGGCCAGCGCGCCCAAGCCGCCAGCGAGTCGGCCAGGCTGAACAGCGCGCGCGCCAGCAGCAGCGCCAACAGCGGCAGCAGCGGCACCAGGTAGCGGTCCCAAACGTTGAAGGCCAGCAGCCAGTAGACGGCCAGGTAAGCCAGGCCGTAACCGGCCAGCACGAGGTCGGCCAGGGCGGCGCGGTTCGGGCGGCGGCCAGCCGTCAGGAGCAGCAGCGGCAGCCCGACGAGGCCGGCGGCGTTGAGCGGCGCCGAAGCGGTGACGTAGCCGAGCAGATCCAGCCAGGCCCAGGCGCGCAGCGGCACCTCGCCGGCGCGCACCAGCCGGTCCGGCACGTTGTCTGAGTAACCCTGCGCCCAGAAGCTGATCGGCGCGCCAAACTGCAGCCGCAGCGCGTCCCAGCCGAAGATGACCAGCGCCGCCAGCAGGAGCGCCCCGGCCAGCGGACCGAGGTGGCGCGCAATCCGGCGCAGCGCGGCGCGCGGGTCGGCCGAGGCCGGCAGGGTCACGAGCGCCAGGGCCAGCGCCAACGGCACCAGGAACAGGGCCGTCTGCTTGCAGGCCAGCGCCAGGGCGAAGGCCAACCCGGCCTGGCGCGGCCGGTCGGCGGCCGCCGACCACAGGCCCCACAGCCCGAAGGCCGTGAGCACCGGATCGATGAAAAGCGTGACCGAGAACAGGATAGCGAAGGGCGAGAGCGCCAGCAGACCGGCGGCCAGGCTGGCCGGGCGCGCTCCGTACAGGCGGCGGGCCAGCGCGTACGCCAGCGCCACGCTGATGAGGCTGGCGAAGAAGGTGGGCAGGCGGGCGGCGAATTCGCTGCCGCCCAGCAGGCCAAAGCTGCCGGCCAGCAGGTAGAACGGCAGCGGCGGCTTGTCGACGATGGTCTGCGCCAGCAGCGGGTCACGCCCGGACGCGATCAGGCGGCCGAAGGCGGCGTAGAGGGCTTCATCGGGGTGAAAGCGGTTGGCGGTGAGGGGCAGCGCCCGCAACAGGGCCGCCGCCAGCACGGCCAGAGTCGGCCAGACCAGGCGCGCAACCGGCGTCGGCGTCAGCGTCAGTCCACGATCCGGTACTTGAGGAGCGTCCACACGGCTTCAAAGGCGTCGCGCAGGCCGATCTTCTTGCCCTCCCAGTACTCGCGCGGAGCGAAGCTGATCGGCACTTCGTAGATGCGGTGGCGGCGCTTGAGGACTTTGGCCGTCACCTCCGGCTCAAAATCGAAGCGGCGCGAGCGGAGCGGGATGCCCTTGATGACCTCGGCTTTGAAGACCTTGTAGCCGGTCTCCATATCCGACAGGATCGTGTCGTACAGGATGTTGGTCATCAGGGTCAGCAGCTGGTTGGCGACCATGTGCCAGAACATCATCGCCCGGCGCGGCGCACCCAGGAAGCGCGAGCCGTAGACGACCTGGGCGATCCCCTCTTCGATCGGCCGAAGCAGGGCGGGGTAGTCACGCGGGTCGTACTCCAGGTCGGCGTCCTGGATCAGCAGGATCTCGCCCTGAGCGGCGGCGATGCCGGTCTGGACGGCCGCGCCCTTGCCCTGGTTGCGCTCGTGCAGGATGACGCGCAGCGCGGGGTCGGCCGGCAGGGCGGCCAGCAGATCGCGCGTGCCGTCGGTGGAGCCGTCGTCCACGATCAGGATTTCGGCGGCCGGGGCCACGGCGCGCACGCGCTGGACGATCTCGGTGATCGTGCCGCGTTCGTTGTAACACGGGATGATGACGGACAGGTGCAAGAGGGGACTCCTCAACAGGGCGGGATGCGGGCCGGGGTAGCAGGGCGCCGGCCGCCCGGCATTGTATCCCAAGTCGTCGGCCGCCGCTCGACAGCTGGTGCGAAGGCTGATGCTATAATCTCGCCGACCCAACTCTTTTCAGGAGAGGCCGCCATGTCCAGTCGCCCCGCCGCGCCGCCGTCGGCGCCGCGCCAGTCCGCGCCGCTGCCGCCCGGGCCGGAGCTCTTCACGCCGCCGCCCATCACCAAGGTGGAGGACACCGGCCTGACGCTCTATGAACTGGTCGGGCTGAGCCTGAAGCACCTGTACAACAGCGGCAACCTGACCGGCTTTAAGCTGGCCGAATCGATGGCGCTGCCCTTCACCGGCATCGTCGACCAGGTGCTCGAGTATCTCAAGCGCGAGAAACTGGTGGAGGTCAAGCAGAGCGCCGGCGGCTTTGGGGAAGGCGCCTATATCTATGGCATCACCGGCGCCGGCATCGAGCGGGCGCGCGAGGCCATGGACCGCAACCAGTATGCCGGCCCCGCGCCGGTGCCGGTGGCGCGCTACCTGGACGCCATCCGCAAACAGGCCGCTAAGCGCAAGGTCATCACCCAGCGGGTCATGCGCGCCGCTCTGGCGCACCTGATCATCGGCGAGAAGACCTTCAGCCGCATCGGCCCGGCCGTCAATTCGGGCACGTCGCTGTTCCTGTACGGCGCGCCCGGCAACGGCAAGACCTCCATCGCGCGCGCCATCGGCAAGATGGTGCTGGGCGAGGAGATGTACGTGCCCTACGCCGTGGACGTGGACGGCCAGATCATCAAGGTCTACGACAACGTCAACCACGAGCTGCTGAGCGACGGGGACACCGACCCCGGCTCGGCCACCGGCACGCTGCGGGCCGGCGCCAAGCGCGACCCGCGCTGGGTCAAGATCAAGCGCCCGTTCATCGTGGTCGGCGGCGAGCTGACCATGGCCGGTCTGGACCTGCAGTTCGACGAGGTCAATAAATTCTACGAGGCGCCGTTCCAGATGAAGGCCAACGGCGGCCTGTTCCTGATCGACGACTTCGGCCGCCAGCAGATCCGGCCGCGCGACCTGCTCAACCGCTGGATTGTGCCGCTGGAAAACCGCGTGGACTTCCTGACGCTGCACAACGGCCGCAAGCTGGAGATCCCGTTTGAAGTGCTGGTGGTCTTTTCCACCAACCTGCCGCCCAAGGACCTGGTGGACGAGGCCTTCCTGCGCCGGATCCGGCACAAGATCGAGATCGTGGACCCGAGCGCCGACGAATTCCGCGAGATCTTCAAGCGGGTGTGCGAGGCCAAGAGGGTGCCCTACGACGACCGCGGCTTGGCCTACCTGATCCAGGAGTGGTACATCAAGCGCAACCGCAAGCTGCGCTCCAACCACCCGCGCGATATCGTCGAGCAGATCCTGGATATCTCGTCTTACCTGGCCACCGAGCCGGGCCTGGGCAAGGAACTGATCGACCGCGCCTGCGAGTCGTACTTCGTCGAGTTGTAGCCAGGCCAGCCCCAAAAACAAAAGGCGACGCCGGCCGCGTCGCCTTTTGTGTTGAGGCGTGAGCTGTTACGCCTGGGCGCGTTATGGCGCGGTCAGCAGTTCCACAGCCTTGTCCAGCTGCGGGTCGCGTCCAGCGGCGCGATCTTCGTCGGTGCGTTCCACCACCACATCCGGCGTGATGCCGACCTCGTGAATCCAGTTGCCGTCCGGCGTCAGCCAGCGCGCGATGGTCACGCGCAACTGGCCGTCGCCGCTGAGCCTGTGCGGCGCCTGGACCGAGCCTTTGCCGTAGGATTGTTCGCCCACCAGCGTGCCGCGTCCGCGGTCCTGCACAGCGCCGGCCACGATCTCGGAGGCGGAGGCCGAGCCCTGGTCGATCAGCACCACCAGCGGGATCGCGGTGGCCACGCCGCCGCCCCGGGCTTCGTAGGTCTTCTCCCGGCCGTCGCCGAAGCGCTCCAGCATCACCACACCGTCCGGGATGAATTGCGAGACCACGTCGATGGCGGTGTCCAGGTAGCCGCCCGGATTGCCGCGCAGGTCCAGCACCAGCCCGACCGGCCGCTCCTTGAGCAGGTTGCGCAGTTGGCGCTCCAGCTCGCCGCCGGTCTTGTCGCCGAAGCTGTTGATGCGGACGTAGCCCACCTGGCCGGCCAGCATCCGGCTCTCCACCGATGCGACCGTGATCTGCGCGCGCGTGACGGCGAAGTCCAGCAGATCGGTCTGGCCCGCGCGCTGGATGGTCAGGTTGACGGTGGTGCCGGCCGCGCCGCGCACTTTGCCGACCACGGTGGTGATGTCCTGATCCAGGATGTCTTCGCCGTCGATCTTGATGATCAGGTCGCCGGGCAGTAAGCCGGCGCTCTCGGCCGGCGAGCCAGGCATGGGCGAAACGATGCGTGTGTAACGGGTGGTGACGTCCGTCTCGACGGTGGCGCCGATGCCTTCGAAGTTGCCGTCTAGGTGGGTGTTGGCGATCGCCATCTCTTCCGGCGTCAGGTACCCGGTGTGCGGATCGCCCAAGGACTCGAGCATGCCGCGGAGGGCGCCGCGCATCAGGGCCAGGTCGTCCACGGGCTGGTCGGCGTACTCGCGGTGGACGATGTTCCAGGCCTCCCAGAAGGGCCGGAAGAGCGCGGCCAGATCGTCCGGGGTCTCGGCCGCGGCTGACGAGGTGCCGGCCCCGCCCCCCAGGAAGCTCAGGGCGTCGCCGCCCGCCGAGACGTGGCCGGCCGCAAAACCCACGGCAAACATGGAGACCGCGGTGGCGCCCACCAAGGCCAGCCCGGCGATAATCTGCGCAATACGATTCATGGGCTTATCCCTTTTTCTCAAGAGGCGCGTACTTAAGGGTTTATTGTAGCGCGGTGAGCCGGCTGGCAGATGAGTTTTGCGTGAAGAGCAGCCAGGGCCGGGGCCTGGTCAGGCTCCGGCGGAGTGGGGAGCAGGCCGGCGGACTGTGACGTTTGCCCGCCGGCGGCATCCAAGTCTCCATGACTGCTTTTATCGCGCCCCCGTCCCGTCTGCCCTGGTGGCTGCGCCTGGGCTTGGCGGCCGCGCGCCGTGTGGCCGGCCGCGAGCTGCTGATCGGCCGCCTGCTGGGCTGGTATCCACGCGCCGCCTTCAGCTCCGGCGTGCTGGAAGGCCTGATCACGCATCACGACGGCGCTTTGGATGAACGCGTCCTCAAGCTGGTGCGTCTGCAGGTCTCGCACGCGGCCGCCTGCCCGTTCTGCATCGACATGAATTCGCACGACTACGCGCGGGCTGGCATCACGCCGGACGAGCTGGAAGCCTTGCGCGGGCGCCGCGCCCTGGCCGAGGTCGGCACGTTCACGGACCGGGAGCGGCTGGCCCTGGACTATGCGCGCCTGATCACGCAGACCCCGCTCAAGTTCCCGTCGGAGTTCGTGGCGCGCCTGACGGCCCAGTTCACCGAGCGCGAGATCGTCATCCTGGCGACCACCGCCGCCCAAGTCAACTACTGGACGCGCCTGATCCAGGCCCTGGGGGTGCCGCCGGCCGGCTTCCTGGAGTAATCGGGCGGGCCTGGGCCGCGTCAGACGGCGGCGTGATGTTCGGTGCGGATGAAGCGGCGTGTGCCCGTCTCGCTGCGCAGCACGATCGATTCGGTTTCGGCCGTAGCGCCGTGATAGCGGACGCCGGAGAGCACCAGGCTGTCGGTGATGCCGGTGGCGGCGAAGAAGATGCGGCTGCCGGCCACCAGTTCTTCGCAGTGCAGGACGCGGCGCGTGTCCAGGCCGGCGGCCTCCACGGCCGCGCGCTCGGCCGGCGTCTGCGGCGCCAGCCGGGCCAGCATGGCGCCGCCCAGGGACTTGACCGCGCAGGCGGCCATGACGCCCTCAGACGTTCCGCCCGTCCCCATGAGCAAATCCACGCCGCCTTTCAGGTCAGCCGCCAGCAGCGCCCCGCCGATGTCGCCGTCCGACCGCAGCAGCACACGCGCGCCGGCGGCGCGGATCTCGGCGATCAGGGTCGCGTGGCGCGGCCGGTCCAGCACAAACACCACCAGATCGCGCACGGCCTTCTTCTTCACCCGCGCCACCAGCGCCAGGACCCACGGCGCCGGGGCGCCCATGCACTCGGGCACGAGCGCTTCGGCCACTTCGGCGTCCACGATGATCTTGTCCATGTAAGCGGCCGGCGCCGGCCGCCACATCGCGCCGCGCGGGCCGACGGCGGCCACCGCCAGCGCCCCGGTCTTGAAGTTGGCCACCAGGGCGCGGCCGTCGATGGGGTTGACCACCACGTCCATGGCCGGGCCATCGGCCGTGCCGACCCGCTCGCCGGTGTCGAGGGGGGTGCGCGCGCCCAGGCGGCCCTCCTCGCCGATGACGATGTGCCCGTCCATGTCCAGCGTGTTGAGGGCGCCGACCATGGCGTCGACGGCGGCGCGGTTGGGAGCCTCGGAATCGCCAAAGCCCAGGAAGCGGCCGGCGGCCAGCGCGGCCGCCTCCGTCACGCGCACCAGATCCAGGCCGAGATTGCGGGGCGGGTGAGAGTTCAGCGGCGGGTGAGAGTCCATGGACGTCCGGGCCGCCGATGGCGGGGGGCGGCCTCAGCCCCATTATCCCTGTTTTTGGCCAAGCGCCGGCCGGCCGGATCGGCCTCGGGCTACTGGCCGAGCAGCGGCAGGATTTCGCTCTGCAGCAGGCCTTCGTCCAGCAGGCCGATGTGGATGAATTTCACGCGCCCATCGCGGCCGACGAGGACCGAGGTCGGGAAGCTGCGGATGCCGAGCGCGTCCAGCAGCCGGGCGCCGGGATCGAGCAGCACCGGGAACGTGAAGCCCTGGGCCGTGATAAAGCTGGCGGCGGTGGCCTGAGCCTCGCCGGCATTGATGGCCAGCAACTCCAGGCCGTCGGCCTGATGCGCTTGATAGAAGGCGTGCAGGGCCGGCATCTCGGCCCGGCAGGGCGGGCACCAGGTGGCCCAGGCATTGATCAGCACGGGGCGCCCGGTGTAGTCGCTCAGGCGCACCGGGCGGCCATCCAGGTCATTCAGGACGAAGTCGGACAGCGGCTGCCCGCCGACGGCGCGCTGCACCTCGGCGTTGGCGGGCTGGGCCAACAGCAGCGGGATCAGGGCGAGCACCGCCAGCAGTAAGGCGACGCCGATTACGATGGCTTGCTGGGCGGTGGCGCGGCGCCGGGCCTCCCGGCGCTGGAATCGATGAGGATGAGTCTTGGCAGCCATGCGGCCTCTCTGGCGACGGGTCTCGCGGGTTTAGATGCGGGACGCGGGCCAAGGTGACAGCCGGCTGGATGGGGCGCTTCAGGAGATGGGTCCGTTGATCGTGGCCGGGTTGGTGGGGGCGGGGCTGCCGCCGGCCGGCTCGCGGGTGACGCCGACGCGGGCGTACGCGGCCAGGTCGTGCGGGGCGTCGACAATCAGGACGCCATGGCCGGCGGCGTCCACCGAGAAGACGCCGCCGTTGTCACGCTGGCCGTCCGCGGTCACGAGCCAGAGCTGGTAGACCATGCCGGCGGGCAGCGGCGGCATGTCGGCGGTGATGAGCACCGCCTGGCGGTGGTCCGGCGTGAAGTAGAACTCGCCGCTGGCTTCGGGCGCGGCACTGCCCTGGAGCACCACGCGCTGCCCGCCGGCCGCCAGCATTTCCATGCTCAAGTGCTGGGCCTGCAGGCTGGCGGCCAGGGCCGCCTGTTGGGCGCGCCACTCAGACGCGGCCCGCGCCCACCCCAGGTTGCTGATGACGAGCGCCACCGCCAACACAGCGGCCAGCACGGCCGCCGGCCGCGCCGGGGCGGGCAGCCAGGCGGCCAGCCGCTGCCACCAGGGGCTGGGCGGCCGTGTCGGCTCAGCGCGCAGGCGCCGCAGCAGCGCGGCCTCCAGATGGGATGGTGCCGCACAGGCCGGAGCGGCCGCCAGCAACCCCTCGGCCAGGTCCGCATACTCCTGGAGCAAGGCGCGGCACGGCCCGCAGACGCGCACATGCTGGGCCACGTGGCCGCGCTCGTCGGCGGCCAACGCCTCCAGGGCGTAAGCGGGCATAAGTTCGGCGATCTCCGCGCAGGTCGGCGCGTGCGGCTCTGTCATCGCTCGTCTGACCTAAAAGAGTGACCTGCCCCGATAACTAAACGCTGCGGGCGCGGCCTTTGGATTTGCGCTCAGGCGTCGCGGCGCCACAACGCCCGCAGCTTCTGCATGCCCAGGCGCAGGCGCGTCTTAACCGTCCCGAGCGGCAGGCGCAGCTGGTCGGCGATCTCCTGCTGCGAGAGGCCGCCATAGTACGCCCACTGGATGGCCTCGCGCTGTTCGGCCGGCAGCGCCTCCAGCAGCAGGCGCAGTTGCTGGCTTTGCTCGATCTCGCGCCGGTCGTCGCGGCCCAGGCGGGTCTCGGCCGGATCGGGTTGATCCTCGCGCGCCGCCGGCGCCTCCGGCGGGCGCCGGCCCTCCTGGCGCAGGCGGTCGATGGCGGCGTGGCGGGTCACCGCCAGCAGCCAACTGGAGAAGCGTCCGCGGGCAGGATCGAAGGCGCGCGGCTGGCGCCAGAGCTTCAGGAAGACATCCTGGGTGACTTCCTCCGCCGCCATCCCCTCGCCGACCACACGCGCGGCCAGGCTGTAGACCAGATTGACGTAGCGGCGGTGCAAGGACACCAGCGCCGCCTGCTGCCCGCGTTCGATCTGCGCCAACAAAGCCCCGTCGTCCGGCTCATCGCCGGGCACGGTGGAACTGCTGGAGGGGGGAGGAAGGTGACCGTCTTCGAGCATAGCGTCCCGGACCGGCGGCAGCCCATGACCAGGCATCAAGCGTTGAGTGTATCATCCAGCGCCGCCCACAGCAACGCGGGCCGCCTCCGGGAGTCGCCGCTTCGAGAACGGCGCGGTCTTACGTCATGGCGGCTCCGTCTAAAACTCGACCAAACTTGTAACTTTCGCTGACCAAGGGCATCTAACGGTGTGGTTTTGGCCCATCTGGATTGAGCGAGCGGAGAGCCTAGCGTGGACTTATTGAAACTTCTGTTCGGGCCGCCAGTGCCGAGCGTCGCGGTGGAAGAAGCCCAGGCCCGGCTCAAGGCCCGGCCGGCGCCGTTCCTGCTGGATGTGCGTCAACCGTCGGAGTATCAGGGCGGCCATATCGCCGGTGCGGCCCTGATCCCGCTGCATGAACTGGGAGCGCGGATGTGGGAACTGCCCACCGGGCGGGAGATCCTGTGCGTGTGCCAGTCCGGAAGCCGCAGCGGCTCGGCGGCCCGGCAGTTGGTCAAAGCCGGCTATCCGGCCGTGAATGTGCGCGGCGGCATGCACGCCTGGCAGGCCGCCCGTCTGCCTGTGAAGAAGGGCGCGGCCCGGTGACTCCGGCGCTGCTGCTGGACCTGGCCCTCGGCTTCGGCATCGGCCTGTCGCTGGGGATGCTGGGCGGCGGCGGCTCGATCCTGACTGTGCCGGCGCTGGTCTACCTGGTGGGCCAACCCCCCAGCGCGGCCGTGGCCACGTCGCTGGCCATCGTCGGCGCCAACAGTGTGCTGGGCGCGTCCTTTCATCGCGCGCAGGGCACGCTCAACTGGCGGGTGGCCGTGCTCTTCGGCGGCGCGGGGATGGCGGCGGCCTATCTGGCGGCCGGCCTCTCGCGGGTGTTTTCTCCGGCCGGGCTGCTGGTGACCTTCGCCGTCCTGATGTTGGTCATCAGCGGCTTGATGCTCTCGCCCTGGCAACTGCGCCGGGCGGAGCCGGCCGCCACCAACTGGGCCGTGGTGCTGGTCAGCGGCGCCGGCGTCGGTCTGCTGACCGGGTTGCTGGGGGTGGGGGGCGGCTTCCTGATCGTTCCGGTGTTGGTGATGCTGGTGGGCCTGCCGATGGCGCAGGCCGTCGGCACGTCGCTGATGGTTATCGCCATGAACAGCCTGGCCGGCCTGCTCGGCCATCTGGGCGGCGCCTTTGATCCGGCGCTGACCACGGTTTTCGTGGCGGCCGGGCTGGCGGGGACGTTCACGGGGACGCGCCTGGCCGGGCGGCTCCCGGCCGAGCAGCTGCGGAAAGGCTTTGCCGTCTTGGTAGGCGCTTTAGCGTTATTCTTGTTGTACGACAATCTGCCGCAGTTGAGGTGAGTGGAGAACCGCGCATGTACATCGAGCAATTCTTCGTGGACGGTTTGGGGTGCGCGTCTTACCTGGTGGGGTGCGAAAGCGCCGGCGTTGCCGCCGTCGTCGACCCGGATCGCGACGTCCAGAAGTATCTGACCGCGGCGCAGGCCCGCGGCCTGAAGATCACGCACATCGTCGAGACGCACCTGCACGCCGACCACGTCTCCGGCAACCTGGATTTGCAGGCGCTGACCGGCGCCGACATCTACGTGCACGCTCAGGCCGGGGCCGCCTTTCCGCACCAGCCCGTCCAGGCCGGCGAGACACTGACGCTCGGCAACGTGCGCCTGGAAGTGCTGCACACGCCCGGCCACACGCCGGAGAGCATCACGCTGCTGGTCGCCGACCTGACGCGCGCGCCTGAGCCGTGGATGGCGCTGACCGGCGACACCCTGTTTGTGGGCGACATCGGCCGGCCGGACCTGGTGGGCGCCGAGGCCGCGCGCGGCCTGGCCGCCGACCTGCACGACACCGTCTTCGCCAAGCTGCTGCCGCTGGCGGACAGCCTGATCATCTACCCCGGCCACGGCGCCGGCTCGCTGTGCGGCAAGTCCATCGGCTCGGTGCGCAGCACCACCCTGGGCTTCGAGCGCCGGCATAACCCGGCCCTGGCGCCGCGCGGCCTCACCGAGTTTGTGGCCTACGCCACCAGCGACCTGCCGGAGCAGCCCGGCAACCACACGCGCATCAAGGCCATGAACCGGCGCGGCCCGCGCCCGCTGGGCACTGTGGCCCCCAAGCCGCTCACCATCCAGGCCGCCGTCCCGTACTTCCAGCGCGGCGCCGCTCTGCTGGACCTGCGCCCCCAGGCCGATTACATCCGCGCCCACGTCCCCGGCGCCGCCCACCTGGAACTCGACGACCAGCTCAGCAACCGCGTCGGCTTTGTCCTGCCGCCGGAGGTGCCCATCGTGCTGCTCCTGGCCGACCCGGCCGACTACCCGCGCGTCGTGTATGCGCTGGCGCGCGTCGGCTA
The DNA here is from genome assembly GCA_937952305.1 of uncultured Anaerolineales bacterium. GTDB lineage: Bacteria > Chloroflexota > Anaerolineae > Anaerolineales > UBA6663 > SpSt-583. Next base: position 165,702 of record CALFZO010000053.1, on the reverse strand, counting down.
TGACAGCGTCGTCGGCTACCTGGCCGAGAGCCTGGATACCTGGCAGGCGTACGGCCTGCCGATCACGAGCGGCGACGTGCAGGATATCGAAGCGCCCGAACTCAAGGCGCTGCTGGAAAAAGGCGACGGCCGGCGGCCGACCGTCGTGGATGTGCGCGAGCCGTGGGAGTTCCGCCAGGGCCATGTGCCCGGCGCGCGGCCGATCCCGCTGGGCGAACTGGCCGGGCGCCTCGGCGAGCTGGACCCGGCGACGCCCGTGGCCGTGATCTGCGCCACCGGCAACCGCAGCCAGAGCGCGGCGGCGTTGCTCGGCCGGCAAGGCTTCAAGACCGTCTACAACATTCGCGGCGGCACGCTGGGCTGGCTGCGCCGCGGCTTCCCGCTGGATAAGTAACCTTGGCCCGTGGGCCTGTACTGGAGGACGATGGCATGACCATGACACAGACAAGCTTAGGAATGACCGTGCACGTCAAAGACGACTTTGACGCCGCCGTCCAGCGCGTGACGGCGGCCCTCAAAGCGGAGGGCTTCGGCGTGCTGACCGAGATCGACGTCAAGGACACTCTAAAGAAGAAGCTCGACGTCGACTTTCGCCAGTACAAGATCCTGGGTGCGTGCAACCCGCCGCTGGCCCACCGCGCCCTGACCGCGGCGCCCGAGGTCGGCCTGCTGCTGCCCTGCAACGTGGTGGTCTCCGAGGCCGCCGGCGGCACTGAAATCGCGCTGGTCGACCCGATTGGCATGCTGGGCTTTGTCGGCCGGCCGGAGCTGGAGCCGATCGCGGCGGAAGCGCGCGCCCGGCTGGGGCGGGTGGCCCAGGCCCTGCAGGAGTAAACGCCATGCCAATCTACGAATTTGAGTGCCCCAGTTGTCATGAAGAATTCGACGAGCTGGTCCGCAATGCTGAGGCCGTCAAGGACGTGGTCTGCCCCACCTGCGGCAGCCGCAAGGTCAAGAAGAAACTGTCGACGTTTGCGTCCAAGGTCAGCGGCGGGGGCAGCGCCTCGGCCAGCGCCGCGGCCTGCGCGCCGGGCGGCACCTGAGGCCTCCGCCGCTGAGGTCAGCCGTGCGCTGACCGCACTCAGTGCCGTCTTTCCGTGAGTTTCGTCAACAGGAGCAGCCCCGCATGAGCACGAACAAATCCGCGCGCCGCGCGGCCCAGCGCCAGGCCAACGCCAACCGGACCTGGCTGTGGGCCGGCCTGGCCGCCGTCGCCGTCATCGCCATCGGCGCGTTCTTCTTCTGGCAGTTGTCGGCCAGCGGCCTGCCGGCCGAAATCTCGGTGGCGCAGGCGTATGAAAAGCGCGAGGCCGGCGCCTTTATCCTGGACGTGCGCGAGCCGTCGGAGTGGAACGAATTCCACGTGCCGGGCGCCACGCTGATCCCGCTGGGGCAACTGGCCGACCGCGTGAATGAAGTGCCGCGTGACCAGGAGGTCGTGGTCGTCTGCCGGTCCGGCAACCGCAGCCAGCAGGGCCGCGACATCCTCCAGCAGGCCGGCTTCACGCAGGTCACCAGCATGGCCGGCGGCGTGCGGGAGTGGCAGGCGGCCGGCTATCCCATCGTCACCGGGCCATAGCGGGCCGGTCTACCTTCGTCAGCTGAACTCCCCTGCGGCCGGGCAAGGTTTGCCCGGCCGTCACTTTTTCGGCGGTCCGGCATCTAACGCTGCAGAACCCGCGCGTGGGCCTGTCCCCGCGCTCTCGCCGAGGCAAATGCGATGACCCTGAACATGCCCGTCGCCCTGGGCGGCGACTCCGACAATCATTACGACGTCGTCATCATCGGCGGCGGCCCGGCCGGCGCCACGGCCGCCATCTACACGGCCCGCGCCGATCTCAAGACCCTGGTGCTCGACAAGGGCCTGACCGCCGGCGCGCTCGGCCTGACGGCCAAGATCGCCAACTACCCCGGCCTCGCCCAGGCCATCGGCGGCGCGGAACTGCTTCAGGTGATGCGCGGACAGGCCGAGGCCTTCGGCGCCGTCTTCGCCCAGGACAAGGTCCAGGGCGTGGACCTGGAGGGCGAGCTCAAAACCATCTACGCCAACAGCGCCACGTATACGGCCCGCGCCGTGGTCATCGCCACCGGCTCGATGGGGCGCGGCCAGCGGGTGGCCGGCGAAGACCGCCTGCTCGGCCGGGGCGTTTCCTACTGCGCCACCTGTGACGCCGCGTTCTTCCGCGACCAGGTGGTGCTGGTGGCCGGCAACAGCGACGAAGCCGTGGAGGAAGCGCTGTTCCTGACCCGCTTCGTGCGCCACGTCCACTTCCTGTCGCCGACGCCCGAGATCAAGGCGCCCGAGCACCTGATCCATGAGCTGTCGGCGCACCCGAAGGTGACGGTCTACCACGGCGCCACCGTGCGCGAGGTGCTCGGCCAGGACCGGGTGGAAGCCGTCCGCTTCGGCGTGCGCGGCCAGGCTGAGCAGACTCTGGCAGTCACGGGCGCGTTTATTTATCTGCAGGGTGGCAAGCCGATCACGGACTTCCTGCAGGGCCAGCTGGCGGTCAGCGAGACGGGCTGCCTGATGGTGGACCGCGAGTACCAGACCGGGGTGCCGGGCGTGTACGCCGTCGGCGATGTGCTGTGCAACCACGTCAAGCAGGCCGTGGTGGCGGCGGCCGAGGGCGCGGTGGCCGGCATGGCCGTGGAGAAGCACCTGCACGGCCGCGCGCAGCTGGCCGTGGACTGGTCGAAGTAGGCGCCCGGTCTGGCGCGGGCTGGAACCCCAGGCTGGACGCGCAGGTCCGCGCCGCCGAATACGCCCGGCTGACGGCCAGGGCGGAGGCGCTGCCTTCACCGTGCCTCTGATCGAGCGGCCGGCGTGAGGCTCCAAGAAAAAGAGCGACGACGAGACGCGGCTGCTCCGGCCGCGTCTCGTCATGTTTAACGGCCAGAAGGCTTCGCGTCTATAATGCTCGGTGAAACCTTTGAAAGCGAGGCCGCATCTAAGCAATGACGGATATCGACGAACGGGCCCTGGTGGAACGGCTGCAGGCCGGCGACAAGTCGGCGTGCGCGCAATGCGTCGAGCTCCATTCGCCCGGCGTCTACCGGCTGGCGCTGCGCCTGCTGAACGACGAGGCGGAGGCCGAGGACGTGGTGCAGGAGACGTTCCTGAACGCCTTCCGGGCTATCGGGTCTTTCCAGTGGCGGGCCGGCCTGAACACCTGGCTCTACCGGATCGCCTACAACGCGGCGCTGATGCGGCTGCGCCGCAAGCCGCTCAACGTGACGGTGGAACTGCCCAGCGACGACGGCGAGACCCTGGCCACGCCGCGCGAGCTGTTTGACTGGTGTTGTCTGCCGGAGCGCGACCTGGAGAGCGCCGAGGCGCGCGCCGAGCTGGAGCACGCCATCCGGGCGCTGCCGGAGAAGCTGCGCGCCGTCTTCGTGCTGCGCGAGCTGGAGGATCTGTCTACCGAACAGGCGGCTGAGGCGCTCGGCATCTCGCCGGAAAACGTGAAGACGCGCCTGCACCGCGCCCGTCTGTGGCTGCGTGAACGGCTGGCCGGCTACTTCTCTGAAATGGCCGCGGCCGGCAAGGAGGCCTGAATGCACCCTGCGCACGACTGCCAGCACCTGCTGGGCGACCTGTCGCTTTACCTGGACGGCGCTGCCTCGGCCGGGCTGTGCGCCGAGATCGAACGCCACCTGGCCGATTGCGAGAATTGCCGTGTGGTGGTGGATACCTTGCGCAAGACCGTCCACCTGGTCCGGGATCTGCCGGCGCCGCAGCTCACCACCAGCGCGCGCGAACGCCTGTATAAGTCGCTGGACCTGGCCGAGTTCCTGACGGCGAAGCCGTAGGCGGCACCGGCCTGGCCGGAACGGGCGAGTCGCTCGCCCGTTTTTCGTTTAACTAGTCTTGTCACCGAGCCGGGGCCGGCGCATCTAAGGGGGTGTAGACGCCAATCCGATTAAAGAACTGGAGCGACCCATGCCCATGCTCAATGATGACGTTCGCAAGCAGATCCGCGCGGCCTTCGCCGACCTGAGCGGCCCGGTGAACCTGGTGCTGTTCACACAGGGTGAGGGCGGCGCGCTGGAGTGCGAGTATTGCGCCGAGACCCGCCAGCTTCTGGAGGAGGTCACGGCCTTATCTGACAAGCTGACCCTGGAAGTGCGCGACTTTGTGGCCGACGCCGAAGCCGTGAGTTCGCTGGGGATCGACAAGATCCCGGCCGTGGCCGTGCAGCGCGGCGGCGCGCAGCCCAAAGACTACGGCATCCGGCTGTTCGGCGTCCCGTCCGGCTACGAGTTTGCGACCCTGATCGAGGACATCAAGATGGTCAGCCGCGGCGCCGTGGATCTGGCCGCGCCGACGCGCCAGGCGCTGGAGCGCCTGACCAAGCCCGTGCACATCCAGGTCTACGTCACGCCCACCTGCCCGTACTGCCCGCGCGCTGTGGTGCTGGCTCACAAGCTGGCCCTGGCCAGCGAATTCGTGACCGCCGACATGGTCGAGGCCACCGAGTTCCCGCACCTGGCCAACCGCTATCAGGTCTACGGCGTGCCGCGCACCGTGATTAACGACGTCATCCACATCGAAGGCGCGCAGCCCGAGCAGCAGGTGCTGGCGCAGTTGCTGCAGGTGCTGGACGACCAGACCATGGCGCGCCTGCGCGTCGACTGGGAGGCGCACCTCAACTGAGGCGCGGGAACGGTCCGTGACGCCGCCGCGCCGCACCCCGCCGCCCAAGCGGGTCCGCAGCTGTGCGGGCCGGCGCCGCCGGCCGCAGCCCGGCATGGCCTGCCCGCGCTGCCGCCGGGGCCGCCTGGCGTACGATGGGCTGGTGCAGTTGAGTTGCCCGCGCTGCGGCTACGTCGCCGAGGCCGGCGCTTTCACCTGATAACGACGCTGCTGGCGGGGCGTGACCCCGCCCTCCCTGACGCCGTGGCGGTGAAAGGGTCTCCACCGCACTGAGCTGGTCGTTGGGGCGCACGGTGGTGCGCCCCAACGTCTTAAGCCTCATCGGAAGTTGAACTCCTCGTAGTGGAGGTGGGCCGCCGGCCCAGGCCTCATCGGAAGTTGAACTCCTCGTAGTGGAGGTGGGCCGCCGGCACCCCGCGTCGGCGGAATTGCTCGGCGAAGGCCGCCGTCATGGCCGCCGGCCCGCACAGGTAGATGTGGTGGCCGGCCAACTCCCCGACCTGGGCCGCGATCTTGTCCACGCTCAAGCTGCCGTCGCGCGCCGAGATGTTCAGCGTCGCCCGGAAGCGCGGCTGCTGTTGGGCGGCCGCCGCAAACTCGTCCCAGAACAGCGCGTCGGCCTCGGCGCGGGCCGTGTAGAAGAAGTGGATGTCGGCCTCCGGCTCGCCCTGGAAGGAGCGCACCCAGCTCAGGAACGGCGTCACGCCGATGCCGCCGGCGATCCAGATCTGCTGCCGGCCGCCCGCGCGGAAGTCGAAGCCGCCGTAGCCGCCGTCCACGCGCGCCTCGCCGCCCGGCTGGAGCCGCCCGTACAGGTGCCGGGTCCAATCGCCCGCCGCCTTGATGGACAGGCGCAGGGCCGGCTCGTGCGGGGCGCTGCTCACCGTGAATGGGTGCGGCTCGGCCAGCACCGGGTCGCCTGGGAAGCTGACGAACACGAACTGCCCGGCCCGCTGCGGCACGCCGGCGCCGCGCGGCCGCAGCGTCACCTCCACGGTCGAGCCGTTGAGCCGCCGCACCGCCTCCACCGCGTAGGGGCGGGCGCCGCGCAGGAACGGCGCCAGCGCCACCTGGTAAACGTACAATCCGGCCGCGCCGTACGCCACGATCTTCCAGTACAGGGCCGGGATCTCGGCGAACTGCATCACGTTCTTCACCTGGAAGGTGTGGACCAGGCCCAGGATGAAGACGGCGCCGACGAGTTTGTGCGAGAGCCGCCAGTGGTGATACGCGAACTGGAGGTAGCCGCCAACCACGGGTAACCGCGGCGCCAGCGTCAGCGCGATCAGCACCAGGAAGCCGATCAGGGCCAGCTTGCCCAGGTCGCGTCCCAGGTAGACCTCGCCGCTGCCGGGCATCGTGAAGAAGTGCAGCAGGATCAGGATCAGCCCGGTCAGTGCCGCCGTTTTGTGCGCCTTGTACATCTTGTCCAGGCCGCCGAAGAAGGGCTCCAGGAAGCGCGGCCGCAGCGAGAGCACGATGGCGGCCGCCATCAGGATCATGCCTGTGGACGACAGGATTTCGCTGAGCACCTGGTTGACGAACAGGCGCCGCCCATCGTCCTCGGGCGGGAAGGCCAGCCACAGGCCGACGTTGACGGCGGCCAGGAACGCGATCCCCCAATTGCCCAATTGCGATCGGCGCATGCGTGTGCTCCCCGTGTGAACGGCGGCGGCCAGTAGTTAAACCCCGAGACGCGGAAGGCGCTCAGTCTAAACCAGGCTGGGGGCGCTCCCCGCGTCTCGGCGGTGAGAAGCTGGTTGGCGGCGGACAGGTCAGGGCGTGAGCGTCAGCGTCCACCCGTACGGGTCCGGGGCGCGGCCGTATTGCAGGTCGGTCAGGGCCTGATACAGGCGCGCGGCTACCGGCCCGGCCTCGTTGCCGTTGACCAGGACATCACGGCCCTGGTAGCCCAGCCGGCCCACCGGCGCGACCACGGCGGCCGTGCCCAGGCCGAAGACTTCGGTGATGGCGCCGCGCTCCAGGTCGCGGAACACCTCGCTGATGTCCAGGCGGTCTTCGCTGATGGTATAGCCCAGGTCCGGGGCCAGCGTCAGCACCGAGTCACGCGTGACGCCGGGCAGGATGCTGCCGGACAGGGCCGGCGTGCGGATGTGCTGGCCGGCGTAGACGAAGGCGATGTTCATGGCGCCGACTTCCTCGACGTAGCGCCGCTCGACGGCGTCCAGCCACAGCACCTGCTGGTAGCCCTGCTGCTTGGCCTTCTCGGACACGTACAGGCTGGCGGCGTAGTTGCCGCCGGTCTTGGCCGCGCCGGTGCCGCCGCGCACGGCCCGGATGTGGTCGCTTTCCACGTACACAGACACCGGCTTGAACCCGGTGGCGAAGTACGGGCCGACCGGGCTGAGGATGATGTAGTGCAGGTAAGTCCGGCTGGCGCGCACTTCCAGCGTCGGCTCGTCGGCGATGAGGGTGGGGCGCAGGTAAAGCGTGGCGCCCGGCGCGTCCGGCACCCACGCGTGCTCTAGCCGCACCAACTCGGTCATGGCCTCCACATGGGCCTCGACGTCCAGGACGGGCATGGCCATGCGCTCGGCCGAGCGGTTGAAGCGCCGGGCGTTCTCCCACGGCCGGAACAGGTTGATCCCGCCGTCGGGCCGGCGGTAGGCCTTGGTGCCCTCGAAGATGGACTGGCTGTAGTGCAGGCTGACCGTGGCCGGGTCCAGGCTGAGCGGCTGGTAGGGGCCGATGACGGCGTCATGCCAGCCCTGGCCGGCCGTGTAGTGCTGGGTGAACATGCGGTTGGTGAAGACGCGCCCGAACGAGAGCTCTTGCGGGATCGGCTTGAGGTCGGCCGGCGCCAGGGTCTCCACGCGGATGGGGGTGGTGGTCATAGGGTCAACTCATTGAATCGAGGACGGCGCCCAGGGTTTTGACGATCAGGTCGACTTCGTCGGCGTTGATGATGAGCGGCGGCGAGAAGGCCAGCGTGCTGGCGCCGACGGCCCGGCTGCGGACGCCGCGCTGGAGCAGGGCCGCCATCACCTGGCCGGCCAGCTCGCCATCGGGCGTGCGCGTCTCGCGGTCCTTCACCAGCTCCACGCCGCACAGCAGGCCGCGCCCGCGCACGTCGCCGACGGCCGGGAACTCGCGCAGCGCCTCCAGGCCCTGGCGCAGGCGCTCGCCCATCTGGCGCGCCCGCTCCGGCAGGCCCTCGCGCTCCAGGATCTCCAGGTTCTTCAGGCCGACGGCGCAGGCGGTGGCGTGGCCGGAATAGGTGTAGCCGTGCATCCAGGTCTCGGCCTCCGGCGCGTTCCAGATGGCGTCGCGGATCTGGTCCGAGATCTGCACGCCGCCCAGCGGCAGGTAGCCGCTGGTGATGCCCTTGGCGAAGACCAGCAGGTCCGGGCGCAGGTCCCAGTGCTGGCCGCCGAACCACGCCCCGGTGCGACCGAAGCCGGTGATGACCTCGTCCGCGATCAGGAGCACGTCGTACTGGTCACAGATCTGGCGCACGCGCGGGAAGTAATCGTCCGGCGGCACGATCACGCCGCCCACGCCCTGCACCGGCTCGGCGATGACGGCGGCCACGGTCTCCGGCCCCTCCTGCACGATGGCGGCCTCGATCGCGCGCGCCGCGGCCTGGCCCACGGTCTCGCCCTCGCGCCGGTCACCGTCGAAGCGGTACGGGTTGGGCGCAGCCACATGCACGAAGCCGGGCACGGCCGGCCCGAACATCTTGTGGTAACGCTCGATCCCGGTGGCGAAGGTCGCCGCCAGGGTGATGCCGTGGTAGGCGCCGCGCCGGGCGATGATCTTGAACTTGTCCGGCTGCCCCCGGCGCTTCCAGTAATAGCGCACGGTTTTGAAGGCGCTGTCGTTGGCCTCCGAGCCGCCCGAGGCGAAGAAGGTGGTGGTGAGCGTCGGGTGGGCGAAGCCGGCCAGCCGGTGGGCCAGCTCCGCCGCCGGCGGCGTGGTCATGCCGACGTAGTTGGAGGTGTAGGCGACCTTGAGCATCTGGTCGCGGGCGGCGTCGGCCAGCTCGGCGCGGCCGTAGCCGGCGTTGACGTTCCACAGCCCGGCCAGGCCGTCCAGGACCTTGCGCCCGTCGGCAGTGTGCAGCCACACGCCTTCGGCGCGCTCCACGACGAGCGGGTCGGCGTGCTTGTTGGGATGCTGCAAGGGGTGGAGCTGGCGCTGGTCGCGCTCCACCAGCGCCGCGTGGCGCGCGGTCTCGGTCATACGCGGTTCCTTTCGGTGGTTCGATTACAATAGCGGGGCGTCGGGTCGGCCGCCCGACGAACGCGTCCATGATAGCAGAAACAACCTGTTTCGCCACGCCGCCCGGCGCTGAGCCGCGGCCCTAACCCGTTCGCCGGAGAGCACGCGCGTATGTCGGACGTCCTCAACCTCGCTCAGCACGCCATCCGCTGCCCGGCCTTCACGCCGGAAGCGGCCCAAGCCCTGGTGCGCGAGCGCTACGGCCTGGCGGTGACCGACCTCAAGCCGCTGACCAGTTTCCAGGACCAGAACTTCCGCGTCACCGGCCCGGACGGCCAGCGCTACGTCCTCAAGATCGCCAACCGCCACGAGACATTCGAGACGCTGGACCTGCAGAACCAGGCCATGCGGCACCTGGCGGACCGCGACCCGGCCTTTCCGACGCCGCGCGTCGTGCCGACTTTGGACGGCGCCGGGATCACGTCCGCCGAGCACGACGGCGAACGCCACTTCGTCCGGCTGCTCACCTATTTGCCGGGGCAGACCCTGGTCGAGGTGCGGCACCTGCCGCCCAGGCTGCTGGACGATCTCGGCGATCTGGCCGGCCGGCTCAGCGCGCACCTGGCCGATTGCACGCATCCGGCCGGCGAGCGGTTCATCCAGTGGGACCTGCGCCATGCCCAGGCCGTCGTCCAGACCTGGCTGAAGTACGTGGCCGAGGCCGACCGCCGCGCCCTGATCGAGCGCCTGCTGGCCGAGTTCGAGGCCGCGGCTGAGCCACGTCTGCCGGAACTGCGCCGCAGTCTCATCCACGGCGACATCGTGGACTACAACCTGCTCGTCCAGGCCGACGAGGCTGGGCGCCGCTCGGTCAGCGGCCTGATCGATTTCGGCGACACGGTGCATTCGTACACCATCGGCGAGCTGGCGGTGCTGCTGGCGACGGTGATCGGCCACGCCCCGGAGGCGCCGCTGGCCGCGGCCGCGCGTGTGGTCGGCCGTTATCACCAGGCCTTTCCGTTGACCGAGGCCGAGCTGGCCGTCTTGTTCCCGCTGGTGGCCCTGCGCGTGTGCGCCACCACCACCAGCGCCGCGCAGCAGGCTGCGCTCGAGCCGGACAACCCCTACGTGGCCGAGTTCCTGCGCCTGGAGTGGCCGACGCTGGAGCGGATCGCGGCGCTCTCGCCAGAGCTCGCGCACGCGCTGTTCCGGGAGGCGTGCGGCCTGGAGCCGGGCGCGACGAGCCCGGCGGTGCGGGCCTGGCTCAGCGCAAACGCCGCTGCGCTCGGGCCGGTGGTGGAAGTGAGCCTGACCGCTTACCCGCCGGTTGTCTTGAACTTGGGCGTCGCCTCGGACGCGCTGACAGCCGGCGCCTGGGAGCGGCCGAGCGAAGTGCGCGCCTTGATCCGCGCGCGTTCGGCCGGGCAGGGTGTGGCGTTTGGGCGCTACGCCGAGGCGCGCCTGTTGTATACGCGCGGCGATCAGGCCCAGGAGCCGGCGGCCATCCATCTGGGCGTGGACGTCTTCCTGCCGGCTGGCGCGGCCGTGCTGGCGCCGCTGGCCGGGACCGTGGTCCGCCTCGGCCCGGCTGAAGTGATCGTGCGGCACGCGCCCGAGGCCGGCCCGGTCTTCTACACGCGCTATGCCGGCGTGTCCCCGGCCGTGACGCCGGGGCAGAGCCTGGAGCGCGGCGCGCGCTTGGGCCGGATCGCGCCCGCCCCGGAGGACGCCGCGCTGCCCGCGCACCTGCACCTGCAGCTGGCGTGTGAGCTGCCGGCCAGCCTGCCGGGCCTGGCCGCGGGCGCTGAACGAGCGGCGTGGTTGAGCCTGTGCCCGGACCCGAACCTGATCCTGCGGGTGTCCGGCCTGGCGCCGGCCGCGGACACGCCCGAGGCCGCGGCGTTGTTCACGCGCCGCCGGCAAGCGCTGGCCCAATCCCAGGAGACGTACTACCAGCGCCCGCTGCAGATCGTGCGCGGCTGGCGTCAATACCTGATCGACGATGCCGGGCGCGCCTACCTGGACGCCCTCAACAACGTCGCCCAGGTCGGCCACAGTCATCCGCGCGTCACGGCCGCCGTGGCTCGCCAGACGGCGCTGCTCAACACCAACAACCGCTTCCAGTACGCGAGCCTGGTGGAGTACGCCGAGCGGCTGAAGGCGCTCATGCCGCCGGCGCTGAGCGTGGTCTTCTTCGTCTGCTCCGGGAGCGAGGCCAACGACCTGGCCCTGCGCCTGGCCCGCGCCTACACCGGCCGCGAGGACGTGCTCGCCATCGACGGCGCCTATCACGGCAACACCCAGGCCGTGTATGAAGTCAGCACGTCGCTCTTGGACAATCCACTCGACGCGAAGAACACCAAACCGTACATCCACCCGGTGCCCCCGCCCAACACCTATCGCGGCCGCTACGGTGCGGATGACCCGGAGGCCGGGCGCAAGTACGCGGACGAGGCGGCGGCCGTTCTGGAGCAGATGCGCGGGGCCGGGCGCGCGCCGGCCGCTTTCATCGCCGAATGCCTGCTCGGTGCGCCGGGCGGGATGCTGCCGCCGGCCGGCTATTTCCCGGCCGTCTATGCGTTGGTGCGCGCAGCCGGCGGCGTGTGCATCGCCGACGAAGTCCAGGTGGGCTTTGGGCGCCTGGGCACGCACTTCTGGGCTTTCGAGCAGCAGGGCGTGGTGCCGGATCTGGTGACGATGGGCAAGCCGATGGGCAACGGCTTCCCGGTCTCGGCCGTCCTCACGACACCCGCCATCGCTGAGGCCTTCCGGCGCCAGGCCACGTATTTCAACACTTTTGGCGGCAACGCCGTCGCCTGCCAGGCCGGGCTGGCGGTCCTGGACGTGATGCGCGACGAAGGCCTGCAGGCCAACGCCCGCGCCGTCGGCGCCTACTTCAAGGGCCGGCTGGAAGCGCTGCAGGAGCGGCACGCCTTGATCGGCGCCGTGTACGGCCACGGCCTGTACCTGGGCGTGGACCTGGTGCGTGACCGGGCCGCCAAGACGCCGGCGACGCCAGAGGCGATGGCGGTCTGCGAGCGCATGCGCGACCTGGGCATCCTCGTCTACCCGACCGGCGACCATTACAACATCCTCAAGATCAAGCCGCCGCTGGTCTTCACGCGCGCCAACGCCGACTTCTTCGTGGAGGCGCTGGACCGCGTCCTGGGTGAGTTGAACTGAGCGCCCACGTGGAAAGGAGCTTTATGGCGGACAGCGCTACCCTCGCCGGCAAGGTCGCCATCGTCACCGGCAGTTCGCGCGGCATCGGCGAAGCGATTGCGCGCGCCTACGCCGCCGCCGGCGCCCGCGTCGTCGTCGTCAGCCGGACGCTGGAGAACGCGCAGCCCGTGGCTGACTCGATCAACGCGGCCGGCGGCACAGCCCTGGCCGCGGCCTGCCACACCGGCCGCCATGATCAAGTGCAGGCGCTGGTGGCGCAGACCGTGGACCGCTTCGGCACGGTGGACATCGCCGTCAACAACGCCGCCACGAATCCGCACTTCGGGCCGCTGCTGGACGCCACCGACGAGGTCTGGCAAAAGACCCTGCAGACCAACGTGCTGGGCTACCTATGGCTGGCCCAGGCGGTGGCCCCGCTCATGCTTGGGCGCGGTTCTGGCAAGCTCATCAACATCAGTTCCATCGCCGGGCTGGAGCCGGCCCGCATGATGGGCGTCTACAGCGTGACCAAGGCCGCGATCCTGATGTTGACCCAGGCCCTGGCGCAGGAGTTGGGGCCGCGCGGCGTGCAGGTGAACGCCATCGCGCCCGGCGTGATCCAGACCAAGTTCAGCACGCTCTTGTGGACGAATGAAGCCCTGGCGGCCGAGGTCAAAGGCCGGGCCGGCCGGCTGGGCCGTGTGGACGACGTGGCCGGGGCCGCGCTGTTCCTGGCCTCGGCCGCGTCCGACTATGTGAACGGCGCGACGCTGGTGGTGGATGGGGGGTTGACGGTCGGCGGGGCTTTGTAGCCGCGTTTTCCCAGCCGGCCGCCGGGCGGCGAGCCCCGCGGGAGCCGGCTCAGGCGCGGGGCAGCCGGATGGTGAAGGTGCTGCCCCAGCCGGCCTCGCTCTGCACGGTTACCTGGCCGCGGTGGGCTTCGATAAGGGTCTTGGCAATAAAGAGGCCCAGCCCATAGCCCTTGACCTCGCTGTGCCGCGACCCATCGGCGCGGTAGTACGGCTGAAACAGCTGCTTCATCTGGTGCTGGCCGAGGCCGGGGCCATTGTCGCTCACGTCCACAACCGCCCACTCGCCCTCCGGGCGCACCGTCACGCGGATTTGGCCGTCCCCGCCCGTGTACTTCATGGCGTTGTCGATCAGGTTCTGGAGCGCCTGACGCAGCAGTTCAGAGTCGGCCGGGATCACCAGCGCCGGGTCGGCCAGTTCCAGGTGCAGCGTGCGGCCGCGCCGCGCCGCAGCCGGGTAGACCGTTTCGACCAGATCGCGCACGAGGTGGCAGACATCGCAGGGCATGCTCCGCACCACCAGCTGGCCGCGCTCGATGCGCTCCAAGTCGATCACGTTGGCGATCAAATTGTGCAGCAGATTCACCTGGCGCCCGATATTGGCCAGGGCCGTACGCGCCTGCTCGGCGTCGCCGGTCAGCGCGTTACGCACCAGCCCGGCGTTCAACTGGATCGCCGTCAGCGGCGAGCGCAGGTCGTGGCCGAGCATCGCCAGCAGGAACGACCGGAGCTGGTTCAGGCGGGAGAGCTCGGCCGAGACTTTCTCCAGCTGCTCGTGGGCCAGGCGCAGCTCGTTGTGGTGGTGGACCATGCGCTGTTCGAGCAGCGTCGCGGCGGTGGTGTCCTCCACCAGCAAGAGCAGGCCGGTTCCCGGCCGCTGGCTGTCCACCGGCAGGGCCTGCAGCGTCAGATAGAGCGGCGTCCCGTCCGGCCCGTCTCGGTTGATGCGCTCCAAGGTCAGGCGGGCGTCCTCGCCGCGCAGGATGGCCGTCAGCACCGGCTCCGAGCCCACGAACTCCCAGAACACATCGGTCAACGGCCGCCCCTCGACGCGCTCACGGTTGAGCGCGAAGGCGCCGAAGTTGGTCGAGGCCCGGACGATGGTGAGATCGGGCGCGATCAAGGCGAAGGCGAGCTGGTGGCGGTGCGTCAGCTCCAGCGTCACGCGCGCGGCTAACCGCGCCATCTCCGGGTCATTTAGAGGAAATGACATAGGCGGTAGGCGTCGTCGACCACCGATTGCGGCCGGTGGCCTTGGCGTGGGTGAGCGCGGCATCCGCAACGTCCCACAATTCGGACGGCGTAGCGGCTTGGGCCGGCGCCGCGCCCACCCCGAGCGAGAGCGTAAACTGGGCGCCGTCGGCCGCACCCGGCCGCTGCGCCGTCAAGGCCGGCCCGGCCTCGCGCGCCACGCGTTCGCGCAGGCGTTCCGCCACCACGGCGGCGCCCGGCAGATCGGTTTCCGGCAAGAGCAGGGCGAAGCTGCCCGCCTCCAGGCGGGCCAGGCGATCCACCCCGCGCAGCCGGTCGGCCAGCAGGAGCGCCACCAGCTTCACCACCTCGTCGCCCAGCGGGTTGCCGTACAGGTCGCGGAACGGGCTGTACTGGTCGACGTCGGCCAGCAACAGGGCCGTGGCATGCCGATAGCGCTGGCCGCGGTCAAGCTCCCGGCGCAAGGCCTGCTCGAAGTAACGCCGGTTGGGCAGGCCGGTCAGGTCGTCGGTCGTCGCCAGTTGTTCGAGTTTCTGGTTGGCGCGCAGCAGCTGGGCCTGGGCCAGATGGAGCTCGTTGCGGCTCTGTACCAGGCTCTGCTCCAGTTGGCCGAAGCGGTCGGCGTCTTCGACGATGACGATCAGCCCCGCGCCAGGCTGCGTTTCAGACCAAGGCACCACCCAAAACGTCAGGTAGTGGATCTGGCCGTCCGGCAGTTCGCGATTGACGCGCTCAAGCTGATAGCGCGGGCTTTGCCCGGCCAGCACCGGGCGCAGGGCCTCGTCGGCGCCGACAAACTCCCACAGCACCGCGCTCAACGGTTGACCGATCAAGGCCGTCGGCTGGTCCACCAGGGCCAGGAAGGCCGGGGAGGCCTGCTGGATCGTCAGGTCGGGCCCCACCCGCGCATAGGCCAGCCCGTAGAGGCGGCTGAAGGCCGCGGCGGCGCGGGCCGACAGGTCCACCGGGCCGGCGGGGTTGGTCGGCGCCGTCACCGGCGGGCCTCCAGCTGTTCCGCCAACAACGCGAACGCGGCTTCCACCTGCTCGCCGGTCTTGGCGCTGGTCCGGACGCAGGGCCCGCCCAGGCGCTGGCTGGCGGCCAGCAGCTCGGCATCCGTGATCGCGCGCTCGGCCACCAGATCTACTTTGTTGCCGATGAAGACGACGGGCGCGCCGGGGTTGAGCGCCCAGAGCTGCTCGGTGTAGCGGTCGAAGGCGGCCAGGGTGCTGGCCCGCGTCAGGTCGCACGCGATCAGGGCGCCGGCCGCGCCGCGCAGGTAGGAGGACTGCAGGCTGAACTCGTCGCCGCCGGCCAGGTCCCAGATGAGCAGGAGCAGCTCGCCGGCGGGCCGGGGCAGGGCTTTGCGCGAGATCTTGACGCCGATGGTGCTGAGATACCGGTCGTCGAAGCGGCCCTCGACGAAGCGCCGCACCAGGCTGGTCTTGCCGACCGCGAACTCGCCCAGCAGGCAGATCTTTTGCTGTACCACGGTCATGCTCGAGCCTCTCTCCTTCAACGCGAGCGCGTCGGCGTCGGCGTCACGCGGTCAGCCGGCACCGGCTCGCGCAGGGTCAGCCAGTAGGTGGGCACCCAGCCAACCTGGCGCTGCCCGTCCAGGAACCATTCTACCTGCGCCCACGGCCCATAAATCGCCAGCACCGTCACGGGCGTGTCGCGCAGCAGCACTTCGAGGCGCGCCGCCGCCGGCGTCGGGCCGGGCCGCACCCAGACGTTGCCGCGCGCCTCGGCTTTGATCGGGGTCGGCGTCAGCGTGGCGGTGGGCGTCTGGCTCGGGGTCGGCGTATGGGTGGGCGTGAAGGTGGGCGTGGGCGTGGCTGTGTGGGTTGGCGTCCAGGTCGGCGTGAAGGTGGGCGTGGCCGTGGCGCTGGGCGTGAGCGTTGGGGTGGCGGTGGTGGTGGCCGTGGGTGTCGGCGTGTGCGTCGGCGTCAGCGTCGGCGTCGCGCTCGGGAAGGCCATCGGCATCAGCGCCACCGTGAACTGGAAATAGAAGCAGGCCAGGCCGGCCAGCAAGATCCCGACCAGGCCGGCGCCGCCCAGCCAGTAGCGCTGCGCGCGCGAGAGCGGCCGCGGCCCGCTGGCGGACCCGACCGTCTCGGCCAGCAGGCGCGCGATCTTGGGCTGCAGGTTGGGCAGGGTGGCGGGGTCGCCCGTGTACAGGCGCAGGGCGCGTTCGTGTTTGACGTGCAGGTTGGAGACGAATTCGCGCAGCTGGGCGCGAAAGCCCTCCGGCTCGATGCCCTCGATCACGACGGCGGCGTAGACGGTGCGGCCGCTGCTGATGATGATGCGGTTGTCGCCGGACTGGACTTCGTCGAGTTCCTTGGCCTGGCCGTCCGCGGCCGGCCCAAAGGTGTCGCGGACGAAATCGCGGATGGCCGTGAGCATGGCGCTGATCAGCGCCGTGTCGCTCAGGTCGGCGCTGCCCGGATGGCTGTGGGCCACCAGCAGGCCGGAGCCATGCTGGATGACGAACAGCTCGCGGATGCGGAACGGCAGCGCCTCGCGCACGGCCAACTCGCCGGGCGAAACGCCGCGCAGCCGGGCGGCGGCGGTGCGCAGCGCCCCCTCGGGGCCAAAGGTCGCCTTGAGCCGGGCATCGACGTTGCGCTGCATCTCGCGCGCGAACTCGGCCACCGAGCGCTGGACGGTGGCGCCGATAACCGGGTAGAGCGCCTCGACCATGTCGTTGCGCGATTCGCGCACTTGGACGCGGATGGCCTCGCCCATGAGCGGCCCGATGGCTTCGGCCATCTCGTCGCGCGAGTCACGGATGGCGCGGCCGATCATGTCGCCCAGCACCGGCGTCACGCGCGCCACCATGCCCTCCGAGTCGGCCTGGGTCTTGCGGCGCAGGATCTCGAGCTCGGCCTGCAGGTCGCGGGCGAGGGCGTCGGTGGCGCGCGCGTCGGCGCGGACGCGTTCCAGCTCGGCGCGCAGGGCCGCGGCCTCGGACTGCAGGGCGGCCAGCTGGCTGGCGTGGTCGCCGCGCAGGTTTTCCAGGATCAGCGCCAGCCCGCGCAGCCGCTCCTGTTCTTCGGACAGCAGGATGGCGCGGATGGACGCGAGCAGGCGGCCCTCGTCGCCGTTCGGGGAGATCGGTTCTGGCCCGGAGACGGGCGGCGCCATGCCGTGCCTGTCCGGTCTAAACCTTGGCGTCGCCGTCGCCGCGCAGGCGCAGACCGACCTCGACCAGCATCTGACCGAGATCGTGGCGGGAGGTCTTCTTGTCGTTGAGGGTGGCGGCCAGCGTCAGCACTTCCTGGCGCAGGGCGTCATCGCGCTGGCGGGCTTCGGCCTGCAGCTGGCGCGAGCGCTCGGATTGCTCCGCGTTGACGCGGTCCAGCCGGTCGCTCAATTCTTTGTGCGTGGCGCGGATCTGATGGAAGAGGTCGGCGGTCAGTTTCTCGATCTGGTCGGAGAGCTCTTTGTGGACGGCCCGCAGCTGCGCGGCCTGGTCGGCCGCCTGCCGGTTGATCAGGTCCGAGAGCTCCTTGTGGGCGGCGCGCAGCTGCGTCGTCTGGCTGGCGTCCTGGCCGTCCAGCCGGTCACTCAGCTGCTTGCGCGCCTCCGCCAATTGTTCGGCAGCTGTATCCCCGAGCGCGCCCACCTTTTCTTCCAAGAGGGAGGTCAACTCGCGGCGCGTCGTCTCCAGCCGGATCTCGACGTCGCCCAGACGGCGGTCCGTGGAGCGGGCCTGGGCGCCGAACAGGATGTCGCGCAGGCGCTCGATGTCGGCGGCACTGGCTTCGGGCAGGGAGCCATGATCGGTAGGGGCAGGCGGATTGGACATTCTGGCGCTCCGGGAGTGAGGTGGTCTGGCGGCGAGCGATGATCTCGCCGCATTATAGCCGGGCGCGCTATCAAGGAGGACAGTACTCTAGATGGAAAAACGTCGGCGTTTCCCAGTCAAAATTGGATTGCCGGACTCTGAATTGGCGGCGCGGGTTTTGGGAGGGCGCGGGCTGAGGCCACGCTCACCGTTCGAAGAGCACGGCAACTGCGTCGCGCGTCGGGCGCGGCCAGCGGCGGCGCGGATTAGGCTCCAGCACCTCCGGCGGCCCAGCCTCCACGGCGCCGAGGTCGGCGCACGGGATCGCGGCGCTTTCCAGGGCCTGGCGGATGGCAGCGGCGTCGGCGGGGTCAGCCGTCAGCAGCAGCGCGCCGGAGGCGAGGGCGGCCAGCGGGTCAAGGTCCAACGCCTGGCAGAGGCGCCGGCTGACGTCAGGGACAGGCACGGCGCCAGGGTCTGCCACCAGGGTGTGACCGCTGGCCTCGGCCAGTTCCCACAGCGCCGTCGCCAGCCCGCCTTCCGTCGGATCGTGCATGGCGGTGACGCGTCCGGCCCGCCGCGCGATCTGGGCGTCGCGGACCACGCTGATCCCGGGCGTGCGCAGGAAGTCAGCGGCCTGGCGCAGCGCCTCGTCGCCGAGGGCGGGCCGCAGCCGGTCCGGGAACTCACGCGCCAGCAGGGCCGTGGCCTCGATCGGCACGCCCTTGGTCAGCAGCAGCCGGTCGCCGGGCCGGGCGCCGCGCGGCGTCACCAAATCTGTGCGGGCCACTTCGCCGATGAGCGCGCCGGCCGCGAGCGGCCGCTCCAGGCCGGCTGTGATCTCGGTGTGGCCGCCGATGACGCTGATGCCCAGTTCCGCGCAGGCCGCGGCGATGTCGGCGTTAAGGCGCTCGGCCAGGGCGGGCGTGGTGTGCGTCTCCGGCAGGAGCAGCGTGGCCAGGAACCAGCGCGGCGTCGCGCCGGTGGTGGCCAGGTCATTGGCGTTCACCTGCACCAGATACCAGCCGAGGGCGTCGGTCGCGAACGTGATTGGGTCGGACTTGAACACCAAGAGCGTGTCGGTGCCGGGCGTTTCCACCACGGCGCAATCCAGGCCGAGGCCCGGCCGCACGAGGACGCGCGGGTCTGTGACCGGGGCGTGCGCCAGCAGGCGCGCGAGGAGCTCGGGCGGCAGTTTCCCAACCGGCAGCGGCAGTGTGAACATGGCAGCGGGCCTCTCTTCCAGTGTAAGCCCAGCGCGCGGCGCGGGGAAGCTGGCTCTTTCCGTCGCGCTCTCGGCCCGGCCGTCCAGGTTACGGCGCGGCGATGGTGAAGACGAGCGTCGTTTGGCTGGGGCCGCCGCCGGGGCCGGGGTTGGCCACGCTGATCACGACCGGCCCGGCCGCGGCGAGGTCCGTCGCCGGGATCGCGGCCGTGATCTGGGTTGAGTTCAGAAAGGTCGTGGGGCGGGGCGCGCCATTCCAGTAGGCGACGGCTCCAGGCGCGAAGCCGGCGCCGGTGATGGCGAGGCCGAGGCCGGAGCCGCCGGCCGGCGCGTCGGCGGGGGCCAGCGCGGTCAGGGCTGGTACGGCATTGACGACACTGAAGCGCAGAGCGTTGGAGAGCGCGCCGGTGCGCGGGTCCAGGAGGGCGAGCGTGGCCGAGCCTGTGACCGCCAGGTCTGAGGCGGGCAGGTGGAGCGTAAGCTGCGTGTCGCTGACGAACGTGGTCGGGCGGTCGGTGCCATTCCAGCGCGCCACCGTGCCCGGTTGAAAGTGCGCGCCGGTGAGGGTCAGGGTGAGCGCTGGCCCGCCAGCGACCGCCACGCTGGGCGTGAGGCCCGTGAACGCCGGCGCCGCGGCCGCGATGGGCACGACCTGGGCGTCTGAGAGACCTCCGCCGGGCGCTGGATTGAAGACGGTCACGCTGGCCATCCCCGCCTGGGCGACGTCGGCGGCGTCGATGAAGGCCAGCAGCTGGCTGGGTCCGCGAGGGACTGTCGGCCGGTCTGAACCATTCCAGCGCACCACGGCCCCGGCTGCAAAACCCGCCCCGTTGACGACCAGCGTGAACGGCGGGCCGCCGGCTGTGACCGAGGCCGGGACGAGGCCGCCCGTGTTCAGCACCGGCAGCGGGTGGCCGACGACAAACTCCAGCGCGGCGGACTCGGGCGCGCCGGGGACGCGCACGCGCACGGCGACGCGGCCGGCGTCCGCCACGTCGCTGGCCGCGATCAGCGTTGTCAGCGTCTGAGAGTCCACCACCGTCGCCGGCCGCTCACTCTGACCCCAACGCACCACGGCGCCTGCGCCAAAGCCCGCTCCGCGCACCGTCAACAGGAAACTCTCCGCGCCGGCCACGGCCGAGGCCGGTTCCAGGCCGGTGACGCTGACAACGCCCAGGGTGGGCGTGGCGCTGGGCGGCGGAGTGGGCGTCTGGCCGGCCGCCAAGTCCAACGGATCCGGCGTACGGTCGCGGTCGCTGTCCGGGTCGGCCGGGTTGAGGCCGCGGCGCACCTCGTTGCCATCGGTCAGGCCGTCACCGTCCGAGTCCGGCACGAGTGGCAGCGAGCCGTAGGTCAACTCCAGGCCGTTGGCGAGCCCGTCACGGTCGTCGTCCACGATCAGCCAGGCCGCCGTGGCAGTCTGAGCCGTCTGCGCGATTTGGTCCGACCCGGCCAGGAGGCCCACGCTCTCCGGCCAAACTGCGGCCACAGCGAGCACGCCGACGACCAGGGCCAGGGACGCCAGCCCCGGGATGAGGCGCGCGGGACCCGCGTTGACTGGGCCGGCGCGCGGCGCCTCGTCCGTGGGTAACGGGCTTGAGGCGTTGGGGTAGCGCCGGCGCGGCCGGGGCGCGCGGACCGGCGTTGTCTCCGGCCGGGCGGCCGCCTGGCGCCGGCTGAGCACGTTCAGGCCGACGGTGACAGCGACGCCGGGCGGCCAGACCTGGGAGATGTGCGGCGGCAGGCGCTGCCCGTCCAGGTAAGTGCCGTTGACACTGCCTAGATCGGTGACGTGGACCTGGGCAGGCTCGGCCGGCGCAGCGCCGGCTTCCACCGAGAGGCGCAAGTGGCGGCGCGAGACCTCCGGCTGGTCGAGCACGATCTCACAGGCCGGATCACGTCCGAGCGTGAGCGCCCCGGATGTCAGCGTGAAGGTGCGCCGCGGCCGGCCGGCCTGGATCACGTCGAGGCGGGCCGGCGTCTCCAGTGCGGCGGGGCAGGCCGGCTGCGGCCTGACAGGCGGCAGCGGCCCAGTGTCGGCCAGGCCCGGCTCCGCGGCATCCACCGGCGGCGGTGAGGCTTCCAGTTCGGAGGCATTGGCGGGGGTGGGGCTTGCGGGTGCGCGCAGCGCCAGCGCGGAGCGGAGCGCCGCCGCGAACGAGGCCGCGTCGGGCGGACGCGCCTCCGGAGCCATCACGCTGCGCCCGAGGCCGGCCCAGGGTTCCGGCAACAGCTCCAGCGCCTGCGGGGCCGGCTGGCCCGTGATTGTTTCGGCCAGGAGCGCGCCCAAGGCGCGGACGTCGTCAGCGGGCGATGGCGGCGCGTGGCCTGGCGGGGACCAGAGCGCGGCCAACCCGGCGCCGTCCACCAACGCTCGGCCAGCGCTCACCAGCAGGCGGCGCGTGGTCAGGGTGCCGTGGGCCAGGCCGCGCCGGTGCAGGTAGGCCAGAGACTCAGCCGCGCCGGCGAGCCAGTCGGCGGCGACGCCGGCCTCCAGCCAGCCGGCTTGCTCCAGGCGGCGGCGCAGCGATCCGTCCGGATAGAACGGTGTCACCCAGAAGCCGCGGCCGGCGGCGTGGCCGAAATCCAGGATCGGGACCAGACCGGGGTGGCGGAGGTGGGCGGCGGTGCGCAGAGCTGCCAGGAAGGCCGCGGGCGCGAGATTGAACTCCGGCTGCACGACGTGGACGACGACCAACTGCCCGGATTGGCTGGCCCGAGCCTGGAAAGTGGCTGCGCGCGCCTCGCAGGCCAGTAACACTGGCGTCGTATAGTGCGCGAGGGTCAAGTCAGCAGAGACCACATCTTGTCCGATCGTGAAAGCGCCTGGGATTGCCAGCTCCGCTGTTGCAGATTCCATGCCGTTCGGCGCGGCGCAAAGATAAACGCAACCCTAACGCCAGCGTTGTTGACTCGCGCGGCCATTCTGTAAACAATTATGATTGTCCTTGTCCAAATTCGATCACGCGGGGCAAATCGCCGTAGGCCCATGATCGGGTATCGCTTCGGCTTCGTTTTCCGGACGAAGCAGGGTTAGAAGTTCTCCCACCGCGAGTGCTTGGAGGAAGCGATGCTCAGAGCGCAGTTGTTTGGCGCCGGGCGAGTTACATACGGGGATCAGACTCTCACGGGTTTTCCAAACCAGCAGGCCTGTCTGCTGCTGTGTTACCTCTGGCTGAACCGCGCCTACCCCCAATCCCGCGAACGGCTGGCCGCGCTCTTCTGGGGGGATCTGCCTGCGGCGACCGCGCGCAAAAGCCTGCGCAATGCCCTCTGGCGCATGCGCCAGGGTCTGCAAGGGTTGGGCGCGCAGCCGGACGATTACCTGCTCATCGGCGATGAGAGCGTCGCCCTCCTGACCTCCGGCCCGTTCTGGTTGGATGTCGCCGTCTTTGAGACAGCCCAGCTCGCCTGCCAGGATCTCCCGGGCAGTGAGCTGACCCCCGAACAGGCCGCCCACCTGAAGACGGCCGTCGACGTTTACACCGGCGACCTGTTGGAGGGCGTGTATGCGGATTGGTGTCTGCACGAGCGCGAACGGCTGGGCCTGCTGTATCTGGGCGCGCTGCAGAAGCTGGTGGCCTATCATGGGCAGCGCGGCGAGCACGAGCGGGCTTTGTTGTACGGCGAGCGCATCCTGGCGCGCGACCCCACCCGCGAGAAGATCCACCGCCAGATGATGCAGCTGCACTGGCTGGCCGGCGACCGCAACGCCGCGCTGGCCCAGTTCAAGCGCTGCGCCCAGATTTTGCGCGACGAGCTGGACACCGTGCCGATGGGCGAGACCACGCGCCTGTACCAGCAGATGGCGGCCAACCGCTATAACCCGGCCGATTCGGCCCCGGCCGTGACGCCGGCCGCAAACACCGCCCGCCCGGAAGCCATCCAGTCCCTGGCCCGCCATGCGCTAGACCGGCTGCGCCGGCTGCAGACCGCCGTCGAAGAGACCCAGACCGAATTGCGCCAACTTGAGCAGATGCTCGGCGCCGCACTGAGCGAACCCTAGCGCCGGCCCCAGAAGACGCCCCGGGCCGCCCTGAAAGACACCTTCGAGACACTCGGCAGACGTCCCTGGCGTATGGTGCAGCAGCGATGGAAGACCAACGCCCCGCTTCTGCCAGTCAGCCTCTGGGATCGGAGGCGCCGGGGGATACGCTGGCTTTCATCGTGCGCGTCTGGCCCGAGACGGCCAGACCCGGTGAGCGCCCGCAGGTGTGGCGCGGCTCGATCGAGCGCGTGGGATCGGGTGAGCGCCTGTACTTTGTGCGGCTCGAGAGCATCGCGGCTTTCATCCGCGAGCATCTCGGCTTGGGCCGGACCGCCCGGCGCTCGCTCTGGGCGCGGCTGATCGATTGGCTGCGCTAAAGCTTCGGCCCCAGACTCGGGCGGGAGGTCACCCGGCGATGCACCATCCTCTGGCGGGGCGCTCGGCAAGCGTCAGGTCGCGGCCCAGGCCCTGACCCATGCGCGCCGCCGCGCCCAGCCCGTCTGCGTCGAACGATCTCCATCTCCGCCATCTGCAAACTGAGCTGGCGCGCTTGGACGTGCGCCTGCAGGACGCCGTGCGCCGCTGGCAGCTGTCCGGCCAGGACCCCGCCGACAGTTATCGCGGGCTGTACGTCTCCGACGCCGAAGCCAGCACTCTGGCCGCGCGTCCCCTCGGCGGCAATTGGGGCGGCGCCAGCGTCCTGCCCGCCGAGGAGGCGGCCGTGCTCGCGGCGGCCGCTCAGCGCGCGGCCGAGGCCGGCCAGGCCGTGCAGCGCGCCGCGCAGCAGGCCGGCGAGACCACGCGGCTGGCGCGGCTGGCCGAGGTGTTCGGGTTAGACCGCTTCGACCTGGACGTCCTGCTGATCTGCCTGGCCCCGGCCCTGGATCTGCGCTATGAGAAGCTTTACGCCTATCTGCAGGACGACGTCACCCGCAAGCGCCCGTGCGTCAACCTGGTGCTGGATTTGTTGTGTGAGCCCGGCTCGGCCCGCTTGACGCTCTGGCCGCGCTTCGCCGACGAGGCGCCGCTCTTCCGGCACGGCCTGGTGGAACGCGTGGCTGAGACCGCGCGCCTGCCTCTGCTCAACCAGGCCCTGGCGCCCGACCCCGGCTTGGTGGCCTGGCTGCTCGGCCACTATCAGCCGCCGGCCGCGCTGGGCGCCCAGGCCCGGCTGCTGGCGCCGGCCCCCGCCGAAGACGTGCTCACCGAAGAGGCCTGGCCCCGCCTGGCGCCCTCCCTCGGCGCGCCGGCCCTGGTCGTTTTTCATGGTCCGGATGGAGCCGGGCAGGCGGCCACCGCGCGCCGCCTGGCCGCCCACCTGGGCCGGCCGTTGCTGGAGGTGGCCCTGGACGCGCTCGGGCGGGACGACGGGATGCTGGAGCGCGGGCTGCGTCTGGCCCTGCGCGACGCCCGCCTGACGGGCGCCGTGCCCTGCCTGTCTGGGTGGGAGACCTGCCTGCTGGACGGCGCCCCGGCGCCCAAGCTGTTGGCTGAGTTGTGCGCGTTCCCGGATTGGGCGATCGTGACCAGCCGGGTAAGCTGGCAAGCCACTGGCGTGGACCGGGAACGCCGCCTGCTCTGGGCCGAGTTCGGCCTGCCGTCTTACGCGCAGCGGCGCCGGCTGTGGGCGTTCTTCCTCCGAGACCTGGCCGACCCGGCGGGTCTGGACCTCAACACCCTGGCCGGCCAGTTTGCGCTGACCACGCGCCAGATCCGCGATGCCGCCGCCACCGCCCGTGACCTGGCCGCCCAGCGCGGCGAGGCCGTAAACCGCGCCGACCTCTTGGCCGCCGCGCGCGCCCATTCCAATCCCAACCTGGCCGCCCTGGCGCGCAAGATCACGCCGCGCTACGCCTGGGCGGACATCATCCTCCCGGACGACCAGCTCGCCATCCTGCGCGAGATGGTCGCCACCGTGCGCGAACGGCCGCAGGTGCTGGAAGGGTGGGGCGTCGGCCGAAAACTGGCGGCCAGCGCCGGCGTCACCGCCCTGTTTGCGGGTCCGCCCGGCACCGGCAAGACCATGGCGGCCGAGGTGATGGCGGCCGAGCTTGGGCTGGATGTCTACAAGATCGACCTGGCCGGCGTCATCAGCAAGTACATCGGCGAGACCGAGAAGAACCTGGAGCGCATCTTCACCGAAGCGCAGAGCAGCAACGCCATCCTGTTCTTCGATGAGGCCGACGCGCTCTTCGGCAAGCGCAGCGAGGTCCGCGACAGCCACGACCGCTACGCCAACATCGAAATCAGTTACCTGCTCCAGCGCATGGAGGCCTACGACGGCGTGACCGTGCTGGCCACCAACCTGCGCGCCAACCTGGACGAGGCCTTCAAGCGCCGTCTGCACTTTGTCGTTGATTTCCCATTTCCGGACGAGAAAGACCGCCTGCGCATCTGGACCACGCTCTGGCCGTCCACGCTGCCGAGCGCGGCGGACCTGGACCTGAACCTGTTGGCGCGGCGTTTCAAACTGGCGGGCGGCAGCATCCGTAACATCATCGTCAGCGCCGCCTACCTGGCCGCCGCCGACGGCGGGCGCGTGACCATGGCGCATCTGCTGCATGGCACGCGCCGCGAATTGCAGAAGCTGGGGCGCCTGGTGGATGGCGAGGCGCCGCGCTGACACAGCTTCTACAACTCGCGCCGGATCAGGCGCTCCGCCCAGTGCAGTTGGGGCGCGGCGCCGCCTCCGGCGTATGGCACACCAGTAGCGAAAAACACATGGACCATCGCCAGCCAACGCCGCGCCCAGAGAACAAATCACCGGCGCGCCGCGCTCACCCTGAGCCGACGCCCGGGCTGCCGGAACGGCCGGCCCCGGAAAGCGGGTTGAGTGAAACGCCGGGCCCCGCCAATCCCGAGGCCCGGCTGCTAAGCGATGAGGCGCTGCAGTCCGCGCAGCGCCAGGCCGCGGCCGTCCAGCTCGGCCAGCTGCGCGGCAACCACTACCTGCAGCAGCGCCTGGCCGCGGCGCTGGCCCCGCTGCAGCGCCAGCCGCACGATGCCGGCCTCCCGGCCGCGGGGGTCGTCGATCCGGTGGCGCAGGAGTTGCAGGCCTTCCGTGACCATGGCCCGTATCCGGCCGCGCCGGCCGGCCAGCTGATCACGCCGACCACGGGTATGGGCGGTTTCAACGCCGCCTACGACCCCGGGACGATGGCGCTCACCATCCGCGTCAACGTGGCGATGACGTTCGTCGATGGCATGGCGATTGCCGGCAACACCGTCACCGCCGCCGACCCCAGCCTGAGCCCGGCCGCGACTCGCCTCAACGCCGCCCTCAGCCGGCTGACCGGGCCGGACCGGCAGGCCGCGCTGGATCGTATTCGCCAGGACTGGCAGTGGACGGGCGGCGGCGCCGACCCGCGCATCGCGACCTGGATGACGCAATATCGCTCCGCCGTCCAGAATGCCTGGGGCAGCGCCGGCACCGGGATCGTGTTTCAGAGCGGCAAGCCGGGCTGGGGCGCGCTCTTGGCTCGGACAAACGTCGTGGTCAACACGACCAACGTCTCCGCCCCGGCCGGCAGCGGGCCAGTGGCGGCCGGGCCGCAGCCCACGCACTGCCAGGCGCGCATCTTCAAAACCCCGGACGGCAACAACGACTTCGGCGCCTCCGTCGCCCCCGGCCGGCCGAACGTCGGCACCGACCAGCGGCTGGCGCTGGGCAGCGGCCAGACCACGGCCACCAACAGCCTGCTGACCCAGTCGGTGGGTTTCGCGCACGACTCGCACCAATTGAGCGACGCCGCCAAGGCCCGCCTGCGCCGCTGGATCATCAGCTTCCAGGCGCCCCGGGGCGGCGCCGGGACCACCCTCGACCTGATCGGGCACGCCAACACGGTGGGCGGCGGGACGGCGGCCGGCGACGCCTACAACCAGCAGCTGTCGCTGCGCCGCGCGCAAGCCGTGGAACAGTTTATCCGCACTGAGCGGGTGGAGGGCCGGAGGCTGGAGAACGTCACCACGCGCGTGCACGGCGTCGTGGGCCGGGGTTCGGCCGGCGCCACCGCCGGCGCCGAATGGCGCCGCGTGGACTTGGTGGCGGCGGGCGGCCAAGTGCAGAACGTGGCCGTCCACGAGTTTGGCCACATGATCGGCTTGTTCGACGAGTACGCCAGCACGCCGCAGCGCGACGCCAGCGGCAACATCGTCACCGACGCCCAGGGCCGGCCGCGCACACGCGGCCTGATCTCGGGCACAGGCGGCGACGTCGGCGATCTGACCGGCCACAACCCGCTGGCTCAGAATATGGGCCTGGGCGGATCGGTGACCGAGAACAACGACAACATCATGTCCCTGGGCAACACCATCCGGCCGCAGCACTACGCCACCTTCATGGAGGCGCTGCGCACCGTGACCAGCAACACCCCGGCCTGGCGGTTGAAGGCCTGATCCAAGGAGGCAGCGATGACGGTGGCAGCAGCCTGGCTCGAATATCACGTCACCGCCCAGCGCGACTGGGCCCTGCGCGTCTACGCCGACGGGCGCGTGGACGAGTACAGCGACGAGCGCTTGGAGTTCGTCGACGGCGACTTCCGGCCGGTCGCCCTGCCCCTGGAGTGGCGCCGCCTCACGCGTTTGACGGCGCCGGAACTGGGCCAGCTTAGGGATATGGTCCGGCAGCTCGATTTCTTTGAGCTGCCCGAGCGTCTCGACGCCGCGACCGATGTCCTGGATGGCGCCGCCATCGCCTGGACGATTGAACTAGATGGGCGCCGCCATCGGGTGAGCGGGCGCGGGCCGGAGGCCGGCCGCCATCCGGAGCTGGAAGCCCTACGGGTGACGCTGGAGCGGATGACGGCCGAGGCCCTCCAGCGTGACGCGGCCGGCTCAACCGACGCGGCCGCGGTGGAATAGATCGCTGGAACCGCCAGCGCCGACGCTCTCAGGAGGCCAGCATGACCACTCGCTCCAGGGCCCAGACCAAGAAGGGGCGCCGTGGCGATCCGCCCAGATCGCGGCCCGCGACCCGGGCCACGCTGGTATCAGATCCTGAGACCGACTCACCCCTGGCGCTGCGGCCGGGTGAAGCCATGCCTCCCCACCTCGTTCCGGCAGCGGCCCTGCAGATGCAGCAAGCGCTCGGGAATGAGGTCACAGCTCACTGGCTGCAGCGGCAGCTGATTCTTCAGCGCGATTCGCCCGGCGCCGCGCCGGCTCAATACCCATCTCATCCCCTGCCCAAGAGCCCCTGGCGCACGCCCGATGACGAGGTGGAGAAGAAATGGGCCCCGGCCAAAACGAAGCTGGGCGACCCGCTCCAGCAATACTCACTGGACCCCGGCCCCAACTGTCCGATGCCGCCGAACTCGGTCTGGGAGAAGCCGCCCTCCCATCACCGCCGCGTAGACGAAAACCCGTTCAAGCCGGCCCTGGCCGACCCGCCCATCCTAATGAACCCATGGCGGGCGGGTGAGCGCCAGAAGAAGTGGGACGCTTACCGGACGTTTGCCCTCCAGGTCCAAGGCCTGTTAGCCAACGTGGCGCCGGACGTGGATCTCTTCCAGCACGCCGAAAAGGACCCGGATGCCCGAGCGCTCGGCCTGATCCTGCCCCAAAAGGGCTGGACCGGCGATCTGGGAGCGCTGGCCAGCAGCCAACAGGTGCCCAGGAAGGGCGGCCTCACGGTCGGCAGCGTGCTCGGGGGCCCGACCAAGGCCGATGAAGCCGGGCTCAACCGGGCGGGCCGGGCGATGAAGGCCGGGAAAGGCGGCCTCGAGAAAGCTTTCCACAAGTGCATCGAAGCCGACGAGGAGCTTAAGTCAGCGGTCGATACAGTCCGCGGCCGCGCCGACGGCGTTGCCCAGGCCGCCCATTTGGTCAACGCCGAGGGGGCCGCCCTGGAGCACTTTAGAGCCTCCGACGCCGCCCTCATCGCCAGCGCCGAGATCGCCAAACTCAAGGAGGAGTTCGCGGCGATCAAGACAGTGATCAGCGTTTTTACCGAACTGCCGGTGAAGCTTGTCGATCTCGCCAAGGAGGGGGTCAACCCTTTGACGGCGATCGGCGGCATTGCCAATGGCGTCATTGATCTGGTCTCCGAGTCACAACTGGAGGCGGCCAAACAGAAGCTGGCCGCGGCCCAGCAAAAAATGCACGACAGCCGGGCGCGCGAATTGCAGGAGCGGCTGGAGGGCGCCAAGGTGGGGGCGCGCGGCCAGATCAACACCCTGAGCGCGGCCATGCACGCGCTGCGCAAGAGCCTGGCCAGCCGGCGCGCGGTCTACAACGAGGCGGGCACCGCGGCTGGTGCGGCAGCCGGGCGGGGCGGCCAGAGCAACAACCGGGTGGCCGCGATGCTGGCCGCGATCCCGCTGGTGGAAACAGTCGTGGCGCGGATGCGCTCGATCTACAGCCGGGTGAAAGATGCCCCGCCGGCCTACACGCGCGAGGCCGGCATCGGCTATGGGATCGCGCTCTATCACCAGAGCTGGGCTGCCTGGGATCTGCCGAGCGCCCTGGGCCTTATCCAGAACCTGCAGCTCTATTTCGGTTGGGGCCTGGCCGATTGGGAGGCGTCCCTCGGCCAGCTCCAAAGCGTTCAGGAACGCCTGGGCGGCCCGCGGCCGGCCGGTAACAGCGAATGAGCGAGACCTGAGCCCATGACCGGCCCGACGCCTGCCCTCGGCTCTCAGCCCGATCACAAGAACGGCCACAAGCGGCCGGAACCTGCGCCCGTGCCGGAACTGGCCGCCGAGTTCGCGCCGCCGGCCGCACTCAGCGCCGGACCGCTGTCCGCCGCAGGCGACGCCTCCGTGCCGGCCCAGGCCTCCCGGCTCGCCGCCGCACCGCTGCACACGGTCCAGCGCCAGGCGCTGGCCGCCCACATCGGCCAGCGCCAGGGTAACCGCCACCTGCAGCGCGTGGTCGCCTTCCGCGGCAACGGTCACGCGCCCGCGTCGCCCCAGACCGTCAATCCGCCGGCCGCCCCGACGGTGGAAGAAATGCAACCGGCCGCCCTCGGCACCAACGGACACGGGCCGCTGGCCGCCGGCGCGGCCGGGGAGACTGGCGGCGCCGAACCAGGGCTTATCGGCCAGACCCCGGCGGCCGCCGTCGGCCCGGACTCGGCTGCTGCCCGGGCGCCGGCCTCTCACCAGATCCAGCGCGGCTTCTTCGATGCGTTGACCAACCCGCGCCAGGCCGTCCTGGGCAAGATTGCCGAGTTCGCGCGCAACGTCCCTGGTTATCACCTGTTGGCGCTCATCCTGGGGCGCGACCCGATCACCAGCCAGCCCGTCGAGCGCAACGCCAAGAACGTCTTCCGGGCCGCGCTCAGCCTGGTACCGGGCGGCAGCCTGATCTTCGACAACCTGGACCAGTCCGGCGCCATCGACAAGGCCTTCGCCTGGCTGGAGGGCCAGTTCGCCCAGCTCGGCCTGAGCTGGGAGTCCATCAAAGACCTGTTCAAACGGGCCTGGGACGCCCTCTCGGTCACCGACCTGCTCAACCCCTTCGGCGTCTGGGACAAACTCAAGGGCATCTTCCTGCCGCCGATCGAGCGCATCAAGAACTTCGTCGTCGGCATCGGCCAGAAGGTCCTGGAATTCATCTTCGAGGGCGTCCTGGAGAAGCTTGGCGGCGGCCAGGTGCTGGCCTTGCTCAAGCGGGCCGGCGCGGCCTTCATGGCCATCGTCAAGGACCCGGTCGGTTTCCTGGGCAACCTGATGCGCGGCGTCAAGCAGGGCTTCCTCAACTTCGTCGCCAACATCGGCGCCCACTTGAAGAAGGGCCTGATCTCGTGGCTGTTCGGGGAACTGGCCCAGACCGGTATCCAACTGCCGCAGACCTTCGACCTGAAGGGCATCCTGACGCTAGTGCTGCAGGTGCTCGGCCTCACCTGGCAGGCCCTCCGGGCGCAAGCCGCCAAGGTGCTGGGTGAGAAGGTCGTCGGCGTCATCGAGACCACCTTCGGCCTGTTCAAGATCATCCGCGAACAGGGCCTGGGCGGGCTGTGGGAGTACCTCAAGGAACAGATCGGCAACCTCAAAGACATGGTCATGGGCGCCGTCAAGGATCTGGTCATCGCCCAGGTAGTCCAGGCCGGCGTCCAGTGGCTGGTGGGCATGCTGGCCGGGCCGGCTGGAGCCGTGGTCAAGGCCATCAAGATGATCTACGACGTGGTGATGTGGTTCATCAACAACGGCAGCCGGCTGCTGGGCCTGATCAACGCCATCGTGGACTCGTTCGGCGCCATCGCCAGCGGCGCCATTGGCGTGGCCGCCAAGTTTGTGGAGGACGCGCTGTCCAGGGCCGTGCCGGTGGTCATCGGCTTCCTGGCCAGCCTGCTCGGCCTGGGCGGCCTGGGGAGCAAGATCAAGGGCCTGATCCAGAAGATCCAGGCGCCGATCCAGAAGGGCATCGGCTGGGTCCTGAACAAGGCCAAGACCTACGCCGCCAAGCTGTTCAAGACCGTGAAGGGGGCGTTGGGCGGCAACGAGACCGAGGCCGACAAGCAGAAGCGGCTGGACAAAGGGGTGATGACCGGGAAGGCGGCGGTCGAGAAACTCGGAGGGAACGTCCTGACCGGGGCCCTGCTCAACCCGGTCCTGGGCGCCATCCGCTTGCGCTACCGTCTGGGCGTATTGGAAGCCACGCAACAGGACGGCTATTGGGCCGTGCGCGGCGAACTTCAGCGCAAGACGGTGAAGACCAACAAGAAAGCCGGCAGTGCCGGAAAGATGGATTTGGTGACGATCTCCTTCGCCTACACCAAGTACAACAAAACCGAATTTGGCCGCCAGTTGCGGATGCAGGCAACGGCGATCAATGCGATGCAGGTGGATGACTGGCTCGCGCGGCGCAATGAGTTTCTCGAGCGCAAGGATGAATTTGGTTCGGGTCGTCATCCCGAGTCCAAGAAGGAACAGGAGAAGTACCGGGCGGTCAATCGCGGCGCCTGGATCGTTTCGGAAATCGCGCGGCTGCGCAAAGCGGATCCCAACCTGTCCATGGCGGCCGCGCGCACGATGGCGGCGCAGAACTTTGAGGACCAGGCTGCCCTGCACCGGATTGACCAGGTGGCCGGCGGCGACTATAGCGATATCGCCGGCTTTGGCGACTCGGCGATCAACAGCTCCATCGGTTCGCAGTGGAGCAAAAACAGCCGCATTGGCAAGCTGGATGCCGCGGTGAAGGCCGTGGCGCCGGCTGATCGCAAGCAGCTTAAAATGAACGTCAAGCTCGACCTGACCAAAGAGTAAGGCTGGAGACCCTATGGCGCCATTCCCGGATTTCACCCAGCGACATGGCCCGCCCGCCCAGTGCGTGCAGGTGCCGGCCGCCGTGATCAAGAAATATGCCCAGCGCTTGCCGGGCGTCCTCTTAGATCACTGGCAGGCCGCCGGCTGGTGCGCCTATTCCAAGGGCCTGTTGTGGATCACCGACCCGGCTCAATTCCAGCCCACGGTCAAAGACTGGTTCCCGAAAGACAAGACGGCGCTGGTCTTTGCCCGGACGGCCTTCGGCGACCTGTTTGTCTGGCGCGGCGGCCGGATCGTCATGGTGCTCGTCCAATCCGGCCGAACGCAGGACATGGGCGACGACATCGAGATTCTCCTCGATGGGTTGATGTGCGACGAAGCGTTTGTTCGTGACGCCCTGTGGCCCGACACTCTGGACTTCCTGCTCGCGAAGTTCGGTCCGTTGTCGGCCGATGAGTGTTTCGCGCC
Source organism: uncultured Anaerolineales bacterium (assembly GCA_937952305.1). Taxonomy (GTDB): domain Bacteria; phylum Chloroflexota; class Anaerolineae; order Anaerolineales; family UBA6663; genus SpSt-583. The sequence continues at coordinate 133,000 of CALFZO010000053.1, read as the reverse complement.
GGTGCCCGCGCTGGCCCTGGGCGGATCGGATAAGCCGGAGGCAATGCAAAAAGTGAAACTACGTGAACATCTGGCGCTTCTCAGGCAACTCCACTGACCAAGTCGACAAGAATGGAAGGCCCGCCATGACGCACACCTCCGCCTCTGAAGAGAAAGACACCAAAGCCCGCAAGCCCGCCGAAACCACCGAACCCCTGGCGCCCGGCACCGAGCCGCCGTCCGAAGCCGCCGCCCTGCATGGCCTCCAGCAGCAGGTGGGCAACCGCGCCGTGCAGCGCCTGCTGGCTCAGCGCGCCCGCGGCGAAAGCGCGTTCGACCTGGACGAGCAGACCACCGGCCGCATCAACGCCGCCCGGGGCGGGGGGCAGGCCCTGGACGCCGGGATGCAGGCGCGCATGGGAGAAGCCACCGGCCACGACTTCAGCGGCGTGCGCGTCCACACCGGCCCGGAGGCGGATACCCTCAACCAATCGCTCAGCGCCAAGGCCTTCACCACCGGCCAGGACATCTTCTTCCGCGAGGGCGCTTACGACCCCGGCTCGACCGGCGGCCAGGAGTTGATCGCCCACGAACTCACCCACGTCGCCCAGCAGAGCGCGGGCCTGGTCGGCGGCGGCTCCGCCGGCCAGATGCACGTCGGCGCGCCCGGCGATGCCCACGAGCAGCAGGCCGATCAAGTGGCTAAGGCCGTGACCACAGGCCCGGCGTCGGCGTCCGGCGGCGCGCCTGCGGCCAGCGTCCAACGTGAGGCGGCCCCCGAGGACGAGCAGGCCCAACGGCAGGCCGCCGCCCCCGAGGAAGAAGAAGCCCAGCGCCAGGCCATGCCGGAGGATGAGCAGGCTCAGCGCCAGGCCGAAGAGGAAGAGAACCCGGGCGGCTGAGGACGGGACCGAGATACCGTTCGCGTCTGGCGAAGACGGCCGCGAGACGCCTTCCGCCCATACTGCTGTAAGCGGCGGTCTGAGACTGCCCGTTTCAGCATGATCGACGAACTCGACGAGGCTCTGCGTCAGCTCTTCATCCGCGAGATGCCGATCAAAAACGGCGAGGTGGAGATTATGTTTGATCTCCCCAGCCGTGATTGGTCGGCCCGTTTGAGCCGCCCCACGCTCAACCTCTACCTGTACGACGTCCGCGAAAACACCAAGCTGCGCCAGCCCACGCCGATGTGGCAGATCGAGGCGCCGACCGCCGACGATGCCGGCGTGCAGGAACGACGCCAGCCGCTGCGCGTGGACCTGTACTACATGCTCACGGCCTGGGCCAGCGCGCCGGAGGACGAGCACCGCCTGCTGGCGCGCGCGCTGCTGGCCCTGGCCCGTTACCAGATCTTTCCAGAAGACCTCCTGCCGGAGGCCCTGCACGGCCAGCCGCCCATCCCCATCCTGGTGGCTCAATCCAACACGCTGGAGAAACCCACCGACCTGTGGAGCGTGCTGGACAACCAGATGCGCCCGATCCTGCCCCTGATCGTCACGCTGGCCTTTGAGCCGCATCGCCCGATCGTGACGCCGCTGATCCGCACGGCCGAGGTCCGCTTCAAAGACGAGCTCAAGCGCGATCTGCGCGTCGCCTACCACGTCGGCGGCCGCGTGCGCGGCCCGGCTGGGCCGCTGGCCAATCTGCGCGTCACGCTGGTGGAGCGCGGCGTGGACGCCCTGGTCGCGCCGGACGGCACCTACCGCCTGGGCAATCTGGCGGCCGGCCGCTACACCCTGGAAGTAGCCGCCGACGGCCACCCGCCGACGCGGCATCCCCTGGTGGTGCCGTCGCCCGGTTACAGCGTCACCCTGGCGGCCCCCAAGGAGAAAGGAGGCCGCCGCGGCGCCAACAAGTAGCGCCGCCTCGCGTTCTCGGTCAGCCGCTGGGGGCGGCCAGCCGCACACCCACAGGTCCCGCGCGTGCTCTTCCTGTCCACCGGCTCCAGGCGGGCAGGGCATCCAGTTCTGAGGGAGGTTTCCATGCCCGAGTATCTGTCTCCCGGCGTGTATGTCGAGGAGGTCGACAAAGGTCCCAAGCCCATCGAGGGCGTGGGCACCGCCATGGCTTGCTTCATCGGTTTCACCGAGAAGGCCCAGATGGCGGAACAGGTGGACGGCGAGACGCTCACGCACGACTTGCTGGGCAAGCCCATCCTGGTCACCAACTGGTCCCAGTACGTCGAGCGCTTCGGCGGCTTTGTGCAGGGCACGTTTCTGCCGCACGCCGTCTACGGCTACTTCCTGAACGGCGGCACGCGCGGCTACGTGGTCAGCGTCAAGACCATCCCCAAGGCCCAGGCCACCCTGCTGGGCGGCGACGGCAAGCCGCAACTGGTCGTCCGCGCCAAGCAGGCCGGCTTCGACGGCCTGCGCCTGCGCGCGCGCGTGGAAGTGCCGCAGCTGGCCGCGCCCGCCGACGCCCCGCGCTCCGGCCGCGGGCGCAGCCGCGCCGACGCGCCGCCGCCGGCCGAGCCCGGCGCCGAAGCCGCGCCGCCGTCCGCCCCGGCTGAGCCGGCCGCCGGCCCGGGCGACCCCAACGCCTTCAACCTGACCATCGAGCGCGAGCGCGCCGGCGGCGGCTGGGCCACGCTCGAGACCCTCACCGGCGTCAGCCTGACCGAGGTCGAGCGCGAGGACGGCACCAAGCAGACCGCCATCGCGTTCAAGGACAACAAGGCCCCGCAGTTCGTGGACCTGCTCCTGGCCGACCCGGCCGGGCCGCTGGTGAAAGCCGCGCCGCGCGAGCAGCAACTGCCGCTGGCCATCGAAAGCCGCGGGCTGGCGCCGGCTACCGCCTCGGACTTCCAGGGCCAGATCGACGAGCGCACCGGCGTGGAAGGCCTGGAGTCGGTCGACGACATCACCATGATCCTGGCCCCGGACCTGATGACGACCATGCCCGGCCAGAAGCTGGACCTGGGCACGGTCAAGGCCGTGCAGACCTTGCTGATCGCCCACTGCGAGAAGATGCATGACCGCGTGGCGATCCTGGACACGCCGCCCGGCCTGCTGCCGCAGCAGGTGAAGAAGTGGCGCCTGGACGTCACCGGCTTCGATTCGAGCTATGCCGTGATGTACTACCCGTGGATCGAGGTCAGCGACCCGGTCAGCAACCGGCCGCTGCTCATCCCGCCGTCCGGACACATGGCCGGCGTCTGGGCGCGCAGCGACAACACGCGCGGCGTCCACAAAGCCCCGGCCAACGAAGTTGTGCGCGGCGCCACCGGCCTGGCCTACAACGTCACCAAGGGCGAGCAGGACGTCCTCAACCCCAACGGCGTCAACTGCGTCCGCGCCTTCCCGGGCATGGGCATCCGCATCTGGGGCGCGCGCACGCTCTCCAGCAACCCCGCCTGGCGCTACCTCAACGTCCGGCGCCTGTTCAACTTCGTCGAGAAGTCCATCGAGCGCGGCACGCAGTGGGTGGTCTTCGAGCCGAACGAGCCGCGCCTGTGGGGACGCGTCCGCCGCGATGTGGGCGCCTTCCTGGCCATGGTCTGGCGCGACGGCGCCCTGTTCGGGGCCTCGCCGGCCGAAGCCTTCTACGTGAAGTGCGACAGCGAGCTCAACCCGCCCGAGTCGCGTGACTTGGGGCGCCTGGTCGTGGAGATCGGCATCGCCCCGGTCAAGCCGGCCGAGTTCGTGATCTTCCGCATCAGCCAGTGGGCGCCCGGCGTGGAAGCCTGACGCGCCTGGCCCGGCCCAGCGCCTACCCTAAGCGCCCAGCGCAGGAGACGAGACCATGCCTTATTCCAAGCAACGCGAGACCGATCCCCTGATTGGCTACCAGTTCGCCCTGGAGCTGCAGGGGGTGGTGACCGGCTACTTCTCGGAGGTCAGCGGCATCGGCTCGGAGTCGCAGATCGTCGAGCACAAGGTGGTGGACGAGGCCGGCCGCGACTTCATCCAGAAGCTGCCCGGCCGCCTGAAGTGGACCGACGTGACGCTCAAGCGCGGCATCACCGGCAGCATGCAGATCTGGGACTGGCGCCAGTTGGTGGTGGACGGTGATATGAAGGGCGCGCGCCAGAACTGCTCCATCCTGATGTTCGACCGCTCCAGCGAGGAGCCTGCCGCCCGCTGGGACTTCGTGGCCGCCTGGCCGTCCAAGGTCACCGGCCCCAGCATCAAGGCCGACAGCAACGACTTCGCCATCGAAGAGCTGACCATCGTGCACGAGGGCATGAAGCGCGTGAAGGCCTGATGACCGGGAGGGGCCATGCGCCACACCGAGTTTGAATTCACCCTGCCGGTGGGTTACACCGACGAGAACGGCGTCATCCACCGGCAGGGCGCCATGCGCCTGGCCACGGCCATGGACGAGATCGCGCCGCTGCGCGACCCGCGCGTCCGCGCCAACCAGGCTTACCTGGCCGTCATCCTGCTGGCGCGCGTCATCACGCGCCTCGGCAGCCTGGGCGCCGTCAACACCAGCGTGATCGAGAACCTGTACGTGGCCGACCTGGCCTACCTGCAGGCCCTCTATCGGCGCCTGAACGAGGACGGCAAGAGCATCGTCCGCCTGACCTGCCCGGAGTGCAAGGCCCAGCACGAGGTGGACCTGACCGAACTGGGGGGATCGTAGGCTACCCCCTGGACCGCCTGCGCGCGGAGGTAGCCTACCTGGCTTACTACTTCCACTGGCCGCTGGAGGCCCTGCTGGACCTGGAACACACCGACCGGCAGAACTGGGTGGAAGCCGTGGCCGAGATCAATCGCAGGCTCAACGCCGTCGCGGCCGAGTAGCCGGCCCGCCCGGCCGCCGTGAGGTCGCCGCCGATGTCGTTCACCGGATCCGCGCCAGACCGTCCGCCCGCCGCGCCCGCGCCGGCTCCGGCTTCACCCGCCGAGGCCGCTCCGCCCGCCGCGCCCGACCTGGCGGCCCTGGCCGCGCGACTCGTGGCCCTGCTGAAGCAGGAGCTGCGCCGCGAGCGCGAACGGTCCGGTGGGCCGCGCGGCCGGTGAGCGCGCCTGGAGGCCAGCCAGTATGCCCAGCCGAGAGCAAGTCTCCCGCAGCGGCCAACGCACCGATCCCGCGCCCGCGTACAAGTACTACGTCGAGATCGACGGCGTCTTCGTGGCCGAGTTCACCGAGTGCGCGGGGCTGGAAGTCCAGCGCGAAGTGAAGACCTATGAGGAGGGCGGCGTCAACAACTATCTCCACAAGCTGCCGGGCCGGCTCAAGAACGACACCAACATTCGGCTCAAACGCGGCATCACCTACAGCCGCCAGTTGTGGGATTGGTTCTACGCCGGCGCCTTCGACGGCCGCGTCGTCCGGCAAAGCCTGTCCATCGTGCTCGGGACCGTGGACGGCTTCAAGGCCCAGCACTGGAACGTGGACCGGGCCTTCCCGGTCCGTTACCGCGGCCCGGCGCTGAAAGCCGACAGCGGCGAGGTGGCCGTGGAGGAGATCGAGTTGACCCATCATGGCCTGGAACTGGCCGCCATCGGCGCCAGCGACCGGATCACGCGCGGCTGAGGCGCGGAGCCTGAACGCCGATGAGTGACCCGACCCCGCCCGCCGGCCCGGCCGACGCCCTGGCGCCGCTGGCGCGTTCGCTGCGCGCCGCGGTCCGCCCGCTCGGGCAGGCCGGTCTGCGCCTGACGGGTCTGGCGCAGCGCGTCCAGCGCACACTGGCCGCCAGCGCCAGCTGGCGCGCTGAGCGTGAGACGCACGGCCCGGACCAGATCAGCCGCTTCACGGGCGAGATCGAGGCGCGCCTGGATGAGCCGGCCGGCCGCTTCGAGCCGGAGGCCGGCGGCGGCGAGTTCCCGGACCTGCCGCTCCATCCGCCCCTGTCGTCCACGGCCGCGCCGTTGCCGCCAGCCTCACCCGCGCGCCCGGCCGCCCGGCCGCCTGTGCCCGCGCCGCCCGTACAGCGGACGGAGGCCGCGCCGCCGACCCCGCCCTCGGTCGTGGCGTTGCCCGTGCCGGAGGCCGCGCCGGTGCGCCGCCGCGTGGTTTCACAGGTGGAAGAGTTGCCGAGCGCGCCGCGCCCGCCGGCTCAGTCCAGCCCGGCTCAGCGCCGGCCGGAGACGAGCGCGCCGCCCGCCACGGTCGAGCCGGAAGTTGTTCCGGCCTCCCCACCGGCAGAGTCGTCGGCCGCGCCGGACTTCGCTCCGGCTGAGCCAACCCGTTTCGGTGAAGCCCCTGCCGCGCCCGGTGATGTCCCGGTCTTGGCGCCATCTTCATCAGCTTCGGCCGGCGACCAGGCGCCGATGGTGTCACGCGCCCTTGAACCCGCTCAGCCGAGTGCGCCAATGCCCCAGCCGCGCGACGTTGTTCCGGCGCCTCCCGAGGCGGCCCCCGCCGTCCAGCGCGTGCCGGAGCTGGATCAACCGAGCGAAGCGCCAGCCACCGCGCTATCTGAATCAACTTCACTCAGACTCGCCGAGCCGACTGAGACGCCGAAGTTCGGCCCGCCACAAACCGCGCCCTCAGCCGCGCCTCAGTCGCGGGACGTCGTTCCGCCGGCCGCCTCCGTCCAACGCGCGCCGGAGCCGGACCAACCGGCCGAGGCGCCGCCGCGCAGTGTGCCCGCAGTGGCCCCTGGCGCGGTCTCCGTCCAACGCGCGCCGCAGTCGGACCAACCGGCCGAGGCGCCGCCGCGCAGTGTGCCTGCGGTCAGTCCGCCATCTCAGACCGTGGAGATCACACCGCCCGCAGTGGCCCCTGGCGCGGTCTCTGTCCAACGCGCGCCGCAGTCGGACCAACCGGCCGAGGTGCCGCCCCTGCTCGCGTCGGAGCCGAGGCCAACTCACGACTCGTCTTCGTCATCGCCGCAACCCCCATCGGCTGAGATCGATGAGCAACCTCGTCTTTCGGAGGGGCAGGCCTACGGCCCGGCCGCCGAGGACTCGGCGGCAGTCCAGCCGGCCGAGGTCCATCTCGGCCCGCCTTCCTCGCCGTCCACTGAGGCCGCGGCTCTGCCCCCAGGCGAGGCGTCGAGCCCGGCCGAGGTCAACGCACCCTCCAAGTTGTCCGTCGCAGAGCCGGCGACGGCCAGCCCGGCTGTAGCTGTTCCGGTGGAAAGCGAGTCGCCGCCGTCAGCGCTTGAAGCGGCGCTGCCTGGACCGGCAGCGGACGCCGGCGCCGCCAGCCCCGCCCCGGCCGGGCCGCTGGAGCTTTCCACCGCAGACCCGCTCGCCGGATTAGCTTCGTCCGTGCTCCAGCGTGCGGCCCGTCCTGATCTCGCGAACGCGGACACCTGGACCGAGAGTGTATCGGCGGACTCGGACTGGCCCAGCCCGCCTGGGCCGCGCCGCGCGCCCGCGCCCGAACCAGCCAAGCCCTCGGCCGCGCCGCAGACGGCCGCGGCTTTCGGGCCGTCTCAATCCAGCCCGGCGCCTACGGTACAGCGCCAGGCGGCGCCGGCCCTGCCCCTCACCCCTGCCGCTATCAGTCCGGCGGCGCGGACCTTGCCGCCACACGCTGATGAGACGGGGCCGGCGGATGATCAGGCGCCTTCGGCCGCGCTGCCCGACGAAGGCTTCAGTTCAACGGCGTCACTGCTCCCGGCCGCCGCGCCTGAGCCGCAACGTCTGCCACTGACACAACCAGTGCCTGACACTGCGGCCAGCCCAGAAGCGTCCGGCCAACCCTGGTCGCGGGCGGCCACGCTCGCGCAGCTCCCGTTGGTGGCCCGCCAGTGGACGGCCGCCCAGCGTCGGGCCGGCGCCGGTGCGCGCGAGGCCAGCCCTTCGGTTGCAGCAATGAGCGCGCCGCTCGCATCGCCCTTCGCCAGACATTGGGGCGGCGAGTCACCGGCGGCGTTCCCAGCCGACGCGCTGCCGGCCTCGGCCGACGCGGATTGGCTCACGCCGGGGCGAGAATCATCGGCCGACCTGACTCTATGGCGGCCGCCGGCCACGGTCGTGCTGCGCCGCACCGCCGACGAACCCGATTCGGATGTGGGTCCGGAGCCGGCCCGGCCCTCGTCGCCGGCCGGGGACAGCGTGGACTTCATCCTGCCTGGCTCACAGGCGGCGCCGCCGCTCGCCGCGCAACGCGCCCAAGCTGAGGCTGAACCGACCGGACCAGAGCGGGCCGCAGCGGAGGCCCCGGAGGCGTCGTCTCAACCTGCGGCGGCGCCCGATCTCGACGAGTTGGCGCGCCAGGTCTTTCCCCTGGTGAAGCGCCTGTTGGCCGTGGAGCGCGAGCGCCGCGGCGGCCGCATCTGAAAACGAGGTCCGCCGATGACGTCGAACAAAGCCAACAGCTACCTGGGCACGCCGCCCAGCCCGGCCGCCGCCGTGCCGACCCGGTGGGGCACGGCCCAGGAGACGCGCCAGGCCTGGGAGAACCGTTCCGAGCCGGCCCGGCTGCATGCCTTCAAAGCCCTGGGCGGGCCGAAGCTGTTTACGCTGCCGTGCAAGTTCCGGCCGAACAAGCTGGTGGTCTCCAAGGCCGCCGATTGGAAAGAGGCGACCTCGTCCCAGGTGAACACGCCGCCGGCGCCCAGTTTCAAGGGCGGCAAGCCGGCCACGCTCAAGCTGGAGCTGCTCTTCGACACCACCGACGAAACCGACCCGGACGTGCGCAAGCAGACCGACAAGCTGCTGCAGTTGGTGCTTAAGCCGGACAACCAGCCCAAGAGCCACCCGCCGTTCTGCCAGTTCGAGTGGGGCAGCTTCCTGTCGTTCCTGGGCTACGTCAAGGACGTCAGCCTGACCTTCCTGATGTTCCAGCCCAACGGCGTGCCGATCCGCGCCGAAGTCTCGCTCACGCTGAACCAGATCAAGGACGAGAACCTGCTCGGCCAGAACCCGACCTCGCGCAGCGAGCCGCGCAAGACGCACGTGGTCGTCGAAGGCGAGCGGCTGGATTGGATCGCCTACCAGGAATACGGCGACGCCGTTCACTGGCGCCACATCGCCCGCGCCAACGGCCTGCGTGATCCGCGTGATCTGCGCGCAGGCCAGATCCTGAATCTGCCCGCGCTGGATTAAGGCCATGCCCGAACAGCCCTACGTCAACCCCGACCTGCGGATCACGGTGAACGGCCGGCCGCTGGAGGCCGCGATCCTCGAGACCTTGCAGGCATTGGAGGTCCACAGCGACCTGGATCTGCCGGCCATGTTCGCGCTGACTTTCCAGGACAACGACCTGCGCTGTCTGGACGGCGAGGCCTTCAAGCTGGGCGCCGCGCTCGAGATCAAGCTGCGCACGGCGCCGCAGGCCGACCGCGCCTCGGTGGAGGCGGTGCTGATCCAGGGCGAGATCACGGCCCTGGAGCCCGAGTTCAGCCAGGCCGCCGTGCTGTTCACAGTGCGCGGTTACACCAAGCAGCATCGCCTGCAGCGCGGCACGCACACCAAGGTCTGGGCTAAGACCACCGACGCCGACATCGCCCGCCAGATCGCGTCGCAGGCCGGCCTGCGCGCCACCGTCGACGCGACGTCGGAGAAGTATCCGTCGGTATTCCAGCATAACCAGACCGATCTGGAGTTCCTGCGCGCGCGCGCCGAGCGCATCGGCTACCAGATCTACGTGGAGGGCGGCGAGCTGTTTTTCAAGAAGGGCGCGGCCCCGCTGAAGACCGGCCCGGAGCTGATCTGGAAGGAGAACCTGATCGAGTTTCGGCCGCGGCTGAGCGTGGCCAACCAGGTGGCCGAAGTCCAGGTGCGCGGCTGGGACCCCAAGGCCAAGCAGGCGCTCTCCGGCAAGGCCAAGACCGACGGGTCGCTTGGGCTGGGGCAGTGGCAGGCCTCCAGCAGCGCCCGCAACGGGTCGGCGCTGGTCGTCGTGGATGACGAACCGGTCGCCTCGGCGGCCGAGGCCGAGACCGTGGCCCGCGCCGTCCTGGCCCAGGTCAACGAGAGCTTTCTGCAGGCCGAGGGCGCCTGCTTCGGTGATCCGCGCCTGCAGGCCGGGCAGAAGGTCAAAGTGTCTGGCGTGGGCGGGCGCCTGAGCGGCGACTACATTCTCAGTTCGGTCCGGCACACCTGGAGCCACGGCCACTACGAGACGCATTTCGCGGTCAGCGGCCGGCGCCCGGAGACGGTGGCGGACTTGCTGGGCGCGGGTGAGGCCGGGCGCGCCGACCGGCTGTACGGCGTGGTGACGGCGCTGGTCACCAGCAACAACATCGCCAACGACGGCGAGCACTCCGGCAACGATTGGGCCCAGGTCAAGGTCAAGTTTCCGTGGCTGGACGACACCGCCAACAGCCACTGGGCGCGCCTGGCGGCGCCGATGGCGGGCGCCGAGCGCGGCTTCCTGACTCTGCCGGAGGTCAACGACGAAGTCCTGGTGGCGTTCGAGCACGGCGACTTCGACCGCCCGTACATCGTGGGCGCGCTCTGGAACGGCAAAGACAAGCCGCCGCTGCCTATCAGCCAGGTGGTCAAGGACGGCAAGGTGGTGCAGCGCGTCTTCAAATCGCGCGCCGGCCACGTCTTCATCCTGGATGACACCGACGGCCAGGAGCAGATCATCCTGCGCGACAAGACCGGCAAGAACGAGATCATCCTCAGCTCGAAGGACAACACCCTCACGGTGCACACCGAGAAAGACGTCATCGTGCAGGCCAAGGGCAAGCTCAACCTGAAGGCCGACCAGGACATCTCGATCGAGGGCCAGAACGTGACGATCAAATCCCAGCAGGCCCTCAAGCTGGAGGCCGGCGGCGCGGCCAGCCTCAAGGCCACGCAGAGCGCCACCGTGGAAGGCACCAGCGGGGTGACGGTCAAGAACGCGGCGGCGCAGATCGCCCTGAGCGGGCCGACCGTGAGCGTCAACAACGGCGCCCTGGAGGTGATGTAATGCCCGGTTACCTGCTAAACGCGGCCGCCGTGGTCACGTGCGCGCACGGCGGCCAGGCCAAGGCGGTGGCGCTCAATCCGCGGGTCAAGGTCGGCGGCCAGCCGGTGCCGCTGAGTTCGGCGCCTTTCACGGTGGCTGGCTGCGCGTTCCCGCCGCCGCCGGCGGCCAACGGCCCCTGCGTCACGGCCACCTGGCTGCCGCCCACCGCCACCCTGCGCGTCAAGTCGATGGGCCAGCCGCTGCTGGTGCAGTCCAGCCAGGCGCTGTGCGTGCCCACCGGCACGCCGACCATCATCGCCAGCCCGGGCCAGGTCCGGGTGCGGGCCCAGTGAGGGGCGCATGGACAGCCGTCTGACCGCGCGTGACAGCCGTGAGTTTCTGGGCCGGGGCCTGGCCTTCCCGCTGCAGTTCGATCCGCGCGGCGGGCTGGCCCTGAGCAGCGGCGAGCGCGACATCGAGCAGGCCATCCGCCTCATCCTGGAGACGGTGCCGGGCGAGCGCGTGATGCGGCCCGAGTTCGGCTGCCGCGCCAAGGAGCTGCTCTTCGCCGAGCGCAGCACGGCCACGCGGGCGCTGCTGCTCCAGCACGTCCAGCGTGCCCTGGAGCGCTGGGAGCCGCGCATCGAGCTGGTCGGTCTGGAGGTCCAGGATGATCCCGGCAACGCCGGCGCCTGGCTGGTCCAGATCCTGTACACCATCAAGGCCACGCACGACGAGCGCAGCCTGGTGCACCCGTTCTACATCGTCAGCGAGGAGACGGGCTGACCGGCCCGCAGAGAGGCGCGTATGTCGCTGCCCGAACCGATCCTGGACAACCTGCGCTTTCAAGCCGACCTGGTGGACGAGGCCCGCCGGCGCATCATCCGCTACTGCCCGGAGTGGACCGACTACAACCTGAGCGATCCGGGCATCACGCTGATCGAGCTGTTCGCGTGGATGACCGAGCTCATGGTCTACCGCCTCAACCAGGTGCCGGAGAAGAACTATCTGCGCTTCCTGGATCTGCTCGGTCTGAAGCTCAAGCCGGCGCGCAGCGCCGCGGCCGAGCTGACCTTCTATCTCTCGACGCCGTTCCCGATCAGCCCGGACGACGAGACCGTGGCCATGGTGCCGGCCGGCACGGAGGTGGCCACGCGCCTCACCGGCGAGGAGCCGGAGGTGGTCTTCACCACCGACGCGCGCCTGGTGATCCGCCCGCCGCGCCTGACCCAACTGCGCAGCGACGTGGACTTCCACAAGAATTACCTGCTCCTGCCCGGCAGCAAGTTCTCGGTCTTCCGCGAGACGCCGGCGCTGGGCGACCAGTTCTACCTTGGTTTCGACGAGGCGGCCGACCTGGCCGGCCACATCGTGCGGCTGAGCTTCCAGGCGGAGGCGACCCAGGGGGTGGGCGTCAACCCCAAGAACCCGCCGCTGGCCTGGGAGTGTTCGTTGGGCGCGGGCGCGTGGGCGCCGTTGGAGCCGGAGCGCGATACCACCAGCGGCCTCAACCGCGCCGAAGGCGAGATCGTCTTTCACCTGCCGCTTGACCTGCGGCCTGATCTTGTCCAGGGCGTCAGCGCCTCTTGGCTCCGCTGCCGTCTGCACCAGACCGACAAAGACCAGGGCATGTACAACCAGTCGCCGCGCCTGGTGGACCGTGACGGCCGCGCCAAGGTCCGCGCGGTCACGCTGGGCGCCACCACCCGGGCCGCGCACGCGCGCGTGGTGCAGGCCGAGGGGCTGGGCACCAGCTCGGGCGAGCCCGGCCAGACCTATCAACTCCAGCAGGCGCCGGTGCTCAAGCCCAGCGCCGCGGCGGGCGAGGTGGTGGAGGTGGAAGAGCGCCGCGACGGCGAGGTCGTCTTCGTCCCGTGGCAGTTGGTGGACGACTTCTCGGCTTCGGCGCGCTACGACCGGCACTTCACGCTGGATACGTCGACTGGTGAAGTGGCTTTTGGGCCGGCCATCCGCCAGGCCGACGGGCGCGTGGCCCAATATGGCCGCGTGCCGGAGGCCGGCCGGGCCATCCGCATCGCGCGCTATCGCCACGGCGGCGGCGTGGCCGGCAACGTGCCGGCCGGCCGCGTGCAGGTGTTGAAGACGGCCATCGCCTACATCGATCAGGTGGCCAACCGTAAGCCGGCCCAGGGCGGCCGCGACGCGGAAACGCTGGACGAGGCCAAGCTGCGCGCCCGGCGCGAGATGCGCGCCCAGCAGCGCGCCGTCACAGCCGAGGATTACGAAGTGCTCGCGCGTGACGCCGACCGCGCCGTGGCCCGCGTCAAATGCCTGACGCCCGACCAGCGCACCGGCACGGTGCCGCCGGGCATGGTAGAGGTCTTGATCGTGCCAGCGGCCGCCGACGCCGTGGCGGCCGGCCGGCTGGGCGGGCTGGTGCTGACCGAGGCGCTGGCCCGTCAGGTGGCCGACCACCTGGACAAGTATCGACTGATCACTACGTCCGTGCGTGTGCGCGAGCCGCGCTACGTCGGCCTCAAGGTCACGGCCGAGATCGTGGCCGCGGAGACCAGCCAGCCGGCGGCAGTGGCGGCCGCCGTGACGGCGCGGCTGCGCCAGTTCCTGAGTCCGCTTGTCCCGGTGGAGAAAACGGACAGCCCTAACGCGGCGCCGCCGGCGGCCGGGGACGGGCTGGAGGGCCGTTGGGAGGGCTGGCCGTTCGGCCGCCCGCTATACGTGTCCGAGATCTACTCGCTCATCCAGGCCGTGCCGGGCGTCAAGCACGTCCTCGGCGTCCAGCTTGGCCAGCGGCCGGTGCTCCCGGCTGAGGCCGCCCGGGAGGAGGACCAGTTCGGCGAGGCGGCCCCGGCCACGGCCGCGGCCCTGGCGCCCGTCAACGAGCGCCGCCTGGACCTGCCGCCCGATACGCTGTTGTGTTCGCTCGATCACGCCGTCAACCTGGTGGAGTTGTAGCGCGATGTCCGCGAAGCCCGGCCCGGCCCTGACGCTGGCCCACGTGGCAGACCAGCAGCGCCGCTATCCCGGCGAGACGGTGACGTTCTTCACGCGCGTGGAAGTCCACCGCGCCGTGGCCGGGTTCCGGCTGCAGATCAGCCTGCCGCCGGGCCTGTCGCCGCAGACCTACCGCGTCGTCGCGGGCGGGGAGGCGGCGGTGCCGGAGCTGGTGACGGCGGGTGAAGAACGCTTCGTGATCTGGGAACGCGCCGACGGTGTCGCCGCCGGGCGTGTCTTGGAGTACGCGGTCGAGGCCGTCGTCGCGCCAACCGAGCGGGCGCTGACGCTGACGAGCCAGGCGCTGGTAACGGCGCCCCTGGCAACGCCCGCGGCCGAGCGCGCCCAGGAGTTCGCGGCCGTCCTCGTCGCCGCGCAGGGCCGCTACCTGCGTTATCTCCCGGCCGTCTACAGCGACGACGAGTTGATGGGGCGCTTCCTGATGCTGTTCGAGAGCTTCTGGGCGCCGGTCGAGCAGCAGGTGGCCAACGTCTGGGATTACTTCGATCCGCGTCTGGCCCCGCCGGAACTGCTGCGCTGGCTGGCCACCTGGGTCAGCCTGCGCCTGGACGAGCGCTGGTCGGTGGCCAAGCGCCGGCGCCTGCTGCGGTCGGCCGTCGCGCTGTATCGGCGGCGCGGCACGCGGCAGGGTCTGCAGCAGTATCTGGAGATCTACACTGGCGCCGAGCCGCAGATCGCCGAGTCCGGCGGCAACAACCTGCAGCTCGGCGCGAACGCGCGCCTGGGGCCGGGCCTGGCCCTGGGCACCGCCAACCGCCCGCACACGTTCCGCGTCACGCTGTACCTGCCGCCCCTGGCCGGGCCGGACGCCGAGCGCCGCGAGCAGGAGCGGCGCCGCACCATCGAAGCCATCATCGCGGCCGAGAAACCCGCGCACACGGATTTCACTCTGCGTCTCGAGGCCGCGCCGGAGGCGTGATCACGACGACGCCCACGCGCCGTCCCATGGGGTCCGCTATGAACAAGCCCGACTGGTTCGCCGCTTACCCGCTGCGCCGCCTCAAGCCCGTCGACGGCATGGCCGTCACCGCCGAGGTCTGGGATGAGGCGCATGAGTATCACCGCCAGCGCCAACGCTACTTCGCCCTGCACGGCCACGGCGCCGGCATCCTGGCTGGCCTGGACGTGATCGCCAGCGAGCCCGCGGACAGCACCGTCTACCTGCAGCCCGGCCTGGCCATCGACGCGGCCGGCCAGACTCTCATCGTCCCGCAGCCCATCACGTACAACTTGGGGCGGACGGCCTCTGGCCTCTTTTATCTGGTCCTCACCTACGGCGAGAGCGCGCCGCGCCCGCCCAGCGGCCGGCCGCCGGATGGGGCGCCGTTGTACGTCACCTCCGAGTACACGCTGGAAGCCCTGCCAGCCCTGCCGGACACGCCGCACGTGGAACTGGCGCGTCTGCGCTGGCAGGGCCGCAACGCCCCCATCCGCAACGCCAAGGACCCGGCGCATCCCGGCCTCAACGAAATCGATCTGCGCTATCGGCGGCCGGTCGGCGCTGTGCCGCCGCCGACGCGCAGCCTGGCCGTGGTCTATCTCGGCGGCTCCACCGGGCCGTGGCATGGCCGCGGCGCCGACGGCCTGGCCCGCTTCGTCAACCAGGCCGGCGGGCAAAGGCTGGCCGTGGATGAGGCCGTGGCGCTCACGCCCGGCCTGGAGGCCTACAGCCTGGTCTGCCTTGTGGGGCACGGGCCGTTCCGCCTGAGCGCCGACGAGTTGAAGGTGCTCTACACCTACTGGCAGGAGGGCGGCACGCTGTTCTTCGAAGCCTGCCGCCGGGAGGCCGGGGCGGGAGCCGCCGAAGCCGCTTTCCTGGACGTGCTGACGTCGCTCGGCGTCAAGCTGACGCCCGTGACGCCCGATCAGCGCCTGATGCACACGCCGCACCTGTTCGCGGCGCTGCCGGCCGGCTACGACGGCGCTCCGAGTGTCCAGATCGCCGACGGCGTCGTCTTCAGCAGCGCGGACTTCGGCTGTGTGTGGCAGGGCGAGCAGCGCGCCGGCGCCACGCCGCGCGAGGCGATCCGCTCGGCGCTGGAGTGGGGCGCCAACCTGCTGGACCTGGCCGTGGCGCGGCGCGCCGAATTCCGCGCGCGCCCCAGGCCGTGAGCAACGTGGGTCAGGACTTTGACTCGTGCTACACTCAATTTAACCAGCGCATGTCCAATTTGACTCGACGGAAGGCAGCATGACGGCGTCCGCCAGTGTCGAGATCGTCGATCGCAACCGCCAGAATTGGCGCCAGGCCGTGGCCCTGCAGAAGGCCATCGCCTACATCGGCAGCGCACCGGGTGTGGATGTGCCTCTGGAGAGCCGCGCCGGCACCCCGATCGACCCGCGCCATATCCAACTGCTGCCCGGCCCGGCTGGCGGCTACCGCGTCGTCAACCTCGGCCGCGCCGAAATCTTCGTCGGCGGCCGCGGCCTCCAGCAATACTCGGTCGCCGATCTGCCGCCGGGCGGCTCGCTCCAGATCGGCGATTACACGCTCACGCTGCTGGGCGCCTCGCCGAATGGCCACTCCGCGCCCGCGCCCAGCGTCGACGCCGGCCGGCGCCCGGCCGGGGCGCGCTCAATCCAACTGCGTCTCAACTTGTCCGACTTGGAGATCGCGGTGGCCCGGCCGTTGGAGGGTTCGGTGACGGTGGGCAACGCCGGCGAGCAGGCCAGCGTGCAGTTCCGGCTGGACGTGCTGGGCTGGCCGCCGGATTGCGTCGAGATCGGGCCCGGCCCCTTGCTCTTTCCGGGCGCGGAGAAAGAGGTTAGCTTCCGCCTGTACCACCCGCGCAGCCCGCGCTATCCGGCCGGCGAGCACACGGTCCTCATTCGCGCCACGGCGCCGGCGGCCTACCCGGCCGAGGCCGCCGAGGTGACGCTGCGTCCGCGTCTGGCCGCCTACTACAACCACGTGCTGCGTGTGACCGTGCCGCCGGGCAACGGATCGGCCGGCGCGCGCGGCCAGAGGGCGCCATGATTGATTGGCGTGACCCCCTGACGCAGGACGTCGTGCTGGGGCTGGCGGCGCTGCTGTCCGGCCTGAGCCTGCTCTGGCTGATCCTGGCCCTGGTCGCGCAACGGCGGCGCCTGGCCCAGCGTTGCGCGGTGGAGATCGTCAACACCGGCAACGTCTCCAGCCGCTTTGAGCTGCGCGTCGTGCATGACGAAGCCGCGCTGTTGTGCGAGTGGCTGTTGCCGCAGCCCGCCGCGCCGGCGCCGACGCCTGTGCCCGCCCCAGCCGCGACCCGGGCCGCCCCAGCCGCGCCGCCCATGCCGCCGGCCACGGCCGCCCGGACTGGCGGCGGGCTGGCCCGCCTCGTTGCGGATGCCCTGATCGGCCTGGGCTATCTGTTGCCGCGCGGCTGGGGGAGCGGGTTGATCGGTCTGGGGACGCGCCTGACGCGCGCCCAATACACGGTGGAGCAGGCCCAGCACACGGTCAACCGCCTCGGCTCGGCCCGGCCGGCCGCCGGTGTTCGCGCGGATGCGGCGCGGCCACAAGCCCAGCCATCCACCGCACCGGCCGCGGCCTGGGCTGCTGTTCCGGCGGACGGCTGGGTGCCCACGCCGGCGCTGCCGCCAGGTGAGTCGCTCACAATGCCTCTGCTCGTCCAACCGCGCCGCTGGCCGGGTGCGCAGGCCTATTCGTTGCAGGTGTTGTCGCGCTCAGCCGACAGCCGGGAGGCGCCGCAGATAGCGCGGCAGGCCAAGCTGCGCTTTCCGCGCGGCCTCGGTTGGGCGCTCTATCTGCCCGGCCTGGCCTGGCTGGCCTGGACGGGCCTGTTTCTGGGGTTGGCCTGGGTGTGGTGGTGGGGGCCGGCGTTGTTGGGTTGAGAGCGGGTGGGTTGGGAGACGCTATGTCGGCGGAAACGCCAGCGCCGTTGGACCAGCTCGAGATCGTTGACCCGGCGGGCCAGGTCCGGTTCGTGGCGCTGCGCTCCGAGTCCGGCGTCCTCAACTTGGGTAGCGATTCACAGAACGATATCTGCCTGCCGGACGGGCAGGTCCCGGCCTTCTGGGCGCTGCTCGATCTGCGGCAGAGGCCTTACCGGCGTGTGGACCTGGCTGACGGCGGCGGCGCGCAGGCCTGGCCGCTGTGGGAGCCGGTGGCGGTGGGCGGCTACACGCTCATCCTGGTGGAGTCTGTCCCGCCGCCGCCACCGCCTCGGCGCCGGGCGGAGGCCGCGGCCAGCCCGGCCTCGGCGGCCAGCGCCGCGCTCGCCGCAGGAACTGCACTCGCCGCAGGAACTGCGGCCGCGCCCATGTTCGGCGTCGCCAGCTTCCAGGTCCGGCCGCCGGACAAGCCTAACGACGTCATCGTGGTCGACCTCCCCCAGCGCGAGTGGACCATTGACGTCGAGCAGACGGCGTCCGGCACGTTCACGCTCACCAACGGCGGCGACCGGGTCGCCAATTTTGATTTCGAGGTCGTCGGCCTGGACAGCCGCTGGGTGACCTTCTCGCCGCGCGAGGTCAACCTGTACGTCGGCGCCCCGCAGGCCATCGCCTTCGCCCTCACGGCGCCGCGCCAGCCCACCAGCCTGGCCGGCCCGCACCACTTCCTTCTCCGGGTCACCTCACCGCAATATCCGGGGCAGAGCGCCGAGCTGGGCGCCACGCTCACGCTCAATCCGTACTACGATCCAGACGTCGGGCAGCTCTCGCCCACGGACCAGACCACCACGTACAGCCGGCCGGCCGCGCAGACCAAGCTGACGCTCGCCAACTACGGCAATGCCGAGGCCGTCTTTCAATTGGACGCCGAGGACACCGAGCACGCCTGTGTCTTCGAGTTTCAGCTGCCGGGCAGCACCACCCGGCGCGGCCGGCCCACCGAGTTGCGCCTGCGGCCCGCCGAGGCCGCCGAAGTGGTGGTGCACGCCACACCGCTCCAGCGCCAGGTGGTAGCCCTGCGCCCGCGCCTGTACTCGTACAAGGTCACGGCCAACCAGGTGGCCGCGCCCCAGGGCCAGGAGACCCGCCAGGGATCGCTGCGCAGCCGGCCGCTGATCGACCTGTGGCTGCTGTTGCTGCTGTTGCTGAGCTTGACCGCGTTCCTGGCGGGCGTCGTGATCGTGGTCTTCTGGCCGACGGTCGCCTACTTCGGCGACGACCCGCAGCTGAGCGTGGTCAAGGACAGCGTCAACATCCAGGGCGGGGACAGCCTCACGCTCTACTGGCAGGCCTCCACCTTTGCCGAGGTGCGGCTGCTGGCGGACCCGCCAGACGATCAGCTCGCGGACACGGCCGTGGCCCGGCGCGATTCGCGCACCGTCAGCCCGGCTTTCTCGGCCAATTACACGCTGGCGGCCGAGAACTTCCTGACCCAGGTCAGCCCGCCCTGGCTGCAGGAATTCATGCGCTTCAAAGGCGAGTTCCGGCGCACGCTGCGGGTGACGGTGGGCGCCGTCCCGCCCGAGATCGTGAAGTTCGCGCTGGTGGATGAGACCGGCACGCCCATCACTCAGCTGGTGCGCGGTCAGACGGCCACGCTGTTGTGGGAGGTGGACAGCGCCGAGACGCTCGTCCTGCGCATCAACGACGCGCCCGAGACCCTGCCGACCGACCAGCATGTCGGCAGCCGCCTGCTGGCCCCGGAGACGACCACCAGCTTTGTGCTGCAGGCCTACAACAAATACCGGCCGGATACGCCCGTCTTCCAGTCGCTGACGGTGGTGGTCCAGGAGCCGACCCCCACGCCGCCGCCGACGCCGGGGCTGGGGCGCTTTGTGGCCGCGCCGCTCGTCATCACCGCCGGCGAGACAGTCCGGCTGGAGTGGTCGGTCACCGGCGTGGAGAAGGTCACGATCCAGGGGCTGACCGGCGACTTCGGCGCGCAAGGCTCGACCGAGGCCAAACCGACCCAGGACACCGTCTACACGTTGATCGCCGTCAACAGCGCCGGCGTCACGGTCCGCGCCACGCAGGAAGTGAAAGTCAATCCGGCGCCGCTGCCGCCCGTGATCACGAGCTTCCAGATACTGCCGCCGCAGGCGCTGCCGGGCGGGCAGGTGAAGGTCACCTGGGTGACCACCGGCCAGGTCACGCGCCTGGAGCTCACCACCGCCGACAACGTCGTCGTCCCGCTCAACGCCACCGCCACCGAGTTCCTGGTGTCGGCCACGGCCACCGGCTTCTTCAAGCTGCGCGCCTGCAACGGCGCGTTGTGCACGGACGCCGAGCCCAAGCAGTTCCTGCTGCTGCCGACAGCCACGCCGCCGCCCACCGGGACGCCGCCGCCGACCGCGACCGTGCCGCCGCCGGCGCCGTTGATTTCGCTCTTCGACGTGCTCGGCCCGAGCGTGTCCACGATCAGCGCCACCGCCAACGCCCGCATCTACGCCGTCGAAGCCAACACGCCGCTCACCTTCACCTGGCAGGTGGCCAACACAATCCAGTTCCGGCTGCAGGACCCGAACCAGATCACCAGCGATCTGCCCCTGCCGTCCGGCACCCGGCTCTTCAGCCCGGCGCAGAAGGGGACCTTCATCCTGACGGCCAGCAACATCGCCGGGGTCACCACGCAGCTCTTCGTGGAGATCCGCTTCAAGCCCAAGCCGGTGCCGCCGGCGCCCGAGAACGTCACTGGCGTGCTGACGACCACGGCCGCCATCTCGTGGACGTATGACTTGAACCAGTTGAGCCTGATCACGGACTTCGTCGTCTACCGCTCGGTGGGCGGCGGGCCGTTCCTGCAGCTGGGCAATCCCCTGCCGCCGACGATCCGGCCGGGGCCGCCGCCGCACTTCCAGGCGGACGATCCGCTTTCCACCTGCGGGATGGCCTATTACGTGGTGGCGCGCTACATCGACGAGAACGGCGCGCCGCAGCAGACGCCGCCCAGCACCAGCAGTTGGAACACGCCGCCGTGCCCGGCCGCGCGCCTGCGCTCGCCCCTGGCGTTGGCGCCGCCGGCCGGGTTCCTCCAGCGGCGCCGCCTCCGCAATCGGGCAGGGCGCTCATGAAGACTTCGCGCTTGTTCATTCTCCTGGCCGTGATCGGGCTGAACGGCCTCCTGGCCGCTGGCGGGCTGAACTGGCTGGCCGCCGGCCTCGCGCCGGTTCAGGCCCAGACCGAGTCTGAGCCTGAACCGACGGCTGAAGCGGAGACGCCGGACGCGCCGCTGGCGGCCGGCACGCTGGTGATTACCAACACCTACACGCCCGCGCTGGTGTTCAACGGCGGCTACATCACTTACACGATCGCGATCTCCAATCCGCCCGGCTCTCCGGCCGCCACCAATTTGCAGGTGTTCGACACCCTGCCGCCCAACGCCCTGGACGAGGCCACCATCACGTACACAGTCGGCGGCGACCCGGTCCAGGTGGTCAACGTGGTGACCACGACCGTCATCGTCCCCGGCGTGTCCGAGCCTCAGGTGGCGACCACCACCATCACGGTGACGCGCCAGATTTCGTGGACCATCCCGGTGCTGAACGGCGGGCAGAGCCAGAGCCTGACCCTGTCCGGCAAGGTCATCGGCCAGCCGGACGGCGGCCTGATCACCAACCGGGCCGAGGTCATCTACAAGCAGAACCTCGCCAACGCGGCCGGCGGCAGCGTGGTCACCGCCCGGGTCCGGGCCGCCGTGCCCTCCACCGGCCAGGCCAGCATCTCAGACGCGCCCAACTGGCTGTCCGCCGACGTGGGCGGCACCAACAGCATGGATTGGGGCGACTTCGACCGGGACGGCGACCTGGACCTGGCCCTGGGCTCAGTCCTGGGTGTCACGGTCTACCGCAACGAGGCCGGCCGCCTAGTGAAGTTCTGGAACGATGAGGCGCGCACCGTGGACCTGGAGTGGCTGGACTTCGATATCCCCTACGACGGACAACTGGAACTGGTCGCCCTCGACGGCGTCAGCGCCCTCATCCGCGTCTATCGGCTGAGCGGCGAGACGTTTGCGGCGGATACGCGCGGGTCCACGTTTGTGCTGCGCAACGTGGAGGCGGCCGACCTGGGCGGAGGCGCCGTGCCGGTCGGCGTGGACCTGATCGGGATCACGGATGGGGCGCAGCCCTGCTACGTGGTTCGGCTTTCGGACAACGGGGCCGGGCAGCGCCTAAGCCCGACCTGCCTGAGCGAGCGCTATACAGCCGCCCTGGCGGCCGGCGACGTCAACAACGGCGGCTCGCCGGACCTGCTCACGGGCGGCAGCGGGAGCCTGTTCGCGTTTCGAGGCGATGTGCTGACGGACACCCAGGTCTTCACCATCGGCAGCGCCTCCGCCGACCCGTCCGGGCTGGCCCTGGGCGACTATGACCGGGATGGTTTTCTGGACCTGGCCGCCAACATCCAGGACTTCTTCTTCGACTACTGCCTGAACATCCCGCCTTTCTTTGTCTTCGATTTCTACGACCATTTCCACGGCCTGACCGACATCTACCGCTCCACGATCACCGACACCGCCGTGATCACCTTTGGCGCGCAGGCCACCATGGTGACGACGTTCCCGTCACCGCCCAACCGGCCGTGCAACGACGGCGATCTCTACGTCGACGTGAGCTTCCGCCGGATCAACGCCGCCTGGGGCGACCTGAACGGCGATGGCTGGCTGGATCTGTTCGCCGTCGACCAACCGCCGCGCGTCTACCTCAACCCCGCCACCGGGGCGTTCGACTCCGTCGCCGATCACCAGATGAGCACCCCGGCGCAGAGCGAAGATGTGCGCGTGGTGGAGCCCAGCCTGCGCGGCGGGCCGGTGCTGGCCCTGGCCAACATCGACGACCGCAGCCAGCTCTTCGACGTCTTTGTGCCGCGCCTCAGCCGGCTGCGCGGCCCCGTGGCCGGACTGCCGGCCGCCGGCGCGGTGGTGTGGGGAGATGCCAACGCCGATGGCTGGCTGGACCTGCTCTTCGGGGCCGGGCCGCCGCCCGGCATCGACAGCGTCGTGCGCTTCAACGACGGCCACGGCGTCTTCCCGCCGGCGCAGCAACTGCCCTTCGACGCGGTCGGGCTGGGCCCGCACCGCGTGGCGTTCGGCGACGTGAACGGGGACGGCGAGCTCGATCTCGCCATCGGCGCGACGCTCGACGTGCGCGTCTTCCTGGCCGGCCAGACCACGGCCAGTTGGTCGGCCGCGCCCGCGCCGCCCAACCATCGCCCGGTCTGGGGCGACGCCAACAGCGACGGCCGGCTCGACCTTCTGGTCGCCAGCAGCGACGGCCCGATCGTGCTCTACCTCAACCAGGGTACGGCCCTGGCCGCCACACCGCAGTTCACGTCCACCGAGTCCGGCGATGTGCGCGGCCTGGCCTGGGCCGACCTGGACCGCGACCAGTATCTGGACTTCGCCGCGGCCTTCTACAACGGTCCGGCCGTCATCTACCGCAAGGAACACGACAACGCCGCCTTCACGCCCGTGTGGAGCTCGGCCGTGTTCTCGACGACGGCCGTGGCCTGGGGCGACTATGACGCCGACGGCGACGCCGACCTGGCCGTGGGCACCGAAGGGCAGGGCGTGCACCTGTACGAGAACCAATCTGAGTTGGCGGCCGGCCAATTTGGCGCGGCGCCCGCGTGGTCCATCACCGATGTCCTCACGACTACGAGCCTGGCCTGGGGCGACTGGAACAACGACGGTTATCCGGAGCTGGCCGTCGGCAACTCCGGCCAGCCGGACCGCGTGTACGCTAACCTCAACAGCCAGCGCGGTGACCCGCGCCTGATCTGGCTGTGGACGGCCGCCGTCAGCGGTGCGACGTCCGGCCTGGCCTGGGGTGATTCCGACCGAGACGGCGACCTGGACCTGGCCGCCAGCAGCGAGCAGGCCGGCCAAAGCGGTGTCTACGAGAACACCTTCATCACCGCCGCGCACCTGTCCAACACGGCGGCGCAGTACCTGCCGGCCATGCCGCTGCCCAACAACCCGCTCTACGTGTTCGTGGAGCGGCCGGGGCGCACGGCGGATGCCTACGCCTACTCGTCGTCTGACCTGCTCAGCGGCGTCATCCCGATCACGTACCGTGTCTACGATCCCGATGATGGCCGCCTGTCTTTTTCGGTGCCGCTGGCGCCCATCAGCTTCACGTTCTCCGTGGATGGCGGCAGCACCTGGTACCCCGCCACGCAGGCCGCGGACAGCGCCTGCCCGGCGACGCCGGTGACGGTCACTGTGGCCACCCGGACCGGCGCTCAGGGGACATTCTGCTGGGACGCCCAGAGCGATGCCACGACTTTCAAAGCGGTCGGCCAGGATGCGCGCTTCCGGGTCTTCGCCGTGCCGCAGGACCCGCACGGCCCGGTTCAACGCGCCTTCGGCGTCGGCGTCAGCCCGCCCTTCCAGATCCGGCCGACCACGTGCATCTGGCCGCAGAACCCCAGCATCACGCTGACGCCCAGCCCCAACCCGACCGTGCCCGTCCGGTCGCCGATCACGTTTGTGGGCGGCCTGAGCGCAGGCAGCGGCGTGCTGACGTATACCTGGGATTACGACGACGGCGTGACGGCGACGCGCCAGGTGGACGTCCACACCTTCAACCGCAGCGGTGTGTATGCGGTGAAACTGACCGTCACCGGGCAGCCCTGCCCGGTCAACCGCGACATCGCCACTACCCGCCTGGTGTTGGTCGGCACCGGCGTGCCGGAGATCTTCTTGCCGGTCATCCGCCGGTCGGCTGCCTCCGCCGCGCCAGCCTCCCTCGGCCGCTCGCCACGCCTCTCCCCGCGCTATCGCTGGCCGCCCGCCGATGTGTGGCGCAGCCAGGCCGGCGCGCTGCCCCTGCGCCGGGTCCGCCGGCGCCGCGTTTGAAGCGGCCCGCTCATGTTGGCCGCGGACACCGGCGACCGTTTGGAGCGCTACCGCCTGGAGGCCCGCTTGGGGCCGGGTGCGCTCGGGGCCGTCTACCGCGCTCAGGATTTGCGCTTCGAGCGTCCGGTGGCGGTGCGGGTCCTGGACTTGCCCTCCGCCGCGTCGGACACGGACTCCGAGCGTTGGCTGCGTGAGGCCCGCAGCGCCGTGCGCGTGCGCGCGCCGACCCTGGCGCGCGTCTTGGAGTGCGGGCTCATCGGCCCGCACGCCTATCTGGTCAGCGAGTATCTCGCCGGCCCCCGGCTGGACCAAGTCCTGGCCGAACTGCGCGCGTCCGGGCAAAAGCTGGACCTGGCCGAAGCTCTGCAGACGGCGCGGACCCTGTGTCTGGCGGTGGCCCATCTCCACCAGCGCAACCTGCTCCACCTGGCTGTGCATCCCGGCAACTGCCACTGGCGTTCCGAGGCTGTTCAACCCGAAGACCTCAGCCTCGCGGACGTCGGTCTGGCGGCCTGGCGCGCCGCGACCTCGCGGACGGAGGCCGACCGCTGGCGGACGCCCGAGCAAGCCGCCGGCCAGGCCCCGGATGCGCGCACCGACGTGTTCGCGCTCGGCCTGGTGGTGTACGAGTTGCTGGCCGGGGAGCTGCCCTTTGCGTTGGGGCCGGGCCGCTTCGCCCAGGCGGTTCCGTCGCCGCGCCGGCTGCGGCCGGAGCTGCCCGAGCCGGTGGAGTACGTTGTCGCCCGCGCCCTGGAGCTGGACCCGGCCGAGCGTTACCCGGACGCGGCGGCTCTGGCGGTGGCTGTGTCCGCGCTTTTGCCGGCGGGCATCCGGCCAGGACGGCTGCTCGGCGAGGCGGCCGCCCGCCTCCTGGCCAGGAGCGCGGCGGCTGAGGCCGACGCGGACCCGGTCAGCGCACCGGCCGCGAGCGCCGGGCCGCTCAGGCTGCATCTGATCACGCCCCAGCTCGCCGTCGTGCCGGGCCAGACCGTGGAGGCGGTGCTGGTGGTGGGCAACCCCGGCTTCGCCGATGAAGAGTACCAGCTCCGAAGCGATGGACTGCCGGCCGCCTGGTCCACCAGCCCGGCTAAACCTGTCCGCATCGCCGCGGGCGGCCAGCACGAGTTCCGGCTCAAATTTCATCCGCCTCGGGCGCCGGCCAGCCGGGCCGGCCGCCATCTGGTGCGGCTGAGGGTCAGCGCGGCCAGCGCTCCGCGCGCTGTGGCGGAAGCGCGGTTGATCCTGTCGGTGGGCGCGTATAGCGACGTTCAGGCCGCGCTCCGCCCGCGGCAGTTGGAGCCGTTCCAGGCCGGGCGCGTTGTGATCGTGAACCGCGGCAACACGCCGGCGCCCGTCCGTGTGGCCTGGGCCGATCCGGAGGACGCGCTGCGCTTTCAGCCGGAGGCGGTGCGGCTGAAGCTGGAACCGGGCGAGAACGCGGCGGTGGAATTCCAGGTGACGCCGCGCCGCCCGCGTTGGCTGGGGCAGGCTCGGACTCGGGCCTACCGCGTCCAGGTCGCCGGGCCGGATGACCAGCGGCGCGTCCTGAACGGGCGCGTCCTCGTCCAGGCTCGGATCTCGGCCTGGATTTCCGGGGCGCTGGCCAGCGGCGCCGCCCTGGTCCTGGGCAGTGGGCTGTTGATGCTCTTCTTCATCCGGCAGGGCGCGGCTCAACTTCGCGCCGAGGTGGCCGCGCCGCTGGCGTTGATCGAACAGGCGCCGGCGGCGTTCGCGCTGACCGCCGACAGCTTGAGCAATGTGGCGGAGTTGGCCCTCGGCCCGGACCGGGAAGCCGGAGGCGGGCTGGGCGCCGGTGCCGCGCTTGAGCCGCGCGCCGATCCGCTCAGTCCCGCTCCGGGCGCTGACGGTTTGTCTAGTGGCGCGGACCCCGGCCGCGCGCCGGCGCCGCCTGCCCTGGCCGTGACCGCGCCAACCCCGACTGCGCCGGCCACGCCCACCGACGGCCCGGACCCCACCGCGCCGCCAGCGGCTCCGCCCACCCAGGCCGCCGATTCAGCGGACGCCGCCGTCACGCCGCCCTCAAGTTCAAGCCTGGACCAACCGGCGCCGGCGGCGCCAACCCGGACCGCCCAGCCCTCCGGCGACGCGGTCGCGGCCGACCGAGCGGCGGCCGACAGAGGGGCGGCTGTCACGGAGACAAGCACCGTTCCAGCGAGCCGCCTGACCGTGACGCTCGGCTTCTCGCCCACGCTTGTGGCCGACACTGAGTCCGCGCAGCTGATCATCACGCTCACCAACACTTCTGAGGCAGTCTTACGCGGCCTGGGCTTCACGCATGACCTGGCGCCGCTCGTCATCGCCGGCGAGCCGGAGACGGACCAATGCGGCGGCGCGGTCAGCGCCAACGCCAGCCGCCTCACGCTTACCCTGGGCACGCTGCCGCCTCAGGGCGGCTGCGCCATTGTGGTCGCCGTTACGGCGCCCAGCGGCGACGTGTACGGCCTGACCTTTCCGTCCGGCGCCGTCTCGGACGCCGCGCGCCGCGCCAGCAGCAACGCGGCCAGCGCCCAGCTGCGCGTGCTGGCGCGCCCGGTCGTCGCTGTTGCGTTCAGCCCGGACACGCTCTCGGCCGGTCTGACGGCCACCCTCACGATCACGCTCGCCAACCCAGGCCCAGCCGACCTGACCGGCGTCACCTTCAGCAAGCGCCTGGAGCCATTCCGCCTTGCGCTGTCCGGCGACACCGGGCTGACCTGCCCCGGCGGGGACTTGGCGGCCGGGCCGCTTCAGAGTACTCTGGGGTTGAGCGGGGGCGTCATCCCCGCCGGAGGCCGCTGCACCTTGCGGGTGACGGTGAGCGCGGCGCAGTCCGGGCGCGTGATTTTCGGCCCGGGCGAAGTCGTCTCCAGCGGCGGCCCCAACACCAATTCCGCAGTGGCCACTCTGACCCTTAAATAGCGGCATGCCGGGACAGCCCGAAAACCTGGTCGTCGTCCAGGTGTTGACGACGCACGTGGTCGCCCAGCCGGGGACAGCCACGCCCGTTGACGTTCTCATCGCCAACCACACGGAGCGCCTCGATTACTTCGAGCTGCTGGTGGAGGGCGATGCGGCGGCCTGGGTGACAGATCTGCCTGACCCGGTCCAGGTGGGGCCGGGCGGCCAGGAACGCGTGCGCTTCAACCTCAGCCCGCCGCGCCTCCCGACCACCCGGCCGGGACGGCACACGCTGACTGTGCGCGCCGTCGGCTACTACTCGCACAGCGCCGGCGCGGCGCCGTTTCGCTTCAGCGTCGGCGCTTTCGTGGCCTTTCTGGGCGCGTTGCCGCCCGACGCAGCCAACGCCGGCCAGGTCCACCTCGACGTCAAGAACCAGGGCAACGCGCCCACCGCTTTCACGGTGGTTTGGCACGCGCCGGAAGGCCATCTGACCTTTCAACCGCCGGAGACGGAGCGGGTCATCCCGCCGGGCCAGGCGCAGCCGATCACGGCCGGCGTGCGCGCCCGCCGGGCGCGGCTGTTCGGCGGCCCGGTCCAGCACAAGTTTTCGGCCCGCCTTAAAGCGGCCGAGGCCGCCCAGGTCCAGGAGTTCAGCGGCGAGTACACCGACCGGCCTCCGTTGAGCGCCGGCTGCGCGGCGCTGCTCGTCGCGGGCGTGCTCATCCTGGCCGGCCTGGCGACGGCGTTCGGCGGCTACACGCTTTACTTCGAGCCGACGCAATTGGCGCGCGCGACCACTGCGGCCTTCCAATCGCGCACTCCCACAGCCACGCTGACGCCGTCGGCGACGCTGACGCCGAGCGCCACCCAGACGTCGACTAGCACTCCCTCGGCCACACCGACGGCAACGCCGACCCCGACCGCGACCGCAACGCCGACCCCGACCGCGACGAGCACGGCCACGTCCACAGCCACGCCCACGCTGACGTTCACGCCCTCACCGTCGGCCATCGTCCGCCTCGACGTCGATCACTTCCTGGCGACGTTCCGGTACCCGAACGGCGCGCTGGCGTTCTACCGCCTGGAGGGCGAGCCGCAGACCGGCGAATTCATGGGCTGGGTGGAGCTGGCCGAGTGGCGCGCGGCCCAGCCCGGCCAGGTGCTCGAGGACTACCGCAACGGCCTGGGCTATCGTCTTGTGTTCACGCGCCTCACCACGGCAGAGGTCAAGGCCCTTGGCCTACAGCCGGCTGTCCTTCAGAACGGCGGCTGGTATCACGTCTTGTTGTCCGCCCCCGACGGCGCCACATTGGCTGACCGCACCCTCGCCCTTCAGCCTTAAGCGCCAGCCTCCTCACCAATACCAACTCGGTCAGCCTGTCACTGGCTGCAGGGGCGTCTATAGTAGACGTAATGCTATCCTGTCGCTCCACAACTCCTGGTGAACGCATGTCGCGACTCGTCTTCTATCTTCACCTTGCCGGCCGAATCGCTTTAGCCGCCGCTGTCGCCATGGCTGGCGGCCTGGCTGCCCTGGGGCCGACGCCGGCCGCCCAGGCGGCTACGCCGCCAACCCCGGCTGTGTCGGTCTCCGCGCCCGGGGCCGTCACGCTGGGAAGCGACTTCAGCTTCATGGCCTCCTTCGTGAATGGCTCGCCGGATGAGACCGGCTACGGGCCTTTTATCGATCTTGTCTTCCCGACCACGGGCGTGGACGGCGCCGGGGTCGAGATCGATGATGGCGTGGACTTCCTGAGCGCGACGTACCTGGGCCAGGCGGTGACAGCTGTCACGCTCACCTTTCCCGGCCCGGACCCGATCGGTTGTGTGGATCATCCTTACGCCGTGGCGCTGGGCACTGGCGCGCCCCTGGAAGTGTGCGGCCCGGCCGGCGACACGCTGGTCGTCCTGCAGCTGCCCTTCGGCTCGTTCACGCCTGGCCAGCCCGCGGCCGTGGTTGCCGTCAACGCCCACCTGAGCGACCTGGCCGACGTCGATACGGCGCTGAACATCCACTATCGCGGCGGCTTCCAGTTCGGCGCCACGCCCACCAACGATTGGTGTTGCAGCGACGCCACGATCCTGAGCCACACGAACACCGATCCGGCCACCTGGCCCGGCCAGCCGGTCACGCCAACCCTGCTGGCCGTCACTAAAAGCGCCAACGCGCCGGAGGGCGAGACCGCCACCGGCCCCAACTACCCGCGCCGCTACACCGTCCGCGTGGATGTGGCCGACGGCCAGACGCTGACCGACCTGCTGATCACCGACACCCTGCCGAGCAACGTCCAGTTTGTGGCCCTGGTCAGCGCGACGCCCACTTCCACGGTTGTGCTCACGCCCACCACGGCCACGCCGGGCGGCAGCCTGGTGGTCCAGTTCCCGTCGGTCACGGGCGGCCCCGGGGCCGCCGACGCCGCGCTGACGTTTGAGTTCTTCGTGCCGCGTCTGGACGCGGGCGGCGGGAATGTGATCGACCCGGCCACCGCCGACGATGCGGCCTCCGTGAACGCGGCCCAAGCCAGCGGGACCTGGACGCCCCTGGACGTCCGCGACACGCCGGCCGTAGCGACGGCCACTTGTCCCAACTGCCATAGCCTGGCGGACAAGGCTCTGACCCTGCAGAAGGGCGTGACTAACCTGTCTGCGCCCAACACGCCCGGCGACGTGCTCGAGTACACGCTTGATTTCCAGGTCTCGGACTATTTCGCCTTCGGCTCGGTGGTCATCACCGACACCTTCTCGGACGGCCAGCGTTTCGACGCCACGTTCACGCCGACACTGGCGCTGAACGGCAACGGCTACACGTTCACCGTCGCGCCGCTGGCAGCCGCCAACTTCACCGTCGATGTCTCCGAGATCGCCGGTGACCCAGACCCCGCCACCGACGGCTCCACCACTGTGGTCTTCCGCCTGACCGCTGAGGCCGTCACGCGCGGCCAGTTGGCGCGCTTCGTCGGCGGCTGTATCGACCCGGCCGCGGGCAGCAACCCGCCGGACTGCAGCCTGAACAACGACGGCCCCACCACCGGGCGCCTCAAGTTCCGGACCGTGATCCAGCAGACCTTCAGCGACACTTATCCGTCCGGCGATCCGTCGGTGGATCACGGCGACATCCTGACGAATGCCGCAACCGTCGGCGGCGACGTTTTGAATCCGGCCACCTTCGCGCCCACCGGAAGCGGCGAGGCCGATGGCAGCGGGACCAGCCTCTCCATCGCCTTCGGCACGCTGCAGAAGACGATCTACGCCGTCAACGGTAGTGTCTGCCCGGGCGACGTCTGCAGCAACGTCAGAATCAGCCCCGGCGAGACCGTGACTTACCGCCTGCGCTACACCCAGCCGGCCAGCGACTTCGAGGCCACAACCCTGACCGACTTCCTGCCGTTGCCGATCTTCTCCGCCCCCAGCGTGATGACGTACACCAATGCGATCTGCGGCGTGCCGGCGCCCGGCACTGTCTGTCTGGGGCCGGCCGATACCTATCACGATCTCGATGTGCGCGTTCCGGGCAGCCCGACGCCGGTGGTGCCGGTGATGACGACCTATCCCGTCAGCAACACCGTCGTCTTCGCCTACGCCGACTACGACAACCCATTCGACGTCTCGTCCGAGATCGACCTGCTCCTGACCGTGCAGGCCTCCAACGCGCCCTTCGCCGATAAGCTCTTCCTGACCAACCAGGCGAACGTGACGGAGGGCACTACCAATGCCGGCAGCCAGGTCGTCAACGCCATCGTCCAGGTGGAGTTGACCCAGCCGGCCCTGATCAACAAGAAGGCCGCCGTCGCCACCGACAACCCCAACGCGCTCTTCCTGCCGGACCCGACCGGGCCCGTCACCTTCACGGCGCCGGGTAGCGCCGGTCCGCGCTGGAGCGGCGTGATCAACTCCACCAATCTGCTGGCCAGCCCCATCGACAGCGACGTGACCGGCCTGGACGCCGGCGACCGGGTGACGTTCGCGCTCGTGGTCGAGAACACCGGCACCAGCAGCCAGGGCGCGTTTGACATCGTCATCTCGGACACGCTCGTGCCCGGCTTCGTGGTCCCGCCCAGCGGCCTTAACTTGCGCGTCGCCTACGGCGACAGCGCCGCCGTGCCACCGAGCTACACGCGCCCGGATGGCAGCGCCGCCGCGCCCGCCGACCTGTTTAGCGGCGGGATCAAGCTGGTGGACCCCGGCCTCGGCGCCGGCGCCTGCCAGGCGCACAGCCTGACCAACGGCCTGAACATCATCGTCATCACTTACGACTTGCAGCTCGGGCCGGACGTCAACCCGGACCAGGTGCTCGTCAATACCAGCACCTTGGCCAACTACGCCGGTTCGGAGGGCGGCCCCAACCACGTGCCGGGCGGGCGCACGGACACCGCCACGGCCACCGTCAAGAGCGCCGGGCTGGTCAAGACGCTGTCTGGCACGAACCAGGCTCACACCAGCGGCACTAACGTCGCCATCGGCGAAGTGCTGACTTATACGGTCCAGTTGACCGTGCCGGAAGGCGTCTGGCCGAGTGTGCTCATCACCGACACGCTCGACGCCGGTCTGGCTTTCCTGGACGCTGTCACGATCACGGCTCCAGCCGCCCTCACCAGCACCGTGCCCTTCGCCAGCCTGGGCAATCCGGTCGTGGCGGTCGGCGGCGGCTCGGTCACCTTCGATCTTGGTGCGCTCTTCAACGCCGACCGCGACGACACGGTTACTGAGACCGTGGACGTGGTCTACCGCGCCGTGGTCCTCAACACGGCCGGCAATGTCACCAACACGCAGCTCAACAACCTCGCCCAGGTCAGCGGCGTGCTGACGCCTACCAACGCCGTGAACGTCACCGTCGTCCAGCCGACGCTGGCCCTAAGCAAGGCCGTGGCCCCGGTGACCGGCGACGCCGGCAACCCGATTACTTACACGCTGCGCGTCACGAACACGGGCACACTGGACGCTTTCAATATCGTCGTGACCGATGTGCTGCCGTCCAACGTGAGCGTGGTGACGGCGGCGATTACCAGCGGCGTGGCGCCGAGCAGCTTGATCACGACGACGGGCGCGCTGACCGTCACCTGGGACAGCCTGACCGCCGCCCAGTCGGCGGTGGTGCAGTTGGCGACGGCCCTGAACGGCACGGTCACGCCGAACCAGGCCATCACCAACACCGCCAACCTGCAGTGGACCAGTCTGCCCGGCGACGTGACCGCGCCGCAATCCGTCCACAACGCCCTCTCGGTGGAGCGCACCGGCGACACCGGCGGGCCGGGCGGGGCCGCAAACACCTACAAGGCCGCGGCCACGGCCACGCTGACCACGACCACTACCAGCCTGGCCAAGATCATCGTCGGCACGGACCGCGCGCATACCAGCGGCAACACCGTCGCCATCGGCGAGCTGATCACGTACACGGTGCTGATCACGGTGCCGGAGGGCGTCACGCCCAGCGCGCTGTTTACCGATACACTCGATGCCGGCCTGGCCTTCGTCAGTCTGGACGCCGTCAGCGCATCGGCGGCCCTGACCACCAGCGTGCCCGGCGGTTTTGCGGCCATCCAGGCCGCGGCCGTTGTCACCAACAACGGCGCCGGCGCCGCCAACCAGGGCCGCGACCTGCGCCTGAACTTCGGCACGCTCACCAACAGCGACACGGACAACGCCGTGGCCGAGACGCTGCAGCTCACCTACACCGTCGGCGTGCTCAACACCACCGGCTCGCCCAACAACGTTGCCGGCCAGCAGCGCAACAATGCCGTCACCTATACCTGGCCCGGCAACTCCCGCACGGCCTCGGCCCCCAATGTCACCCTGGCCGAGCCGGCCTTCACGCTGTCCAAGACGGCCGCGCCGACCTCCGGTCAGGCCGGCGACGTCATCACCTTCACGGTCACGGCCACCAACACCGGCGGCGCCCTGGCCTTCGAGGCCGTGCTCACCGACGTGGTGCCGGCCTACATGACCTACGTCAACGGCTCACTGGCCGGCGCCGGCGCCGCGCCGCCGGATACGCTGGTGGAGGCCGGCGGCACGCTCACCACCACCTGGAACTCGCTGGCGACGGGCGCGGCCGGCAGCTTCACGTTCCAGGCCACGCTCAACGCCAACGTCGTCTCCGGCCAGGTCATCACCAACACCGCCTACCTGCAGTGGACGAGCCTGCCGGGCAGCGTCGGGACCAGCCTCTCGCCGCACAACACTCTGGTCGTCGAGCGGACCGGCAACACCGCCGACACCGGCGGGAACGCCAACACCTACCGGGCCAACGCCTCCCGCGCGGTCAGCGTCATCCTGCACCAGCCCACCAAGAGCATCGTCGCCACCTCGGAGGCCGCCACCGCTGCCAGCGACCGCGCCGTGGTCGGCGAGATCGTGCGTTACCGCATGCAGGTGCTGCTGGCCAACGGCTCTTCGCCCAGCTTTCAGTTGCGCGATACGCTGCCGGTGAGCGTCACCTACCTCAACGACGGCTCGACGCTGGTGGGCCTGGTCTCGCCCACGGGCACAGAGCTGACCTCCGATGACGCCGGCCTGGCCGGCGCCCAGCTGGCTCAAGGCGCCACCATCACGACCACCGCGCCGGTCTTTACGCTGCCGTCGGCCAACATCACCGGCACCGCCACCGTGCCGGTCTTCAGCCTGGGCAACCTCACGGCCTCGGCCGATACCACGCCCAAATACGTGGTGCTGGAGTTCAACGCCCTGGTGGGCAACGGCGCGTCCGTGCAGGCCGGGACCAACCTCACCAACACCTTCACGGTGCGCATCAGCGGCGCCGATCTGTCCACGTCCAACGTCGTGACGACCACTGTCTCTGAGCCGGCGCTGGCTGTGAGCAAGACGCGCGGGACGCCGGCGCCCGTGGATGCCGGCGACCTGATCACCTACACTGTGCGGATCACCAACACCGGCGGCGCCAACGGCACGACCGCCTTCGACGTGGTCCTGACCGACACGCTGAACAGCATCCTGAACTTCGTCGGCCTGACGCACAGCGAGCCGGGCGGCGCCGCCTTCGGCAGCAGCGTCGCCGGGCAGACGCTCACCGCCACGCTCAGCCAGTTGGCGCCGGGCGAGACGGCCCTGATCACGGTGACAGCCACGCTGCGCGATACGGCGACGCCGGCCCAGACCTTCGGCAACACGGCCACGGTCGCGTGGACCAGCTTGCCGGGGACCGGCACCACGCCCAACAGCACGAACTCCACCACGCCGGGCGCGAGCGGGGCCGCCGACGGCGAACGCACCGGCACGGGCGGCGTCAACGACTACACGGCCGCCAGTACGGTCAACACCACGCTCGGCGGGCCGGCGCTCGCCAAGGCGCTGACCGGCACCTCCAACGCCGACACGGCCGGCAGTGACGTGGCCGTCGGCGAAGTGCTGACCTATACGTTGGCGGTGACTCTGCCGGAGGGCACGGCGGCCAGCCTGGTGGTAACCGATACGCTGCCGGCCGGCCTGGCTTACGTGGCCGGCTCCGGCGCGCTGGATGCGTCCGGCTACAACGGCACGCTGGACCCGGCCGATCCCGTCGTCAGCGTCGCCGGCCAGAACGTCGTCTTCACCTTCTCCCACCCGATCACGACCACGGCCGACAACGTCGCCGGAAACAATGCCTTCGCGCTGCGCCTGCAGGCCATCGTCACGAACGTGGCCGGCAACCAGTGGAACATCTCGCTGGCCAACAACGCCAACCTGCGCACGGGCAGCGCCACTGCCACGGCCGGCGCGGTGACGGCGCGGATCGTGGAGCCGGCGCTGACGATCACCAAGACCATCCTCAGCCTGCCCAGTCCGGCCGACGCCGGCGGCCTGGTGATCTACCGGATCGGGCTGACGAACACCACCGGGATCACGGCCAGCGCCGCCTACGACGTGGTGCTCAGCGACACGCTGCCGTCCGCGCTCGCCCTGCTGACGCCGCTCACGGTCACGCACAGCGCCGGCGGCGCCTACACGGACACGTCTACCAGCAACCTGGTCAACGTAGCCGTGGCCCGGCTGCTGCCAGGTGAGGGCGTGGTGGTGGACTACGCGGCCGTGATCCAGGACAGCGTCACGCCGGCCCAGATCATCGCCAACGCGGCCGAGGCGCGCTACACCAGCCAGCCCGGCCCGGACGCCAATGAGCGCACCGGCACGGGCGGCGTGGACGACTATCGCGCCGGCCCGGTCACTCAATCGTTCACCACCGCCGGCCTCGCGCTGGCCAAGGTGCTGGAGGCCACCTCGGCCGCCCACACCGTGGGCAGCTCCGTGGCTATCGGCGAGGTATTGACCTACACGCTGGCGGTCACCCTGCCGGAGGGCACGACGCCGGGCCTGGTGGTCACCGACACGCTGCCGGCCGGGCTCGACTTCATCACCGGCACCGTGGACGCGGCCAGCTTCAACGGCGTGTTGCCGGCGCCGATGGTGAGCGCGCCAGGGAGCAGTCCGGCCACGTTCACGTTCGGCGCGACGACGGTGGTGAGCGATAACGTCGCCGCCAACAACTCCTTCACGCTGCGCGTCGTGGCGCGCGTGCGCAATGTGATCGGCAATCAAGACGCCGGGGCGCTGGCCAACACTGCCAGCGCGCAGGTGACAGGTGGGACGCCCGTGAGCGCCGGCCCGGTCACGGCTACGGTTGTCGAGCCGGTGCTGGCGCTCGCCAAGTCGGCCAGCACCACGGCGCCGACGCTGGGGCAAACACTGTCGTTCACGCTCACGCTCACCCACGCCGTCGCCAGCACCGCCGAGGCGTTCGACGTCGTCATCACCGATACGCTGCCGGCCGGCCTGGACTTCGTTGCCGGCTCAGGCGTTATCACGCCCACCGGGACCTTCGACGAGAGCGGGGCGCCGGTGCTGGTAGTGCGCGTGCCCGGCCTGGCGCGCGGCGATTCCGTTGTCGTGCTGTATCAGGCCACGGTCGCAGCCGCCAACCCGGTCGGCGCCGTGCTGACCAACACCGCCACTCTGGCCTGGACATCGTTGCCGAGCGTTGACGCGGGTGAGCGCGATGGCTCCGGCGGCGTCAACGACTACACCGCGCCCGCGTCCAGCGCGGTGACGGTCTCCAACATCGACCTGCAGATCGCCAAAACGGACGGCGTGGCGGCGGCGGCGCCTGGTGCGGTGCTCACGTACACGCTCACTGTCACCAACGCCGGCAACGTCACGGCCAGCGGCGTCACAGTCACCGACACGCTGCCCGGCAACGTGGCCTTCCTGTCAGCCAGCGACGGCGGCGGCGAGGTCGGCGGCGTGGTGGCCTGGCCGACCTTCAGCCTGGCCGGCGGCGCGGCGGTGACGCGCACGGTCACGGTGCAGGTGGCTAACCCGCTCCCGGCTGGGGCGCTGGCGTTGACTAACACCGCCGGCGTCAGCGATAGCGGCGGGCATGGCCCGGAGCCGACTCCTGGCGACAACACCGCCACAGACACGGATACTCTGAATGCGGCGCCGGACCTGCAACTCACCAAGACCGACGGCCTGGCCATGGCCGCGCCGGGCCAGGTGCTCACCTACACGCTGACCATCACCAACGCCGGCAATCGCGGCGCGACCGGCGTCAGCGTGACCGATACGCTGCCCGCGCACGTGGCCTTCCTGTCCGCCAGCAACAGCGGCGCCGAGGCCGGCGGGGTGGTGACCTGGCCGGGCTTCAGCCTGGGCGGGGGCGGGCTGACTGTGACGCGCACGGTCACGGTGCGGGTGGCTGACCCGTTGCCGGCCGGCGTGTTCTCGATCACGAATGCCGCCGCCGTCACCGATGACGGCGCCAACGGGCCGGAGCCGACGCCCGGCGATAACGCCGGCGCGGATACGACCGTCCTGGTGCCGGTGGTGGACTTGGTGATCACCAAGCGTGAGACCAGCGCGGCGGTGCCGGGCGGGGTGCTGACGTACACGCTCGTCTACACCAACGTCGGCAGCATCGCGGCCACCGGCGTGGCCATCACCGAGACCGTGCCCTTCAGCACCACCTTCAACGCCGCCGCCAGCGGCGCGGCCTGGTCCTGCGCCGATGGCGCGCCGGCCGGCACCGTCTGCGGCCTGACGATCGGCTCAGTGTCGGGCGGGGGCGGGGGCGGCAGCACGACTTTCGCGCTCACCGTGACGACGCCGATTGCGGCCGGCGTGGACGTCATCACCAATACCGTCGTCATCGGCGATGACGGCGCCGGCGGGGCCGACCTGACGCCGGCCGACAACGTCTACACGCGCACCACGCCGCTGGATGCCGGCCCGGACCTGCAGGTCCACATCGGCAACGGCGGCGTGACCACCGTCCAGCCCGGCGACACGCTCACCTACACGCTAACGTACACCAACGCCGGGAATCAGGACACCACCGGCACGCTGATCACGGTGACGGTGCCCGTCAACACGGTCTTCCTGCCCGGGAGCAGCGCGCCCGGCTGGACGTGCGTGCCGGACAACACCGCCGGCAGCTTGTGCACGTATGTCATCGGCACGCTGGTAGTGGGCGGCGGCGGGCAGTTCACGTACACCGTGCAGCTGGCGGACCCGTGGCCGATTGGCGGGTCGCCCGGTGTCACGATCGTGGCGCACATCACGGACGACGGCCACAACGGCGCCGACCCGACGCCGAACAACAACGTCTCCAACAGCGCCACCACGCCGACGGCGGTGACGCTGCTGTACTTCGGCGTGGAGGCGGTGACGGACAGCCAGGTGACGCTGGGTTGGGCCACCGCGACCGAGGTGGATCACCTGGGCTTCTGGCTGTATCGCGCCGCGGTCAACGACTTTGCCCAGGCGCAGACGCTGACCTTCCTGCCCGCCGCCATGCCGGGCGGCAGCCTCGACGGCGGCCTCTACGCCTACACCGATACGCCGCCGGGCGCCGGAACGTGGTGGTACTGGCTGGTGGACGTGGGCACCGACGGCGTCGTAACCCGGCATCCGGTGGCCGGCACCAGCGCGCTGGTGGGGCCGGCCGGCGCGCCTTACGGCGTCTTCTTGCCGGTCATCCAGCGCTGAGATAAGTCGATCTCGTCTTGCACAAAGACCGCCGGTGGCGAACCACTGGCGGTCTTTGTGTTGTCGGCGACGCGGGGGCAGGGCGAGCGGAGACGATCAGCGGTCGTTGCCGCGCTGGCGGCGCAGGAACAACTTGGGGCCGGGTTGGTCCAGCAGCCAGCCCGTCATCGGATCGGTGTACTGGCGCAGCGAGGCCACCGAGACGAGCCAGCGCTGACGCCCACCCACGGTGGCTTTAAAGCCGCGGATGACGCCCTGACGCAGGAGCCGCTTCAGGCTGTTGGGGTGTAAGCCGCTGATCTCGGCCGCTGTCTCCAGCGGGATGAAGTCGCTCATAGGGTCGTGTGTCTCCCCGCGCCCGGCCAGCCGGGCTATTAACCAAAAACTGTCTTGGTTAATATACTAGAACAATTGTTTGATAGTGTAAAGACGTGTTTTTACGGATTGCCTGTGTTTGGGCGGAGGCGCTGCCAATCCAGATCGAGCGGGCGCGGCTTGGGCTGGGCGCCGCCGACGGCCGGCTGTTGATCCCGCACCCGGTGGAGCGCGAGACCGTTTTCGCCTGCTCGACGGAGGCCGCCCAGGCCGGGGTGGAGCCCGGTATGCCGCTTCAGCAGGCGCGCCAGCGGCTGGCCGGGGCGCGCGTGGTTGGGCCGGACGAAATGGCATATCACGCCGCCCACGGCGCGCTGCAGGCCGCGCTGCAGAACTGCTCGCCCGCGGTCGAGACGGTGGGCCTGGGCGAGTTCTTTGTGGACACACGCGGGCTGGGCGCTGACGATGAAGACGTAGCCGCGCGGCTGCGATCGGCGGCGACGGCGGCCAGCGGCCTGGAGGTGCGGGTGGGGCTGGCCTCCGGCAAATTCACGGCGGCCCAGGCGGCGCGCCGCGCGGAGATGGAAGGCGTGAGCGTGGTTCCGGCCGGCGCGGAGGCCGCCTTCCTGGCGCCGCTGCCTGTGGACGCGCTGCCGCATCTGCCCGGCGAGTTGCGGCGGCGCCTGCTGCTGCTGGATCTGCACACGCTGGGTGATCTGGCCGCGCTGAAGAAGGCGGCCGTGCTGCGCCAGTTCGGGCCGGAGCTGTCCAGCCTGTACGAGCTGGCGCGCGGCTTCGATCCGCGGCCCGTGAACCCGGATGTGCCGCCGCTGCGCCTGGTGCGCTCGCGCTCTTTCCTTGAGCCATTGCGCGCGCGCGCCAACGTGCTGAACGTGACGGCGCGGCTGTGCCATCAACTCAGCCGGGCGCTGACGGCCAAAGGCTATCACGCCGAGGCGCTGCAGTTGGCCGTGCTGGGCGATGATGGCCGGGTATATGAGATCGGCCAAGCGCTCAAACCGCCGACCTCGGACGAGGCTCGGCTGACCCGCAGCGCCGCGCAACTTTTGGGGCGGCTCTCGCTGGCCGCACCCGTGGCCCGCGTGGCCGTGAGCGTCTACCCGCTGCGCTCCTGGCATCTCGGGCTGCGCCAGCGCGCCCTGGCCGAGGCCCAGTCCGGCGCCGGCGCTCAGCACACGCGCCTGGAAGCCACGCTGCACGGCCTCGTCCACCGCTTCGGCGAGGCCGTGGTGCGGGTGGCGGCCTTGCTCGGCCCGCCGCTGCCGCTGCGCGTGGACGTGGACCTGAACGACCTCGGCCGGCCGGCGCGCCTGCGCTACGGCGGGCTGGCGCGTGTTGTCCTGGCGGTCGACGAGAGCTGGCGCGAGGAGCGCCGCTGGTGGGAGCGCCCGGTGCGCCGGGATTACTTCCGCTTGCAGCTGGCGGACGGCTCGCTGCGCAACGTTTTTCAGGACTTGATCAGCGGGGAATGGTTCCTTGACCGCGCCTGGCCCCTATTGTGAGCTGCACGCCCATTCCTGCTACAGCCTCCTGGACGGCGTCCCGTTCCCGCACGAGCTGGCGGAGCGCGCGGCGGCGCTGGGATTGCCGGCCGTGGCGCTCACCGACCACGACGCCGTCTACGGCCTGCCGGCTTTTGTCACGGCGGCGCGCCGCGCCGGCGTGCACGCCATCCTGGGCGCCGAGCTGACGCTGGACGACGACGCGCACCTGACGCTGCTGGCCGAGACGCCGGCCGGCTACGCCAACCTGTGCCGGCTGATCACGCTCGCCCGCTTGAACGCCCCCAAAGGCCAGGCGCGCCTGCCGGCCGGGGCTTTGGCCGCGCACGCCCGGGGTCTGCTCTGCCTCACCGGCTGCCGGCGCGGGCGCGTGGCGCAGCGTCTGCTCCGGCGCGATCCGGCCGGCGCCGCGCGCGAGCTGCGGGCGCTGGTCGCCGTCTTCGGACGCGCTAACGTCTATGTCGAGGTCCAGCGCAACCTGCGCCGCGACGACTTCAAGCTCAGCCGTGCCCTGGCCGAGCTGGCGCACGCGCACGGCCTGCCGCCGGTCGCCACCGGTAACGTCCATTACCTGGCGCGCGCCGACGCCGCGCTGCAGGATGTGCTCGTGTCGGTTCAGACGCGCCGGCCGTTGCCCGCGCTCCGCTCCGCGGCCGCCCCGCTGCGGCCCAACCATGAGTATTTCCTGCGCTCCGCGGCCGCGCTGCACGCGCTGTACGCGGATTTGCCCGAGGCCGTCGCCCGCACCAACGAGGTGGCGGCGCGCTGCCAGGCCGACCTGCCGCGCGGGCTGCAGGTGCTGCCGGCGTATCCGACGCCGGCCGGCATCCCGGCCGAGGCCTATCTGCGCCAGCTCTGCGAGCAGGCCCTGCCCGCGCTCTACCCGCGCCAGCTCAAGCCGGCGCGCGCCTGGCTGGAGAAAGAGCTCGCCCTCATCACCCAGCTGCGGCTGGCCAACTACTTCCTGATCGTCTGGGACATCGTCGCCTTCTGCCGCCGGCGCCAGATCCTGTGCCACGGCCGCGGCTCGGCCGCCAACTCGCTGGCAGCGCGGCTGCTTGGGATCTCGGCCGTGGACCCGCTCGGGCAGGGGCTGGTGGTGGAGCGTTTCCTCTCGGTGGAGCACGGCGGCACGCCCGATATCGACCTGGACATCGACGCCGCCCGGCGCGAGACCGTGATCCAGTACGTGTACGACCGCTGGGGCCGCGCCTCCGCCGCGCTCACCGGCGGGGCGGCCATGGCCTGCACCTACGTGACCTTCCGCGCCGCCAGCGCGCTGCGCGATGCCGGCTTCGCCCTGGGCTTTAAGCCCGAGACGCTGGAGCAGGTGGCGCGGCAATTGGAGGCCGGCGCAGCCCCGGAATTAGAAACGCCCGCTGGAGTCGATGGCCCGCCGCCGAGTGAGTGGCCGTCCGAAGAACGCCCGCTGAGCGCGCGCCCGGAATTGGCCGCGCTCCCGCCGGAGTGGCGGCCGCTGATGGCGTTGGCCGAAGGTCTGCGCGGCCGCCCGCGCCACCTGGGCCTTCACAACGGCGGCCTGGTGGTGACCGGCGCGCCGATCGCGGCGCTGATCCCGGTGGAGCCGGCCACGCTGGCGGACCGCGCCGTCGTCCAGTTCGACAAGGAAGCGTTGGAACAGCTCGGCCTGGTCAAGATCGACCTGCTCGGCCTACGGATGCTGTCCGCCATCGCGGACACGCTGCAGCTGGTGCGCCAGACGCGCGGGCGCGCCGTTGCGCTGCACCAGCTCGATTTCAAGGACCCGCGCGTCTACGCCCAGATTTGCTCGGCCCAGACCATCGGCATCTTCCAGGTCGAGTCCGGCGCGCAGGTCTCGGTCATCCCGCACCTGCAGCCGCGCTGTTTCCAGGACCTGGTGGTGGAGGTTTCGCTGATCCGGCCGGGGCCGCTGCAGGGCAACATGGTGCGCCCGTATCTGCGCCGGCGCCAGGGGCAGGAGCCCGTGGTCTATCTGCATCCGCGCCTGCGGCCGGCGCTGGAGGAGACCTGCGGCGTGATCGTCTTTCAGGAACAAGTGATCAAGATCGCGCGCGACGTGGCCGGTTTCACGCCGGGGCGCGGCGAGGTGCTGCGGCGGGCGCTGGGCGGCAAGGACGCGGAGGCGGCGCTGGAGGCTTTCCGGGTGGAGTTTCTGCGGGGCGCCGAGGCCAACGGCGTGCCGCTGGCCACCGCGCACCTGATCTGGCGGATGCTGCGCGGCTTCGCCGGCTACGCGTTCAGCAAGGCCCACGCCGCCGCCTTCGCCGTCATCGTCTACTGGTCGGCCTGGCTGCGCGTGCACTTCCCGGCCGAATATTTCTGCGGCCTGCTGCGCCACGCGCCGCTCGGCACTTATCCCGCCCACGTGCTTGAGTCCGAGGCGCGCCGCAGCGGGATTCGCTTCCTGCCTTTCGACGTCAACGCCTCGCTGGCTTTGCCGACCGTGCAGGGCGGGGCCATCCGCCACGGCCTGGCCTACGTGAAGGGGATCGGCGCGGCGTTGGCGGAGACGCTGGTGCAGGTGCGCGGCGCGCAGCCGTTTCACTCGCTGGCCGACCTGGTGCGGCGCGCCCAGTTGGAGCGCCGCCAGGCCGAGGCCCTGGTGC
This sequence comes from uncultured Anaerolineales bacterium, assembly GCA_937952305.1. Taxonomy (GTDB): domain Bacteria; phylum Chloroflexota; class Anaerolineae; order Anaerolineales; family UBA6663; genus SpSt-583. The sequence goes on along the minus strand of CALFZO010000053.1, from coordinate 90,206 downwards.
TGGCCGGCGCCTGCGACCCGTTCGGCGAACGCCGCCAGTTGTTGTGGGACCTGGCCGAGGCTTTTGAGGTGGCGCGCCGCCCGGCACAGCCCGCGCTCCTCACAGTCCCGGACGAGCGCGCGGCGCTGGCGCCGCTGCTGCCCGAGCAGAAGGCGGCCCTGACTTTCGCCGTCACCGGTGTCACGGCCGGCCCGCACCTGGTGGCGCTGCGCCAGGACGCCTTCACGCGGGCCGGCTGCCTGACGCACGCGCAGTTGCGCAAAATGCGGATCGGGGCGCGGGTGCGGGTGGGGGGCCTGGTGGCCGATGGCCTGCGCCGCCCGCCCACCGCCCACGGCACAGCCTTCCTGCGCCTGGATACGCCGGACGGCCTGCTCGACGTGATCGTGCCGGCGGCGCTGTACGCCGAGCAGCGTGCGGCGTTGCGGTCGGCGTTCCTGGTGATCGACGGGAAGCTCCAACGCCTGACGCCGGTGCCGACCGTGGCCGCGGAGGCCGCCAGCCCTCTTATCCGGTAGGAGCTGGCCCCAACCAGCCCCGCCTCTAACCAGTGTGCTTCGGGGTTAGAATCCTTGTAGCGCCGCGCGGGCCTGCGCCCGCCGCGGTCTGGGAAGGTTGGCGCATGCAACCGCCTGCGACCTCCACCCGGAGGTTCCTCACGATAACGTTGATCACGCTTCTGGGGATCGTGCTCAGCGAATTATTGGCGCGCACCTCCGCGCACCTGCCCACCCCCACGCCGGTCCTTGCCCTGTTGGTCGTCTTCGCCGCATATACGGGCGGCTTGCGGGCCGGCCTGCTCAGCGCCGCCCTGGCCACCGCCTACACCGCCTACTACTTCTCCGTCCCCGGACAGCTTCTCTATTACGCCGCGGACAACGGCGCCCGCGTCTTGATGTGGGTGCTGGCCTATCCTGGGATGGTCCTGATGGTGGGTTTGCTCAAGCGCCGTGCCGAACAGGTCGCTTACGTGGAGCGCGAGAATGCCGCCCTGCAGGCCAGCCTGGCCGAGCGCCGGCAGGCCGAAGCCGAACGCCAGGCCGCTGACGCCGCCCTGCGCTTGAGCGAGGCCCGCTTCCGCGCCATGGTGGAGGCCAGCCCGCTCGGGATCGCGATTGTGGCCGTGGACGGCCAGCGTCTGCTCTCGGCCAACCAGGCCTTTCTGGATCTACTCGGTTACACGCCCGAGGCATTGACGCGCCTGACGCTGGCCGATATCACCCACCCGGACGACCTGGAGCGGGAGACGCCGGCTATCCGGGCCACGCTGGGCCAGGAGCACGCCAGTTATTCGCTGGATAAACGCTACCGGCGCAAAGACGGCACCTACGTCTGGGCCAACCTCACCGCCGCACAGCTGCCCCAGGTGCCCGGTCTGCCCGCGCAGGCCATCGGCATGGTCCAAGACATTTCGGCCCGCCGCGCCGCCGAAGCCGCGCTGCGCGACAGCGAGGCGCGCTATCGCCAGATCGTCGAGACCGCCGGCGAAGGCATCTGGCTGATCGACACCGAGGCGCGCACGACATTTGTCAACGGCAAACTGGCCGCGCTGCTCGGCTACGCGCCCGAGGCCATGCTCGGCCGGCACCTGTTCAGTTTCATGGACGCCGCCGCCCAGCGCGAAGCCGAGGTGTATCTGGAGCGCCGCCGCGCCGGCATCCGCGAGCGCCACGACTTCCGCTTCCAGCGCCAGGACGGGAGCGCGCTCTGGGCCATCGTCAGCACCAACCCGCTGCTCGATGGCGCCGGCCAGTACGTGGGCGCGCTGGCGATGCTCACCGATATCACCGAGCGCAAGCGGACCGAGGCCGAACTGCAGCAGCGGCAGCGTTACCTGGCGGGTCTCAACGACCTGACGCGCGCCGCCCTGGCGGCCGCCGACCTGACCGCGCTGCTGCAGGGAGTGGCCGACCGGCTGGCGGATGTTTTCGCGGCTGAAGCCTGCGGCCTGCTGTTGTGGGACGAAGACCACCGCCACTTCACGCCGGCCGCTGCCACCGAGCCCTACCGCGCCGAGTTCCTGAAGCTGGAGTTCCCGACCCGCGACCGGCACGTATTCTGGGATGCGCTGCGTGAGCGGCGCTCGATCGTGATCGCCGACGCCCTCACCAGCCCGCACCTCACCGACCAAGTCCGGGCGCAGCTGCCGATCCGGTCCGCCCTCATCCTGCCCCTGGTGGCCGGGCCGCGCCGCCTCGGCCTGGTGCTGGTCGGCTATGCCCAGCCGCGCCAGTTTTCGCCCGACGACCTGGCGCGCGCCGAGCAGGCGGCCGGGCAGGTGGCGCTGGCCCTCGCCCGCGCCCAGCTGCTGGCCGAGGTCCAGCAGCTGGCGCTCACCGACGCGTTGACCGGCCTGTACAATCGGCGCGGCCTGGCCGAATTGGGCCAGCGTGAGGTCGAGCGCGCTCGCCGTCTGGGCCGGCCCCTCAGCGCGCTGATGGTCGACATCGACCACTTCAAACACGTCAACGATACTTGCGGCCATCCCGCCGGTGACGACGTGCTGCGCGTCATCGCCCGGCTCTGTCACACTACCGTGCGCGAGATCGATATCGTCGGCCGGTACGGCGGCGAGGAGTTTGTGCTGCTCCTGGCCGAGACCGAACTGCCGGAGGCCGTCGCCATTGCTGAGCGCCTGCGCCACGTCATCGCGGCCGATCCGATCGCGGCCGGCGAGCACACCGTTTCTGTCAGCGTCAGCATCGGTGTCGCCGGCTTGCGGCCCGGGCTACCGGATCTGGGCAGCCTCATCGATCAGGCCGATCAGGCCCTCTATCAGGCCAAGCAGGCTGGCCGCAATCGGGTCGCGACCGCGGATTGAGATCGGTTGTCAGTAAGTCGCTGTGAGCCCAGGTTGTTTCCGGCGAGCGAGGCGGTGAAGACGGCCCTGGCGGACCGCACCCGCTGAGGGCGCGCCTCAGGCCTTCACGCGTTCGGCAAACTGCTTGCGGAACTTGGCCACCTTCGGCGCGATGACGATCTGGCAGTAAGGCTGGCGGCCGTTCTGGCGATAGTATTCCTGGTGGTAAGCCTCGGCCTCGAAGAACGGCGCGGCCGGCGCCAACTCGGTGACGATGGGCTGGGCAAACGCGCCGGCCCGGGTCAGTTCGGCGATGACGGCCTCGGCCGTGGCGCGCTGCTCGGGCGAATGGCAGAAGATCACCGAGCGGTACTGCGGCCCAACGTCGGCGCCCTGGCGGTTGAGGGTGGTGGGGTCGTGGATGGCGAAGAAGACGTCCAGCAACTCGCGGTAAGACAGCACCGCCGGGTCGAACGTCACCTGGACGACCTCGGCGAAGCGCGTGGTGCCGGTGCAGACCTGCTCGTAGCTGGGCCGGACGTGCCCGCCGCCGGCATAGCCGGACTCGACCGAGACGACGCCGCGCAGGTCGTCGAAGACGGCCTCCAGGCACCAGAAGCAGCCGCCGCCGAGCGTGGCGATTTCAGTGGGGGACATGGGCCAGCCTCCTGCGTGAAAATGACGCACGAGAACTGTATCACGCGCGGGGCGTTTCGCCTGGTGCGGCCGGGCCGGCGCGGAGCAGCCGCAGCCGCAGCAAGTTGAGGACGGAAGTGCTGGCCCACTGGCCGAGGTAGGCCGGCGGGCCGCCGTAGCCCTGCGTGCGCGTCTCCACCGCGGTCGCGTCCGTCAGGGCGATCTCGATTGTCTGCGCCTCCGGCGTGCGCGTGACGCGCGCCGCCAGGCCAAAATCGGCCGCGCGCTCGGCCCGCGCCTGGGCGGCGCCCTCGGCCGGCGAGCAGCCGTCTCCCAACAGCAGTGCGCCCCGATAGATCTGCGCGGCCTGGGGCAGCACGGCCAGGCGCGCGTTCAGGCGTCCGTCGGTGCCGGCCTCGGCCACGGCCAGGCTCAGGCCGCGTTCGGCCAGCAGCGCCGCCACCACCTCTTCCAGCGCCTGTTGCCCCTCGCCGAAGATGAACTCGCCCAGGGCGGCCCGGACCTGGGCCTCCACCGGCGCAATCAAAGCGTCCGCGGCGGCCTCACTCTCGGCCTTGGCCGTGATGCGCACGTCCACCTGGCCGGCATGCGCGGCCAGCCCCACCGTCGGGTTGGCCAATTTCTCCAGCTCGCCGATCTGGGCGTCGATCAGGCTCTCGCCCATGCCGACGGTGCGCAGCACCTTGGCCTTGAGCACGCCCGTCAGCCCGAAGTGCTGGCGCAGGTAGGGCAGGACGGCGTGCGTCAGCAGGTACTCCATCTCGCGCGGCACGCCGGGGAGTGAGATCACGGCGCCGCCCGCGTGTTCGACGATGAAGGCCGGCGCGGTGCCGACCGGGTTCTCCACCGGCCGGGCGCCGGCCGGGATGTGCGCCTGGAGGCGGTTGTTCTCCGTGGGGATGCGCCCGAACTTGCGGAAGCGGGCCTCGATCTGGGCCCACAGCTCCGGCCGGTACTCCAGCTCTCGGCCGAAGGCGCGGGCGACGGCGGCGCGGGTGGGGTCGTCCACAGTCGGACCGAGGCCGCCCGTAGTGATGACGACCGGCGCGCGCGCGGCCGTCTCGCGCACGATGGCCGCGATCTTGTCCGTGTCGTCGCCGACGGCCGCGAGGCGCTCCACCGCCAGGCCGACGCTGCGCAGCGCGCGGGCGATGTGCGCCGAGTTGGTGTCGACGATCTCGCCTAAAACGAGTTCGCTGCCGATGGCGATTAATTCGGCGTGCATGGGGCGGTTTCTAGGCTCCAGTCTCCTGTCCCCAGAGCTTAGGGGCTGGAGACTAGCGGCGCCGGTCGCCGTACAGGAGTTCTTCGCGGATGCGCAAGTCGGTGCTGCGGATCTTGAGGGCCAGGTCCGCGGCCAGGTTGCGCATGAGGCGGTAGCCGAGCTGGGGGTAGGTCTCGCACAGGCCGATCAGCTTGTCACGCGCGATGACCAGCAGCAGGGTGTTGTTGGCGGCGGCCCGGGCGGAGGCTGAGCGCAGGCCCTGGTCCACCAGCGCGATCTCGCCGAAGGATTGGCCGCGCCGGAGCGTGGCGATGGTCACCGGGCCGGTCGGCTTGACATTGGCGTCACCGACCAGGGCCGGGTCCACCTGGATATCGACCTCGCCCTGGACGATGATGTACAGCTCATCGCTGGCGGTATTCTCCTCAAACACGACATCGCCGGCGTTGCAGCGCCGCTCCTGGCACAGCGCCTGGATCAGCTCCAGCTGGGCCTGGCTCAGGTCGTAGAAGATATCCGTTTGTTTGAAGATACTGCCGAGTGACATGGCCGTTTCCCCGGGGCCGGTTCCCTCATTAAGCCAAGGATCAGGCGAATAGTGTAACATACATGCCATCCCGGCGCCAAATTTTCGAGGCGGAAAGGAGGTCGACGATGCGCATCGGCATGCTGGTCGATATGTACAAACCCAATATCAGCGGCGTGACCAACTACGTCGCCCTCAACAAGAAATGGCTGGAGGCGCGCGGCCACAAGGTCTTCGTCTTCACTTTCGGCAACGAGGACTACGAGGACGATGAGCTGTATATCGTGCGCTCGCCGGGCTTGCCGCTGAACGTCAACGATACCGGCTTCCACCTGTCGCTGCGCTACTCGCGCCCGGCCGAGCGCAAGCTGCAGACCATGGACGTGATCCACGTCCACCACGCGTTTCTCAGCGGCCCCATGGCTTTGCGTTACTGCAAGCCGCACGGCCAGCCGATCATCTTCACCAACCACACCCGTTTCGACCTGTACGCCGAGCACTACCTGCCGCGCATGGTGCCGGACGCCGTCGGCGAGACCTTTCTGCGCGCTTATCTGCCCAACTTTTGCGCTCAGTGCAGCCTGGTCATCGCGCCGTCGCCGGGCATCGCCGCAGTGCTGCGCGGCCTGGGCGTCGGCGCGCCGATCCAGGTCATCCCCAACGGCATCGACCTGGCACCCTACGAACACCCGCCGGCGCTGACGCGCGCCGCGGCCGGCCTGCCCGACGACGCCACCGTGCTGATGTACGTCGGGCGCCTCAGCCCGGAGAAGAACCTGGCCTTCCTGCTGCGCGCTTTCTTCGGCGTGGCCGCCGCCCGGCCGGACACCTGCCTGGCCCTGGTCGGCGGCGGGCCGGAGCTGGAGAACCTGCGCGACCAGGTGGAGCACTCCGGCTTCGCCGAGCGCGTGCGCTTCTTCGGCAAGGTCGATTTCACCCTGGTCCCGGCCTACCTGCAATTGGCCGACGTGTTTGTGACCGCGTCGCAGACCGAGGTCCATCCCTTCTCGCTGATCGAGGCGCTGGCCTCCGGCGTGCCGGCGCTGGGCATCCAGTCGCCGGGCGTGGGCGACACGATCGTCGACGGCGTCAACGGCCTGCTCAGTGCGCCGGACATTGCCGCCTTCACGGCCAAACTGATGCGCCTGGTGATGGAGCCGGACCTGCGCCAGCGGATGCGGGCCGGGGCGCGCGCCAGCGCCGGCCAGTACGACCTCAACCGCACGGCCCAGGCGGTGCTGGATGAGTACGTGCGGCTGGCCGCCGAGCGCCAACAACGCCTGACGGGCTGGGCGCGCCTGCGCGGCCGGGTGCGCCGCTGGCTCACGCCGCGGTCCCAGTCCGAGGCCGAATGACGCGCGCCCGCCTGGCGCTGGGCCGGCGCGGCGAAGCGCTGGCCGCCGAACGCCTGGGCGGCCTCGGTTATGAGCTGATCGACCGCAACTACCGTTGCCCGGCCGGTGAACTGGATCTGGTGGCGCGGCAGGCTGACACCTGGGTCTTTGTCGAGGTGCGGACGCGGCGCGGGCAGGCGCTCGGCACGCCGGAGGCCTCCGTCACGCCGCGCAAGCGCCGCCACCTGATCGCGGCCGCCCAGACCTACCTGCAGGAACGCGGCCTGACGGCCGTGGCCTGGCGGATTGATTTTGTCGCCGTGGAGTTCACGCCGCGCGGCGAGCTGGTGCGCGTGGACGTGATCGAGAACGCCGTGACCGGTTGAGGCCGGCGCCGCGACGGCCGGTGCGCGTCGGAGTCGTTTCCCCATGCCTTCCAAAATTCCAGTGCTCGTCCTGATCGGCCCGACCGCCGTCGGCAAGACGGCGCTGTCGCTGGAGCTGGCCGAACGCCTGGGCGCCGAGGTGGTTTCGGCCGACTCGCGCTACCTGTATCGCGGCCTGGACATCGGCACAGCCAAACCCACTCCGGCCGAGCGCGCCCGCGTCCCGCATCACCTGGTGGACGTCACCACCCCGGACGTGCCCTGGACGCTGCCGCAGGTGCAGGCCGCGGCCGTAGACGCGATCCATGCCATCCACGCCCGCGGGCGGCTGCCGCTGGTGGTGGGCGGCACCGGTCAGTACATCCGCGCCCTGGTGGAGGGCTGGGAGGCGCCCGGCGGTGCGCCGGCGCCAGAACTGCGCGCCGAGCTGGAGGCCGAACTAGCCCGGGCCGGCGTGGGCGCCCTGGCGGAGCGCCTGCACGCCGTCGACCCGGATTCGGCCGCGCAGATCGACCTCCGTAACCCGCGCCGCGTCATCCGGGCGTTGGAGGTGGCGCTGACCACAGGCCGGTCCTTCGTCGCCCAGCGGCGCAAGAACCCGCCGCCCTTCGCCGTGACCCAGCTCGGCCTGAGCCTGCCGCGCCCGGAGCTGTACGCGCGCATCGACGCCCGCGTCGACGCCATGCTGGCGGCCGGCCTGGTGGCCGAGGTCCAGGCCCTGGCCGCGCGCGGCTACAGCTGGTCGCTGCCGGCGCTCTCGGCGCTGGGTTACCGCCAGATCGGCGCGTTTCTGCGCGGCGAGTGCGCTCTAGCCGAAGCGGTGCGCCTGATCAAACATGACACGCGCGTCTTCGTCCGCCGCCAGGCCAACTGGTTCCGGGCCGACGACCCGGCCATCCGCTGGTTCGACCCGGTGCGCGGCGGCAGCGCGGCGGTGGAAACTTACGCGCGCGCTGCGTTGGCCGCCGGCGCCGGGTCCGGCGCGGCGGTGGTGTAAAATGCCCGCCGTGAAACGGCTGCTGTCTCTGGTCCTGGTGCTGCAATTCCTGCTGGCGTCCGCGCTCGGTCCGCTCCCGCGGCCAGCCGCCCAAACGCCGGCGGTGGCCGAGTTGATGGCGCGCATGACCCCGGCCGAAAAGGTCGGCCAACTGTTCCTGGTGACGTTCTACGGCACCGACGCCGAAGGCGGCTCCGAGATCGAGCGCCTGATCACGCAGTACCGCGTGGGCGGAGTGGTGCTGCTGGCCGCCAACGACAACATCACCGACACCGTGGACGCGCCGGCCCAGGTGTTGGCGCTGGCCAACCGCCTGCAGACGATCGCGGCCGCGGCCACCGACGTGCTCACCGGCACCGAGCGGCCGGAGAGCCTGCCCCCCTTCATCCCGCTCTTCATCAGCACCAACCATGAGGGCGACGGCGCGCCCTATTCCGAGATCCGCTCCGGTCTGACGCAACTGCCCAGCGCCATGGCCATCGGCGCCACCTGGAGCCCGGACCAGGCGCAGGCCATGGGCACGATCACGGGCGCGGAACTATCCGCGCTGGGCTTCAACCTGCTGCTCGGCCCGGCCCTGGACGTGCTGGAGAATCCGCGCCCGCAGGCCGCCGGCACGCTGGGCACGCGCGCCCTGGGCGGCGACCCGTTCTGGGTGGGCAACCTCGGCCGCAGCTACATCCGCGGCGTTCACAGCGGCTCGCAGGGGCGCCTGGCGGTGGTGGCCAAATCCTTTCCGGGCCTGGGCGCCAGCGACCGCGACCCGGTGCAGGAAGTGCCGACGGTCCGCAAACTGCTGGAGGAGCTCACCCAGATCGACCTGGTGCCGTTCTTCATGGTCACCGGCGACGCCCCCGATCCGGACGCGACCGCCGACGCTCTGATGTCGGCCCATATCCGCTTCCAGGGTTTCCAGGGCAACATCCGCGAGACCACCAGCCCGGTGAGCTTTGACCCGCGCGCCTTCGCGCAATTGATGACGCTGCCGCAACTGCAGACCTGGCGCGACGCCGGCGGCGTCGCCATCAGCGACTCACTCGGGACGCCGGCCGTCAAGCGCTTCTATGACCCGACCGTGCGCGAGTTCGCGCCGCGCCGGATCGTGTCTGAGGCGTTCACGGCCGGCAATGACATGCTCTACCTGGCCGACTTCGGCCTGAACCCGCGCGTCGACCAGTTCCGCAACATCGCCGACGTCATCACCTACTTCACGCAGCGTTACACCGAGGACCGCGCCTTCGCCAGCCGCGTCGACGCTTCCGTGGCGCGCATTCTGACCCTGAAGCTGCGTCTGTACGGCGGGGATTTCACTCCGGCGCAGGCGCAGCGCCCGGAAACCGGCCTGGCCGAGCTCAACCAGAGCCGCAACCTGGTGCTGGAGCTGGCGCAGGACGCGGCCACGCTGATCAGCCCGTCACCGGAGGAGTTGGCCGCCCGCGCCGCCGAGCCGCCCAGCCGCGACGACCGGATTGTTTTCTTCACCGACGTCAAAGTCAGCCGCCAGTGCACGGACTGCGCGTTGGAGCTGGCGCTGGACCGCCGCGCCCTGGAGACGGCCGTGCTCCAGTTCTATGGGCCGGCCGGCAGCGGCCAGGTCAACGCCCGCAACTTGCAGAGCTTCGGCTTCGACGAGCTGGCCGCCTACTTGAACGCCAGCGCCAACCCGCCGCCCAGCCCCGGCCCGGAGACGCCGACCCCGGCGCCGTTGCCGGTGGAGACGGCCCTGGAAGAGGCAGACTGGATCGTGCTGGCCATGCTGACCGTCGACGCGCCGAACGCCAACCTGGTCTCGAGCTTCTTGAGCCAACGGCCGGATTTGGTCCGCGCCAAGAAGACCATCGTCTTCAGCTTCGGCGCGCCGTATGACCTGGACACCACCGATCTGAGCAAGCTGACGGCGTTCTACGCCTTGTACAGCAAGGCCGCGCCGTTTGTGGAAGTGGCGGCGCGGCTGTTGTTCCGGCAGCTGGTGCCGGCCGGGCGCCCGCCCGTGTCGGTGGAGAGCATCGCCTACGACCTGATCCAAGTGACGGCCCCGGACCCGGCTCAGACCGTGGAGCTGTTCTCGGACACGCCCCTGCCAGACCTGCCCACCGCGGCGCCGGCGGGCTCCGCCACGCCCGAGGTCGGCCTGCGCGTGGGCGACGCGCTCCGTCTGCGCACCAGCACGCTCCTGGACCGCAACGGCTACCCGGTGCCGGACGGCACGCCGGTGCGCTTCATGCTGGTGTACACCACGGCTGAGAGCCGCGACTTTGAGTTCATCGACACGCAGACGCGCGACGGCGTGGCGCGGGCTGAACTGACTCTCGACCGGCCCAGTTTTCTGGAGATCTCCATCAGCGTGCCGGTGGTGGCGCGCTCCACCAAGCTGCAGATCCCGGTCCAGCCCGGCGTGATCTTCTTCATCACGCCGCTGGTGCCGCCCACGAATACGCCCACCATCACGCCGTCGCCGACCGAGACGCCGGTGCCGCCCACGCCCACTCTGGCCCCGACGCCGGCCGCCACTGGCACAATCGGGCCGAACGATCCGCGCGTGTCCAGCTCGGATTTCTTCGGGCTGCTGGCCGGCCTGGCCGGCGTGCTCCTCGTCGGCTACCGCCTGGGCGGCGCGGACGCGCAGCCGCGCCGCGGCGTGCGCCTGGCGCTGCTGGGCGCCATCGGCGTGCTGATCGGTTACAACTTCTTCGCCCTGGGCCTGCCCGGCGCGCGCACCTTGAGCGCCGGCTTCGGCGGGCTGGCTTCCGTGATCAGCGTGGTGCTGGGCGGCGGGCTGGGTCTGTGGGTGGGCTGGGCCTGGAGTCGGCGCCAGACGTCGGCGCGCTGACCGAGGCCGCCGGCCGGCGCCGGCCCCGGATCGCCGGAGCGTTTTCAGATGGGCGAGGTCGGGGGGCGGGCCGTCAGCGGACGAGCGGCAGCAGGAAGGTGACCGTGAAGGCCAGGAAGAGCAGGCCGGCGGCGATGGCGGCCAGGTAGCGGTCGATGGTCGTCGTCAGGGCGGGCAGGCGGATCAGCGGCTGAACCAGGATCGTGTCGCCGTCCGTCACCGTGGTCAGCGGCCCGGTGTCCGGGCGGAGCGCGTCCCGCAGCGTGGCGACGTCTGGCGGGCGGTCGTCCGGGTGCATGGCCATCGCCCACAGCATGGCTTTTTCCAGCCGCAGCGAGATGGCCGGGTTGAGGCTGCGCGGCGCCCGCAGCGTCTCCGGCCGCAGGAAGCGCTGCTTGGCCTCGGCCGGCGGCGTATTGGTCAACAGGTGATAGAGCGTGGCGCCCAGCGCGTAGATGTCCGAGCGCGCGTCGGTGTTGCCGGTGTCGCCGCCGTACTGCTCGAGCGGCGTATAATAGACGGTACCCAGGCCCTGCACAACCGTGACCGTGCGCTCGTCCGGCGCCAGGAGCTTGACCAGGCCGAAGTCCACCAGCTTGAGGCGCCCCTGCGGCGTGAGTTTCAGGTTGGAGGGCTTGATGTCGCGGTGCACGATCGGCGGGTCTTGGTGGTGCAGGTAGTCCAGCGCGTCGGCCAGTTGGCTGATCCAGCCCAGCACCTCGGTCTCCGCCAGGAAGCGCCCATTCTGGCGGGCCTCATCCATGATCTCCTTGAGGTCACGGCCGGGCACAAAGTCCATCACCAGGTAATCCCGGTCGTCCTCGGCGAAGTAGTCTGAGACCTTGGGCAGGTTGGGGTGATCCAGGCGCGCCAAGACGGAAGCCTCGCGGTAAAACTGGTCGCGGGCTTGTTGCTGGCTGCGGGCCGGCAGGCCGGGGTCCATCAGGACCTCCTTAATGGCGCAGAGCCGGCCCTCGAGGCGCAGATCCTCGGCCAGATAGATGCTGCCCATGCCCCCCTGTCCGATGGGGCGGACGATTTTATACCGCTGGCGCAGCGTATCTCCAGCCTGGAGTGGCGGGAGCATATGACCCTCAGTTGCGTTAGTATTTGCAGAGCGTGAGGCGCAGGCTTTCCCGCCGCCCCACGCGGGCGGCACGAGCTCCGGCGCGAACTGGCTCTGTGCAGTTCGTGAGCAGCCTGCTACTGCGGGTAATTATAACTCGAACCGGATAGAGGCCGATGATGATTGGCGACGAGCGTGTGCCCATCGTGATTGCCCAGACCGGCCCGGCCGCCGGGCAGCGCTGGGCGCTCACTAAATCTGAACTGACGATCGGGCGCGAGCCCGACAACGATATTGTGATTCCGGACCGCCAGGTAAGCCGCACGCACGCCCGGCTGCTGCGCACGCCGGACGGCTTTGAGCTGGAGGACCTCGGCAGCAAGAACGGCACGCACCTCAACGGCCAGCCGGTGCAGGGCCGGGTGCGGCTGCAGGACGGCGATCTGATCCAGGTGGCCCTGGTGGCGCGTCTGGCGTATGTGGGTTCGGAAGCCACCGTGCCGCTGCAGGCGGGCAGCCCGCTGGCCAGCGTCCTGGCCCAAGCGGAGGCCCAGCCGCGCCCGGCGGCCGGCCGCCTGCGCCTGGACAGCGCCGCGCGGCGGGTCTGGGTGGGCGAGCACGAGCTGGACCCGCCGCTCTCCGCGCCGCAATTCCGCTTCCTGGAGCTGCTCTTCGCGCATCCGGGCGAGGTCTGCTCGCGCGAGGCCATCATCGACACGGTCTGGCCGGAGACCCAGGGTGCCGGTGTCTCCGAGCAGGCCATCGATGCTCTGGTGCGGCGCCTGCGCGACCGGCTGGCCGAGGTGGACCCGCAGGCCCAATTCGTGGCTACCGTCCGCGGCCATGGATTCCGTTTAGACAACCCGGACGCCTGAGCGCTCTGAGACGCCAACCCGATGCCGCTGCGCCACGATCTCCCGCCGCTGCGCGATTACCAGCTCGCCAAGAAGTACCGCTGGGATCCGGCCGCCCTCGACCTGGCCGCCGACCTCCGCGATTGGGCGGCGCTGGCCGCCGCCGAGCAGGATGTGCTGCTCAACCTGTTGTCGATGTTCAGCGCCGGCGAGGAGGCGGTGGCCACCGACCTGGCGCCGCTGCTGTGGGCGGTGGGCCGGCTGGGCGGCCGGCGCGAGGAGGAGATGTACCTGACCACGCAGCTCTTCGACGAGAGCCTGCACGTGGAATGGTTCAGCCGCTGGTTGGCCGAGGTGGTGCGCCAGCCCGTGGACCAGGACCACTACTACGGCCCGAACTACCGCACGCTTTTCTTCGAGCGGCTGCCGCAGGCCCTGGACGCCTTGCTGACCGACCAATCCCCGCGGGCGCTGGCGCGGGCCTACCTGACGTATCACGTCACCGTCGAAGGCGTTTTGGCCGAGACCGGTTATCAGGCCGCGTTCCTGGCCTGCCAGCGGCGCGGCGTCCTGCCGGGCCTGGTGGCGGGCTTTGAACACATCAAGCGCGATGAGAGTCGCCACATCGCCTACGGCCTGTACGCGCTGACCCAACTGCTCAGCGCTCAACCGGATCTGTGGGATGACTACAACGACACGCTGAATGACTTGCTGCCTCTGGCCATCGGCGTGATCCCGGACGCCCTGGCGCGCTACGGCGACCAGATCCCGTTCGGCCTCGATCTGGCCGAGATGACCGAGTACGCGCTGGACCAGTTCCAGAAACGCTATGGCGTGCTGCAGCGCGCCTACGCCGGCCTGCCCGGCGCGCCCGCGCCGCGTTGACCGTCCGCGCCTTCGCCTGTGGGATGACGAGCCGGCCACGGGCCGGCTTATTGTTTTGGGAGGCGGCCGTTGTTACGGGAGGGCGCGCGGGGAGCCGCGCTGCAACGCGGCCAGGGCGGCCTGCGCGGCGTAATAGCCGCACATCCCGTGGACGCCGCCGCCGGGCGGCGTGGACGACGAGCACAGGAAGACGCCGGGCAGCGGCGTGCTGTAGGGCGGAAAACGCACCGCCGGCCGCGTGAACAGCTGCCGGAAATCCTGCACGCCGCCGTTGATGTCGCCGCCGACGTAGTTGGGGTTGTAGCGCTCGAGCTCCGTTGCGGTGTAGGTGTGGCGCGCCAGGATGCGCTCGCGGAAGCCTGGCGCAAAGCGCTCGATCTGGGCCTCGATCGCGCCACGCATGTCCTGGGTCGAGCCGTGCGGCACGTGGCAGTAGGCCCAGAGCGTGTGCCGGCCGGCCGGCGCGCGCCCCGGATCGAACAGGCTCTGCTGGGCCACCAGCACGTATGGGCGCTCAACTACCTGGCCGCGCCAGATCGCGCTCTCCGAGGCCGCGATCTCGGGCAGCGTGCCGCCGAGGTGGACGGTGCCGGCCTGATGGCACTCGGGCGCGCGCCACGGCACGGGGCCGTCCAGCGCGAAATCCAGCTTGAACACGCCCGGCCCGTAGCGATAGCGCGTCAGCGCCTCCCGGTAAGAGCCGGGCAGGCGCGGCCCGGCCAGCGCCAGAAATTGGCGCGGCGTCACGTCCAGGAGCGCCAGCCGGGCGGAGGGCAGGGCCTCCAATCGGTCGACGCGCCAGCCGGTGACGATCTCGCCGCCCAGGCAGCGCAGTTGGCGGGCCAGGGCCTCGGCGATCTGCTGTGAGCCGCCGCGCACCACCGGCCAGCCGACGCCGTGCGCGAGCATGCCGAGCATCAGCCCGAAGGCGGCCGTGGGCGAAGCCTCCAGCGGCTGGATGGAGTGCGCGGCCAGGCCCGCGAACAAGGCTCGGGCGCGCGGGCCGCGAAAGGCCCGCTCGGCTAGTCCGCGCGCGGACTGGAGGGCGAGCAGACCGAAGCCGGTCATGGCCAGCGGATGGCGCGGCGCGCGCAGCGGGCCCAGGAACTCGGCGATGATCTTCTGCCACTCGTCCTTGAGGAACCCGGCCACGCGGCGATAGGCGGCGGCGTCGCCGCCCAGCCCGGCGGCCGTCTCGTCCACGGAGCGCGCCAGGGCCACGGCGCTGCCATCGTCCAGCGGATGCGCCAGCGGCAGGGGCGGCTGGATAAATTCGAGACCGAGCTCGGCCAGGGGCAGTGAGCGGAAGAAAGGCGAGGCCAGCCCGAGCGGATGGACGGCCGAGCACACGTCGTGCAGGAAGCCGGGCAGCGTCAGCTCGGCCGAGCGCGTGCCGCCGCCGACCGTTGCCGCCGCCTCGTAGACGCGCACGCGCAGCCCGGCCCGCGCCAGGGTGATGGCGGCGGCCAGGCCGTTGGGCCCGGCGCCGACGACGACGGCATCCAGCTCAGCTGAGTCAGGCATAGGGACACGGGTCCAGCGCGCAGCCGGACCTCGGATAGTATAGCGCCGCGCTCAGCGCCGCAGCGCCTTCCGGGCCAGCGCCACCGGCAGGTAGAAGAAGGTGCGCAGCGCGGCGTTGCGCCACAGGTTGCGGGCCTCGCGCCACTGCCAGCGCGGGTCCAGGCAGACCTTGTGCATCTGCACCTGGCCGGCCACGCCGAAGTAGGCGGCCAGAGCCGTGAGCACGTGCTGCCAGGTTTTCTCCTGCATCTCGGCCCCGCCCATCAGGTACATGCCAAACTCGTAGACGGGATCGGCGGCGCGCGCCAGGGATTGCACCTGGGCCACCGGCACGCCGGCCTCGTCCGTTACGCTGAACGTATTCCAGCCGGACTCCGGGAAGCCGTCCGGCGTCATCACCGTGAAGCACTCGTCGTCTTCGTAGATCACGACCACGCCGGCCGCGATCGGTATCAGGCCGGGCAGGCCGGGGAAGATGGGCAGGGTGCTGTCGATGAAGATGACGCGGCCGGGGTCGATGCCCGTGCTGGGCGGATAAAAGTGGTTGCCGGGCGGCTGGAACTTGGGGAAGTTCTCCTTCCAGACGCGCATCACGTCCGCGGCACTGGTCGTCACGCCGGGCAGGCGCACCCGGTACGTTTTCTGCCAGAGCGCGCCGAAGCCCTGCAGCGGGCTGACGATGGTGTGGCCGTCGACATTGAGGTTGACGGCGCCGGCCGGCACGGCCTCCACCGTGATCTTGGTCATCGGTCTGGCCCAGAAGGCGGCATCGCGCGGCGCGGGGGCGGGGGGAAGCGGGTTAGACATGGCGGCCTCAGGCGCGGCGGAAAACTTTCTTGAGCAAGGCCACGGGCAGATACAGGCCGGTGCGGATGGCCGCGTTCTGCCAGACGTTCTTGGCCTCCGACCACTGCACGCGCGGGTCCACCAGCGCCGAGCGCAGCTGCGGCAGGCCGTTGACGCCGAAGCGCGCCGCCAGGCTGCGCAGCGTGGCCAGCCAGAAATCGTCCTCGGTCTTGTGGCCGATGCCCACCCGGAACATCAGCTCGTAAAGCGGGTCCATGGTCCGGATCAGGGCCTGCACCTGGGCCACGGTCGCGCCTTCGTCGGTGTGAGCGCTGAACGTGATCAGGCCGGCCAGGATGTGGCCTTCCGGCGTCATGAAGCTGAAGGAGACGTCGTCGGCGAAGATCACCATGATGCCGGTGGCGATAACGGGCGTATCGCCGGGGGCGGTGACGCCGCCCGGGCCGGCCAAGTTCAGCACGGCCACCTCGCCCGGCCGAATGCCCGTCAACGGCCCGTAAAAGCGGTTGCCCTTGGGCCAGAAGTTCGGGAACTCGGCCTTCCAGACCGCGATGACGTCGGCCGGGGCGGCGGCGGCGCCGGGCAGGCGCACCCAATAAGTCTTCTGCCACATCTGGCCGAAGCCGCGGATCGGCCCGGTGAGGTGCCGGCCCTCGACGTTCAGGCGGATGCCGCCGGCCTGCACGCCGGAGAGGTTGAGCTTGTCCACGGGCCGGGCCCATTGGCCGGCATCCCGCGGGGCGGGGTTGGGGGCAGGTTCGGTCATGGCGACCTCCACACGGGCTGTTACGCGGCCAGGGCCTCGGCCTCTGTGGCGTAGATGCCGATGGCCTCGTTCAGGCGCGTCAGCTCGAAGATCTGGCGGTAGTGCTCGCTCAGACCGACGGCCAGCAGGCGCTGGCGCGGCGTGTGCCGATTGGCGCGGATGAGCAGCGTCACCAGCAGGCCGATGCCGGAGCTGTTCATGTACTCCAGGCCGCTGAAGTTGAGGAGCAGGGTGGTGGCGCCGGCGCCGGTGGCCTGCGTGTAGGCGTCCATCAGGCTGTTCTCGGCGAAGGCGGTCACCTCGCCAAAGAGGTCGATGGCGCAACAGCCGCCGCCCAGCGGGCGGACGGACAGGCGAAGGTTGGGTTTGGACATTAGGCCTCCGAGTGATGAACAGCCGAGGGCGCGGCGGCGGTCAGCTGTCCTGAGCCAGCGCGCTGGCTTCGTCCGGATACAGGCTCATGAAATCGGCCAGGCGCGTGATCTGGAAAATCTCGGTGTAATGCGGGCCGAGGTGACAGGTGAGCAGCTTTCGGCCGGCGCGGCGCGCCTGGGCCAGCAGGCCCACGATCAGGGCGATGCCGGTGCTGTTGATGTAGTCGACGCCTTTGAAGTTGAGCAGGATCGCGCGCGGCGCGGTCTGCTCGGCCGCGGCGTAGGCGGCGTTGAGGACCTCGTCGGCAAAACCGTCGATCTCGCCGGTCAGGTCCAGGATGGCGACGTCGCCGTGGCGCCGCAGAGCGGTTTCAAGCATCTTGGTGGCCATGCGCAGCCTCCGGTATGTGCATGACCAACTCGACCGTGTGGTGCTGGCCGTCCGTGGTCACATTGAGTTCATCCACCATCTTCTCGATCAGGAACAGGCCCCAGCCGCGCGGCGATTGCTGCCCGGCCAGCTTGGCGTCCAGGTCCGGCGTCTGCGCGCGCGGCATGGGCTGGCCGCCGTGGTCGGTGATCTGCACGGCCAGGCGCGTCGCCGAGGCGCGCACCTCGAAGTGCACGGTGAGCTCGGGCTGGTACTTGTGGCCGTGCTCCATGGCGTTCATAGTCGCCTCGGCCACGGCCGTCTTCAGGCGCTCCAGGCGCGCCGGCGGCAGGTCTACGGCCGCGCGCACCACCGCGGCCACCTTCTCCATCGCCAGGCGCTCGTTGCCGGGCTCGCTGGGCCAATCAAAGGAGGCCAGCGGGCGCAGGCCGTCGTCGGCGGCGGCCTCGCGCTGCAGGATGACCAGAGCCGTGTCGTCCTCCTGGTCCCAGTCCGGGCCGACAAAGCCGGCCCGTTCGGCCAGCAGGTAATCCACCAGGCCGGCGCCGCCGGGATGCTGGGTCAGGCACGCCTGCAGGCGCGGGAACCCGAACATCTCGCGCTGCGGATTGTGGGCCTCCACCAGGCCGTCGCTGTACAGCAGCACGCTGTCGCCGGGTTCCAGCTGCACGGTTTGTTCGTCGTAGACCATGCCGGGCAGCAGGCCGAGCGGCATGCCGATGGCGCGCATCTCGGCCACGCCGTCGCGGTGGCGGCGGTAGGGCAAGTCGTGGCCGGCATTGGCATACACCAGGTTTCCGCTGGCTGGGTCGAGCAGGGCGTACAGGCAGGTGACGAACATCTTGGGCGGGATGTCGCCCACCAGCATGTCGTTGGCGTACTGCAGGACCTGGCCGGGCGAGGCCCAGCGCTGGGCGCCGGAGCGCAGGATGCTGCGCGTGGTGGCCATCACCAGGGCCGCCGGCACACCCTTGTCGGTCACGTCGCCGATGATCAGCACCAGCCGGCCGTCCTCCAGGCGGATAAAGTCGTAGAAGTCGCCGCCGACGGCGCGGGCCGGCTGGTAGTAGGCCGAGAGGTTCCAACCGGCCAGCTGCGGCAGTTCGCGCGGGAGCAGCGTCTGCTGGATCAGGCGTGCGACGCGCAGCTCCTGCTCCATGCGCTCGCGTTCCTGCGCTTCCAGTTGCTGCTGCCGGACGAGCTGGGCCACACGCACGGCCGGGGCCGCCTGGGTGGCCAGGTTGCTCAGCAGGCCGCGGTCGTCGGCCGAGTAATCCTGCTCGCTGCGGCGCGGCCCGAGGTTGATCAGGCCGATCAACTCGCCCTGGCTGACCAGCGGGACAACCAGCCGGGTGCCGTTGGCCTTGAGCTGGCGCAGGGCCGGCGAGTCGAAGTTGAGCTTGTCGATCTCCACCGGATGGGGCGCGCTCTGGAAGTAGGCGGCCAGCGGGTCGTGGGGCGCGATGTCCAGATCCAGGATAGCCGGCGACGCCCCCGCCTCCACCGGCGGGGCGGGGGCCGGATCGGCCGGGGCCGACCCGGCCGGCGGACCGAAGAGCTTCTTCCACAGGGAATTCAGCCAAACGCTCATCTTGTCTCCAGTCTACCCGGCCGGCATCCCGTGATCGTTACGATCTGCGTTACGAAGCGCCCCGGGCCGCGGCCGGTCCTCGGTCGGCGGCCTCAGCCAGAGCGTGAGGGTCTGCGGCTGCAGGGCCCCATCCACCACCTGGGCCAGCCGGCCGGTGAGGGTGTTCAAATCGGTCTCGTCCCGCGCGGCCGCGCCGAAGGCGCTCAGGACGCGCGCGGCGTCGTACTTGCGCCGGTAGAAGCGCCGGTCGATGAAATGCTGTACCCGGGCGCGCAGCGGCGCAAACAGGGCCGCCACCGCCAGGGTCGAGGCCACCGTCACCCACTCCGAGCGCGCCCCGCCCAGCGTCGTCACCGTCCCCTGCAGGACGATCACCAGGCCGAAATACGTCAGCGCCAGCAGGCCGGAGAGCGTCGAGTAGATCAAGGTCCGGCGCAGGATGATGTCGATGTCGTAGAGCTGATGGCGCAGCAGGGCGGCGCCAACGCCCAGGGCCGGCCCCAAGACGGCCGCGTTCACCAGAGTAGCGCCGAGGTCCTGGCCCAACCCAAAATTGAGGCCCAAACCGGCCACAGTCAGCGCCGCCATCAGCGCCACGCCGGCCAGCAGCCATTTCATCTGCTGGCGCTCGCGCGCCTGGCTGGCGCGATACCGGACTATGGCCGCGATCAGCACCGCGACGGCCGTGATCGGCATAAACGCCACGCTGACGCGGAAGAGCGCCGAGTAGACGGCCTCTGGGAAACCAGAGACGAAGGGGTTGGCGATCTGAAAGGCCGACGACAGGCGCGGCTCGCCCATGGCCGCGATCAGGATGGGCCCGGCGAAGACAAACAAAAGGCTGCCGGTGAGCCAGCCCCAGCGGCGTGATAGGAAGCGCCCGTCTGGAAACAGGGCGGCCGTCAGGAGCAAGAGGAAGAAGAGCACGATCCAAATCCAGTTCGTCACCCAGGCGGCCAACCCCGCGCCAATCGCAGCGCCCGGCGCCGTGTAGTAGCCATACACGGCCCATTCCTGGGTGAATTGCGCCAGGGCGGAGACGCAGCCCAGGGTGACGAGCAGGCGCCCGATGGGATGGCCGCGCTGCCGCCGCAGGATCAAGACCCCCAGGGCACTCAGGGTCAGAGGCGAGAGCAGGCTTTGCTGGATGGGATCGATCCAATCGGCGGCGCTGTTGCGGGCGCCGCCGACGGCGCCCCAGGAGCTCGGCACAGCCGTGTCCGCGTTGCGGACGAAGAGCAAAAGGCTGGCCACGCCGAGGCCGGCGGTCAGCAAAAACCAGATCCACAGGGTCCGCGCCGAGCGGCGCTCAGGGGCGGTGGTCATCGATGTTTTCCGACCGCAGCCATACGCCGACGCTCTCGGGTTCCATGGTCTCCTGCACCACGCCGGTCAGCCGGCCGGTGAGGGTGTTCAAATCGGTCTCGTCCCGCGCGGCCGCGCCGAAGGCGCTCAGGACGCGCGCGGCGTCGTACTTGCGCCGGTAGAAACGCCGGTCGATGAAGCGCTGGACGCGGACGCGCAGCGGCGCCACCAGCGCGGCGACGGCCAGGGTCGAGGCCACTGTCACCCACTCCGAGCGCGCGCCTCCCAGCGCTGAGACAACGCCCTGCAGCCCGATCACCAGGCCGAAATACGTCAGCGCTAACAGCGCCGTCAGCAGCGAGTAGATGAGCGTGCGGCGGATGATGAGGTCGATGTCGAACAGCCGGTAGCGCAGGATGGCGATGGTCAGCGAAAACACGATGACGGGGAAACCGAGACTCGCCAAAGCGCTCAGCCATTCGCGGTACAGGGGTTGGCCCGGAAACAGGAGAGCGTTTAACAGGAACAGACTCACGCCGACCGAGACCCCTCCAACCGCCCAGCGCAGTTGGGCGCGGCTGATGGCATCGCGCTGGGTAACGCCGGAGTGGAGAAGCGCCCCCAGGCCGCTCACCAGCATCGCAAACGTCAGGCCGAAGCCGATACTCGCGTACGCCGGCAGGACGGCGAGGAGCACAATGGTGGTGGCGCCGAGGAGAAAGGGCGCCAGCAGCCAGCGTGGCTGGCGTTGGATCCAGGCTTTGGGCCTGGGGAAAGTGAGGGCAAAGCCCAGAAAGGCCGGCCCCAGCAGATAGGCGAAGATAATGTTGCCGAACAGCGCTTTGCTGATCGCGCCGGGCGGGTCCAGCGCCAGGGCGAGATGGTCCGGCAAGGTGTTGCTCAGCGAGATCGAGAGTTGGGCCAGGCCAACGGCAAAGAGAAAACGCGCGGCCAGGTTGCCCGGCCGATGGGCCAGCGTATAGCCCACGAGCCCGAGCAGAAGCGCCGTAACGACCCACTCCCAGAGCTGACGGGGGTCGAGAACATTGGCCCGCCACCAGGCCGGCCCAGTCCATTGCACCACTGGCGCCGCAATGACCAGCGTCTGTCCCTGACGCTCAACGGTCACGTTGATTTGCCCGCCGACGCGCCATTGCGCCGGGCGCGGCCAGGCGTCGGCCGCCATCACATCATAAGAGCTCAATTCCAGCGCGCCCAAGTGCGTCACCACATCGCCGGGCTGCAGCGCGGAGGGCGCTTCGACTGCGTTGGTGACCAGCCAGAATTGGCCCTGGCCTTCATTTGAGCCGGGGTCCCAGACCACCCAGCCCAGGCTGGGCAGGCTGAAGCGGTAGGCCACATGCGCCAGGTTGAGGGCGATAAATATCCCGGCCGCCAGCACCGTCAGCCAGGCGCCGCGCGTCCAGCGACGTTCGTCTATCGAAGTTTCAGCCATACGGTCACGCTTTCGGGCTCCATGGTGTCCTGCACCACGCCGGCCAGTTTGCTCGTCAACGTGTTTAGTTTGGTCTCATCCCGCGCCACGGCCGCGAAGGTGGCCAGGGTTTGGGCCGCATTGTACTTGCGGCGGTAGAAGCGCCGGTCGATGGAAGCCTGGACACGCCCACGCAGGGGCGTAACCAGCGCGGCCACAGCCAGTGTGGAGGCCACCGTTACCCATTCGGTGCGCGTTCCGCCGAGGGCGGTGGCCAGACTCTGCAGGCCGAGGACCAGGGAAAAGTACGTGAGCGCCAACAGGGCGGTGAGCACGGAGTAAATCAGCGTGCGACGGATGATCAGATCGATGTCCCACAGGTGATAGCGCAAGACCGCGAACGCCACGCAGACGGGGAAGAACAACATGCATATCGTCACGGTCGCCGTGCGTCCCACGCTGTACAGCACGCGCGGCAGGCCGGGCTCCTGCCCGGCCAGCGACAGCAGCCAGGCGTTGGCGATGAAGCCCAGCGTCGTCGTCGCCAGGCCGACGGCCACCCACTTGGTCTGCTGGCGTTGTTGAGCCGTGGATAGGCGCCGGTAGCGCACGATCTGGGCATAGACTCCCAGGCCGAGGCCGACGATCCACACCGGGAAAATCAAGAGGAGCAGCGGGCTGAGGGTCTGGCCGACGGATAGCCAACCGACATACCCGGCCAGCGCCAGGATGTAGCCCGAGACGCCGGCCGCGACCGGCAACGCCCAACGCGGCTGCATGTGCCCGTCGGGCGAGAGAAAGAGCACGTGTACGTTGCTCAGCATACCTACAAGGGCCGCCAGCAGGTTGACGACGGTCCAAACCGCCGACACAGTCATCAGTGTCGGCACAATCAGCGAAACGCCGCTTATCCCCAATAGGATGAGCAGGAGCGAGGACCACAGCGCCAGCCAATCATCCGAGCGCCGCCAGAACAGCAGAAAACCAATCGCCAGGCAAACCAGGCCTAGCAGAATTTCGAAGGCCAGGATGACGATGGCATAGCCCGTCATCTCAAAGCCCAGCCGCGCCAGGGCCTCTGCCTCAGCCGGGCCGAGGTGGCCGGCGAAAGTGCTCACCATCGCGTCTGGCACGGGGATCAAGTTGTCAAACGGATCGGCCGCCGCGTCCGGCATGACCCGGCTCAGGAATTTGAAGCGCATCGGGATGCCCAGGACAAAGGCCAGCACCATCGGCGCGATGGCCATCAGCCACACCGCTCGGGCGATGTTGCGCCGCCAGCCGCTCAGGCGCGTCTGAGGGTAGCCGGGCGTTGTCAAGCCAGCCGCCCTTTCAGGATGCGCTGCACCGCGTCGGCGATCGCGTCCGGGCGCGCCACGGGCAGGTTGGCGTGATCGGTCCCGGCGACGAGGCTGTGCTGCCCGCGCGCCGAGTGGCCGGCCAGCTCCCGGTGCAGGCCCAGCAGGGCGCGCTTCATGGGCGTGGCCTGGCCCGTCGCCCACCACTCGGCGCTCAGCACTTCCACAGGGCGGTCGCCCAGGCGCGTCAGGGCCTGGGCGGCGTGGGCGAAGCTCTCGTTGGCGTCCTGGGCCTCGCGCGCGGCATTGGCGTAATCCTGCGGACGCTGGCTGAAGGCCGTCAGCGCCCGCCCGGCCTCAGGCGGCAAGTGGCGCCGGCTATCGCCGAGCAGCGCCCCCAACAAGATCGGCCCCAGCCAGCGCAGCAGACCCAGCCTCCCCAGCGCCGCGATGGCGCGATAAGGCCGGGCAATCGCCGGGCCATCCGGGACGCCAGGCGCGCGCGTGAACATCTCCGGGTGGGACGGGTCCACCAGCACCAGGCCGGCCACCTCGGCGGGGTAGAGGTCGGTGTACACCAGGGTATGAATGGCGCCGGCCGAGTGCCCGACCAGGATGTAGGGCGGCTCGAGGCCGGCCGCCCGCAGCAGGGCGCGCAGTTCGGCCGCCATCTGCGCGCTGGTGCGCGGTGTGCCGGCCGGCGCGGGATCGCTCCAGGCGTAGCCGGCCCGGTCGAAGGCGGCGGCTTGGGTGAAGGCGGCCAGGGCCGCCAGCGTATTGGCCCAGACCAGCGAGTTGCCGACCAATCCGCTGTCCAGCACGGTGATCGGTTGCCTCTCCCGAGCGCCGCCAGGTGAGGTGTGGCCCTGCCGCCACAGGTGCAGTCGGTAGCCGCCGATGTCGAAGAGTTGGCCGGGCGGGGGCGGAAGGGTGTTCATGGGGCGGCTCCTGCCTGGGACTGTGACGATGGACCGGGTCGTCCCTTCCCGTTGGCGCCGGCGCGTTCCGCCGGTAACCCGGCGCGTTCCGCCGGTAACCCGGCGCGTTCCGCCGGTAACCCGGCGCCGTGCCTCTCGATGATCTCAACCGCTCTCGCCACGCCGTCTTCAGCCCGGATCGCCTGGCCGAGCGCGGCGGCGCGGGCGCGCAGCGCCGGGTCGTTCACGGCCTGCCCAATCGCGGCCGCCAGCCGTTCCGGCGTCAGCCGCTGGATGCCTGTGGCCCGCGGACTCACGCCGGCTTGCCCCACCAGATCAGCCCAGGCAATCTGATCGCCGCCGAACGGCGTCAGGATGCCGGGTACGCCGGCGCGCAGGGTCGCCGCCGTGGTGCCGGCGCCGCCGTGATGCACGACCGCGGCCAGGCGCGGGAAAAGCCAGGCATGCGGCACATTGTCCACGCTGTGCACGCGGTCCGTCGCGCCCGGCTCGGCCGGACGCGCCAGGCCGCCCCAGCCGGTCAGGAGCAGACCGCGCTGCCCACTCAGCTCCAACGCCCGCAGCGCCAGGCGCGTGTGACGTTCCGGGTCTTCAGCGTTCATGCTGCCGAAGCCGAGGTAGACCGGCGGCGGGCCGGCCTCCAGGAAGCGCAGCAGATCAGCGGGTGGCTGCCAGCCGGGCTCGGGATCCAGGAACCAGTAGCCGGTGACGTGCTGATGGTCATCCCAATCCGCCGGCTTGGGCAGCAGGCTGGGGCTGTAGCCGTACAGGAACGGCACACCGAGCGTTCGGGCGCGGGCCAAGCTGTCCTGCGCCCAGCGCCAGCCTGGCAGGCCCAGCTTCCGACGCCAGGCGTTCGCCATCCGCCCGCCCACCTGCCACAGCAGGTGGAGCATGAGATGATGAGTCAGCCAGTTGTACTGCCGGCCGGCCGACCACCGGAACGGCAGCCAGAACATAGGCCAGGCGCGGGTGGGCGCGAACGGGTAGAGATACGCGAACGCCCCCGGCCGCCCGAACGCGTCGGCCGCCTCCAACACCCCCATTCCGGTCGCGGACTGGATGAAGTAATCGGTCTTCTGGGCGGCCTCCCAGACCTGGGCCTGGGCGTCGGCCATCCCGTCCCGCAGCAGGCGCAGAATCGCCGTCAGGGTGCGCAGCCCGCCCCGGCCTTTCCCCAGCTGTTGCATGGCCGCCTGCGGGTTGAAGCGAACCGGCTCCGCCGCCACCCCGTACGAGCGGATCCAGTCTGCGAAGGTCGCGGGCGCCGCCAGCGTGACCGAGTGACCGGCCTGTTGGAGGCCTACGGCCAGCGCCAGGTAGGGCTGGACATCGCCGCGCGAGCCGAGGGTGACGATGAGGATTTTCATGGCAGGCTGTTCCGGCAACACCAGATGAGAAGCGAATAGGCGAATGGGAACGGAGGTGACTTATCAGGCTCATCCGTTGGTCCGTTTGACGAAGCCATCTGATGACAACTCGCGGCCCAGTGCCTCACGCACCACGCCCCGCCGCCGGCCCATGCCCATTCCTCGGCAGCCGGGCGGCGTGCTGCTCGACGATTGCAACCGCCTTTGCCACGCCGTCTTCAGCCCGCAGGGCCTGACCCAGGCCAGCGGCCCGGGCGCGCAGCGCTTGGTCGTTCACGGCCGTTTGGATAGCCTCGGCCAGTTTTTCGGCGGTCAGGGCCTTGGTCCCGGGCAGGCGCGGCCCAACCCCTAATTTCACCACGCGCTCGGCCCACGCCGGCTGGTCGTTGGGCGCCAGTGGCGTGATGAGGGTGGGCACGCCAGCGCGCAGGCCGGCGCCCGTGGTGCCGGCGCCGCCGTGATGGACCACGGCTGCCATGCGCGGGAATAGCCAGGCGTGCGGCACGTCGTCCACGAAGTGCACGTTTGCGGGCGCCTCCTGGCGCCGCAGGCCTCCCCAGCCGGTGAGCAGCACGCCGCGCTGTCCGCTCAGCGCCAGCGCCCGCATGGCCAGGCGCGTGTTGTGCTCCGGGTCCTCGTGGTTCATGCTGCCGAAGCCGATGTACACGGGCGGCGGACCGCCCTCCAGGAAGCGGACCAGGTCTTCCGGCGGCGCCCAGCTCGGCCGAGGGTCCAGGAACCAATAGCCGGTGACGTGTTGAAGCTCGTCCCAATCGGCCGGCTTGGGCAGGAAACTCGGGCTGAAGCCGTAGACGACGGGGGCGCCCAGGCGCCGGCCGTAGGCGAACATCTCGGCGTAGGAGCGCCAGGGCTGCAGGCCCAGCCGCTTGCGCCATTGGTTGGTCTGCGGCCCGCCGACGACGCTCCACAGCATCTGGTGCGCCAGCCGGTGGGTCAGGCGGTTGAGCGGCCCGCCCAAGGAGCGGCTCAGCCCCAGGAAGAACGACGGGAAGGCGCGCGTGGCCGCGAACGGTTGAACGTAGGCGAAGGCTCCGGGGAGGCCGAGTTTGGCGTGCGCTTCCAGGGCGCCCACGCCCGTGCCGGATTGGATGACGAAATCGGCGTCCTGGATGGCCCGCCAGGCGTCGTCCTGCGCCTCGGTGCTGCGCTGCATGATCTCGCGCCCCATCCGGAACTGGCGGACCGGGTTGCGGCTGCGCAGCGCGGCCTTCGTCTCCGGCAACTGCATGAATTCCTGCACGCTGAAGCGCGTCGGGTGCACGCCGACGCCATGGGCCTGGATCCAGTCCGTGAAGTTGTGCGAGGTGGCCAGCGTTACCTGATGGCCGGCCCGCTGCAGGCCCACGGCCAGGGCCAGGTAGGGCTGGATATCGCCGCGCGAGCCGAGGGAGGTGATGACGATCTTCATGGGCGGCCGGCGTCCTGAATGAAAGCCCCGACCCGCTCGAGCGCCCGCCAGCCCTCCGGCAGGAAGCCGTGCAGGACATGCCAGCCGTGCTGCATGCCGTCCCAGATTTCCAGCGTTACCGTCACGCCCGCCGTCCGGGCTTTTTCGGTGAAGCGCGTGGCGTCGGAGAGCAGGCGTTCCTCCGACCCGGCCAGGATCAACAGCGGCGGCAGGCCGCGCAGATCGGCATAGAGCGGCGAGGCCAGCGGCGTGCGCGGGTCCGCGCCGCGCAGGTAAAGGTCGATGGCCGCCCGGATTTTCTCCGGGTTCAATAACAGGTCCCGACGCGCATTCAAAGTCCAGGTATCTCCAGACAGCGTGAGGTCGGTGGCCGGGGACAGGCAGACGGCGGCCCGCGGCAAGGGCCGGCCCTGATCACGCAGTTGAATCAACAGCGCCAGCGCCAGATTGCCGCCGGCTGAGTCGCCGACCAACACGATGGCTTCCGGGGCCAAGCCGTCGGCCAGCAGCCATTCATACGCCTTTCGCGCATCATCGAGCGCCGCCGGGAAAGGATGTTCGGGCGTCAGACGATAGTCAATCGACAGCACGCGCGCCTGGCCGGCCAGCGCCACCTCGGCAGCCACTGGGCGTGTCCCGGCCAGCGACCCAGAATAGAAGGCGCCGCCGTGCACATAGAGCGCCACCCGGTCGGTGAAAGGGCCAACAGGGGTAATCCATTCCGCCGGCACGTCATCGGCGGTGACAGCCGAGATCTGAACGGATGGCTTCACCTTGAACATCTTCTCCGCCAGCGCCGCCTGGCGGCGCTCTTGCGCCACGTCCAGACCGGTGAAACGCCGGGTAAAGGCCCGAAAGCCTAGTTGAGAGAGATGGAGGACGAGGTTTTGCCAGCTTGGCATGATCGCATCCTCACGCTAGACCTGTCGGGTCGTATCCCACTATGAGGCCTCGCGTCTGTTATCCCGGCGACCCGACAGGTCTGCGGCCGGCCGCAGCCACACGCCCAAGTTCTCGGGCTCCATCGTCTCGCGCACCACGCCGGCCAGTTTCCGGGTCAGCGCGTGCAGGTCGGTCTCGTCGCGCGCGGCGGCGGCGAAATCGGCCAGCACCTCCTGGGCGTTGTACTTGTGGCGGAAGAAGCGCCGGTCGATGAAGCGCTGCACCCGCCCGCGCAGCGGCGCCACCAGGGCGGCGACCGCCAGCGTGGACGCCACCGTGATCCACTCCGAGCGCGCGCCGCCGAAGACGCTGACTGCACTCTGAAGAGAGATCACCAAGCCCAGATAGGTGAGGGCCAGCAGGCCGGTCAGGGTCGAATAGATCAGGGTCCGGCGGATGATGACGTCGATGTGATACAGCTGGTACTTGAAGACCGCGACCCCGATCCCGGCCGGGAAGGTCAGCAGGCCCAGGATCTGGAAGACGAAACTGAGCCGCGAATCACCGATCTCGGGGATGAGGCTGGCCTGCGCCATGAGCAGGGTCATATACGGGATGAGCACCACGCCGGCCAGAAACACGAACCACTTGATTTGCTGGCGCTCGTCGCCGCGGGCGCGCCGGTAGCGCGCGACCTGCGAGAGCACCCCGGCCAGGATGCTGAGCGCGAAGATCGGCGTGGTGATCGCAAACCAATCCGCCCGAGCCAGGACGGGGGGCGCGAACGAGAGCGCCAGCGGGTTGTCCACCACGAGCGCAATCCCGTGGGATGGGTCGAGGTCGATGGCGTCCCGCAGAAAAAGCTGGGCCAGGCCCACGGCCGACATCAGGCCGGCCGCGCCCCAGGCCAGGCGCCGCCAGCCGGCGGAGACGAAGCGGCCGGTGGGGAACCACAGGGGCAGCAGGACGAACAAGAGGTACGCGGGCGCCAGGCCGATCGTATCGTAAAGCGCGGCCATACCGTCCAGGCCGGCCGGCGGGGCGGCCATGACCGTGTAGCCATAGCGGAGCGTATCGTCCGCCAGGAGGCTCAGCGCCAGCAGCGGGCCGCCGGCCAGGAGCAGCCAGCCGACGCGGTTCTCGGACCGATAGGTGACGATCAGAGCGCCCAGAACGCTATAGGCGAAGACGGGCAGGACGAAGAGCGCTTCGGTGAAGGCGGCCTCCGGCGTCAGTCCGGAGGCCAGCGTGAGCAGGACGTCGGCCGCCAGGATCAGACCGGCTGCGGCGCACAGCCCCCAGGCCAGCCAGAGACGAGAGCGGGGGGAAGCGGCCGGTTGCATGATGCTTCACAGCCCCTGAAAGACGCCCCAGGCCAGGATGGCCAGCCCCGGCATCGAGAGCGCGGCCGAGACCCCGCCCACGATCAGGCCCGGCGACCTGGCCTTGAACTCGTCACCGACGCGCAGCGCCCAGTTGACCACGGCCGCCAGGTCCAGGAAGGCGCTGGAGGCCGCCAGCAAGCCGGCGGCCAGAGTCTCTGTGCCCGCCGCCAGCGGCGAGAGCGCTACGGCCCAGGTCAGGCCGAGCAGCATCAGGCCCTGCTGCAGGCCGGCCTTGTGAGCCGTGAGCAGGTAGCGGTGCTCGGCCTCCGGATTCCGGGTCCGCAAGACGGCCAGCAGCGCGCCCACCAGCAGGCCGAAGGCCAGGTTGAGCACCCCGCTTGCGACGAGCACCTTGCTGGCTGTGTCCATCACGTCCTCCAGGCGCTGAGGTCTTCCTGGTCGTTGAGAGGCAGGCCGGGGGATGACGGTCTCAGCCACACGCCGACCGTCTCCGGCTCCATCGTCCCCTGGACGACGCCGGCCAGTTTGCCGGTCAACACGCCCAGATCAGTTTCATCGCGGGCCACGGCCGCGAAGCCGGCCAGCGTGCGCGCCGCGTCGTACTTGCGGCGGAAAAAGCGCCGGTCGATGAAGGCCTGGACGCGCGCGCGCAGGGGCGCGACCAGCGCGGCCACAGCCAGCGTGGACGCGACCGTGATCCACTCTGAGCGCGCGCCGCCCAGCGCGCCGACCGCGCCTTGAAGCACGAGCACCAGGCCGAAGTAGGTCAGCGCCAGCAGGGCGGTGAGCGTGGAATAGATCAGTGTGCGCCGGATGATCAGGTCGATGTCGAACAGCCGGTGCCGCAGAATGGCGATGCCGATGGCGATTGGGATGAGCGGCAGGGTCAGGTTGAGAGCGGTGGCGCTCAGGTCGCCGGCCAGGCCCTCGCTGCCGCCAGCGCCGCTGACCTGGCTGAGGATGTAGATCGTCAGGAAGAGGCCGCTGGCGCTGAGCAGCCAGCGGATCTGCGCCTTCTCGACGGGGTCGGCGCGGCGGAAGCGGGCCAGCAAGGCGGCCCCCGAGAGGGCCATGATCAGCGCCTGGCAGCCGATCCAGACCACGACACCCTGCTCGGCCGCCGCCTGGTCGAGCAGGCCGAGCGGGTTGGCCAGCGCGAGGCGCGGGTCGTCCGGCCAGGCGATCTGGCGCTGCAGCGTCACGACGATGATAAAGGCCGCCGCCAGGGCGGCCGTCGCCGGCAGCAGCCAGCCCCAGCGCGACCCGGGCGGCCGGCCGGTCGGGAAGAGCAGTGCGATCAGGCCGATCGGCTGGATCAGCAGCAGCCAGCCCCAGTTGGAGAACCAGAGCAGCAACAACAGCGGCAGGCTGGCCGGCGGCGGCGCCGGGGCCGCGGCCAGCGCTTGCAGATAGAGAGTCAGCGGGACGATACCCCCGGACAGGGCGGCCGGGCAGAGCAGCAGCCAGCCGATCGGCTGGCGCGGCAGCCGGGAGACGATCAGTGCGCCGACGCCGCCGAAGGCGAGCGGCATGCTCACCCACGCGCTCAGGTCAACGATCGTCACTAGCGAGTTCGCCGTTTCGGCGCGGCCCAGCGCCACGCCCGCTCCGGCCAGGCCGCTCAGGGTGGCCAGCGCGAAAATCGCCCAGGCCAGAGGTTTCATTGGCCGCGCTCCCACTCCGCCCCGGCCAACCGCTTGAGCGTGCGCCATTCCTCGGCCAGCGGCGTCAGGCCCAGCGTGCGCACGATCTGGCGCGCGGCCAGGCCCAGGATGGCCGTGAAGGTCGGGTAGGCCAGTTCCAGCTCGGCCAATTGCTCAATCTTCATCCCGGCCGCCATGCCGGCCGCCGCGATCTGCACGATCTCCACGGCCTGCTCGCCCACCACGTGCGCGCCCAGGATCTCGCGCGTACCGCGGGACACAATCAGCTTGCAGAAGCCCTCGGTCCGGTCGTCGATCACGGCCCGGTCGATGTCGCCGTAAGGCACCAGTGCCACGACACAATCCGGATGCTGGCTCAGCGCCTGGGTTTCGGTCAGGCCCACGCTCCCGTACTCGGGGTCGGTGAAGCCGCCGTGCGGGACCACCGTGTGCCGGTACTGGCGTCCGCTCCCAAGCAGGGCATTCTCCACGGCCACGCGCGCGTCATGGCCCGCGCTCTGCACCAGCATCATGCGCCCCGTAATGTCGCCGGCCGCCCAGATGTGCGCGGCTGAGGTCCGCAAGGTGTCGTCCACGGTCACGTAGCCGCGCTGTGTGGCGACGCCGGCGGCTTCCAGGTTGAGCGCCTCCAGATTGCCGATCCAGCCCACCGAGAGCACCACGGCCTCGACGGTTAGGACGCGCCCCTCGCTGGCGGACCCGTTCGACTGCGCGGCCATCCGGTAGTGCAGGGCGAGTCCGTCCCCGGTCTGCTCGATCCGGTCCACGCCCGCCAGGCCGGTGACCACGTCCAGGCCGCGCGCCTGGAAGGCAGCGGTCAGCGCCGCCGACACGGCCTCGTCCTCGGCCGGCACGAGGCGCGGCAGCACTTCCAGCAGATGGACCTCGGTCCCGAAGGCCGCGAAGATGGACGCTAACTGGCAGCCGGTGGCCGCCGCGCCGACCACGGCCAGCGAGCGCGGCAGGCGCGTGAGCGTCCAGACGTCGCTGTGCGTCAGGGCCAGTTCGGCGCCGGGGAAGGGCAGACGCCGGGCGTGGCCGCCGGCCGCCAGGATGAATTTGTCGCCGGTCAGGGTGCGCCCATCCGCCAGGGCCAGGGTGCGGGCGTCCGCAAAGCGCGCCGGGCCGGCGTCCGCGTACACGGCCACGCCCGTGCCGGCCAGGTGGTCGATGAGCTGCTTCTTCTCCTGCAGGCGGTAGACCACTTGCTGGGTGCGCGCCAGCAGCCGGGGCAGATCTACCTCCGGCTGGTGGGGCGTCAGCCCGTACTCGTCGAACTGCTCGGCGTCGCGGACCAGGCGCGCGGCCTTGGCCAGCACGCGCGTCGGCGCGCAGCCGTCGTTGGTGCAGGTGCCGCCCAGCCGGCCGCGCTCCACCAGGGCCACGCTGGCGCCCAGTTCCCGGGCGCGCAGCGCCGCGGTTACGCCGGCGGGGCCGCCACCGACCACGATCAAATCAAACCCGCTCTCAGGTGTCATGTTCGGACTCCAGCTTGGCAGTAGGATACGGCCAGTCCGTCCCCTGGCCGTTACGAAAAGCGTTACCAAGCCCCCGCGGCCCGCTTCCTCGGGTTTGGCGCTCGGCGCCGGTCACGGGGCCGGGGGCTTCTGAAAGCGCAGCTCGCCGACGCCGCTGCAATGCTCGCCCGCACCTTTGAAAACACTCCAGGTGGGGTAGAGATGCCGGGGATCGTCCACGTCCAGGGAGAGCCGGAAGCGGGCGCCAGACTCGGCGGCCTGCTCCCAGACGTAGGCCCCGTCTTCGTCCGCCTCCAGCTGCTGATAGAAGTCCGGCCCGTACAGGATCAGGCCCCCGTCGTAGGCCGGCGTCACCCGAATCCGGTCGAACGCCGGCACGGCCGCGGCCAGTTCCGGCGGGCAGGCGTCTGTGCGCCATGTCACCGCGTACTCGCCCGGAAACGGCGGCCGGCCCGGCAGCAGCACCAGCGGCTCGGCGCGCACCAGGTCCAGGGTGCGCGTGTAACGGGTGAGGCAGCCGCCCTTTTCGCTGTTGGTCGTGAGCCATTCGATCCGGTCCGGGGCCAGGACGCGCAGCTCGTCGCGAAACGTGAGCGTGACCGTGATCGGCTGAAACTGCTGGTCGAAACTCATGGTCTCATAAGTGTTTTCGCGCGCGTACACGCCGGCGTCGATTTGGGCGAAGCTCTGCCGCGCGTCGTACACCCAGATGGCCGAGCCGTCCTCCACCTGGCGCACCGGCGTCAGCGGTCGCTCGTCCGGGCTCAGCCCATCGCCGCCGCCGTTGCCCGCGGCGCCCTGCAGGCACTCGCCCTCGACGGTGGTGTCGCCATAGGTGTCCAGCCAGTAGCCGCTGATGACGTGGCCGGCCGGTACTGCGAGCGTGGGCGTGATCAGGCCGCTCACGGCCGGGCCGGGCTCAACGGCTTTCACCAGTTCGGCGCCCTCGGGGAAGTTGCCGGCCCAGCCGGCTAACTGCTCGGCGTCCATCGGGTGCGCGGGCATCGGGTCCTGGCCGGGGCCCAGGATCTCGGTCTGCTGGCCGGGGACCAGATCCACACTCTGCCCGCTGGTCCCGGTGAGCCGGCAGGCGCCTTCCAGGCAGCTGACCACCACCTGGCCGGAGGCCGGATCGTAGCGCGTGCTCATCAGCGAGCCGCGCACCGTGGCGACGCCGGTCGGCGTCTCCACCTCGAAGGAGCCGGCGCCGAGCAGCTTGGTGACCATGATCCAGATCTGGCCCGCTTCGAGTTTCAGCCGGGTCACCGGGTCGGCCTCGCCGGGCGAAAGCTCGGTCAACTGAAAGACCGAGTTCCCGGCCAGGCGCACGCGGCTGCCATCGGAGATATCCAGGCGCACAAACGCGGCCGCCCCGGTGCGCGCGCCGCCGCCGGCCCGGATCTGCGTACCCTCGGCGGCCGTGCTCCAATCGCCCTCGGCTTGTGTCTGCGCCTCCACCTGGCGGCGCAATTCGGAGAGCCGGGCTGATCGGCCGGCCGGGGGGGGGGTGGCCGCGGGTGGGGTCAGCGTCGCGGCGGCCGGCGCGTTGCTGCCGGTCTCGGTCGGGCCGGCGGGCGTGAGGGCGGGGCCGGCCGGACCGCTGCACGCGGAGAAGAGCAGGGCGCTGGCCAGGCTGAGGGCGAGGGCGGTTTGGCGTGTGGGCATGGTGGTTGTGTTGCACCCCTTTAGGTGAGTGGCCGTCGCAGCGGCATTTTTGGCTAACGCGGGCGCGGCTCACCGGGCGCGGCCGGGCGTGTCCGCACCGGGCGCAGGTCGGACAGCGGCTTGAGCCACAGCGTGACGTGTTCGGGCTGCATCGTGTCGGCCACCACTGTCACCAGCCGGGCCGCCATCGCGTCCAGGTCGGTCTCGTCGCGCACCGTCTGGGCGAAGCCGGCCAGCGTGCGGGCCGAGTCGTAGGCGTGCCGGTAGAAGCGCTGGTCGATGGCGGTCTGCACACGCCGGCGCAGCGGCGCGGCCAGGGCGGCAATCGCCAGCGTCGAGACGACCACGGCCAGCGGCGACTCCTCGCCGGCCACGCCGCGCAGGAGGCTCTGCAGCGCGATGACCAGGACCAGATAGGCCAGGGCCAACAGCGCCGTCAGCACCGAGTACACCAGCGTGCGCCGGATGATCAGGTCGATGTCCCACAGCCGGTAGCGCAGGACGGCCACGGCGAACGAGAGCGGGAAGGCCAGCAGCACCAGGGTCAGCGCGGTGGCGCCGGCCAGGCGCGTGAGCGCGACCGTGGTGAAGAACTGCGGACCGATGAGTTGGTGAAAGAAGTTGGGCACGCCGCCCTGGCGCAGCGACGGGAAGAGCACGAACGGGACGAAGTACGCGAACGGCCCGGCCACGGCCGCAGTCAGCCCGACCACGGCCCACTTGGTCTGCTGGCGCTCGACCTGGTTGGAGACTTTCAGGTAACGATGGATTTGGGCGTAGATGCCCAGGGCCACGAACGCCAGCAGCACCACCAGCACGAGCCCGGCCGGCCACGTCCGGAAGCTCCAGGCCCCGGCCGGTCCGAGCAGGCCGGCCACCACCCACGCGATCCAGGCTCCCGCCAGCCAGGCGGTCCAACCTGGCACAAAGCGGCCGTCCGGAAACGCGAAGAGGAGCAGCGGCCCAGTGGACAGGCCGGCCAGGATGGCCAGTTCCACGAGCAAGCGCCAGGCCGCCGGCAAAGCGATGTCGGTGTAGCTGGCCGCCAGCGGCACCAGGGCGCCGTTGGTCACCAGGGCCGCCGCCACCAGCAGCGCCATGCGCGCCTGCGTGCGGCACCAGCCGGCCACGAAGAACGCGATGCCGAGGTGCGCGGCCACCACCACCAGGTCCAGCGCCAGCAGGTAGCCGGCGTAGGCCTCGGCCGAAATCTGCAGATCGCTCAGCGCCCGCTGGTTCTGGCGGGCCAGGTCCAGCAGTTGTTCCAGCCGCGCCGGCAGGCCCGCTATCACCAGGGCCAGCGTGAGCACGGCCAGGCCGCCGATGGCAGCGCGGCCGAAGGCCAGCCAGGGCGCGCGGGCCGGCAGCGGCTGGGCGGGGAGGGCGTTCGGCAGGGTTTGCATCGGGTGCGGCTGGCCGTCGGCGGGCCGACTCAGCGATACTCCGTTTCAATGGCCGGCAGTGAGCGCAGGTAGACCCAGATGGCGCGCAGCTGATCGTCGCTCAGGTTCTGGATGTCGTTCCAGGGCATCTGGTCCGGATCCAGCGCGCGGCCGTCCGGGGCCACGCCGGTGCGCAGAGTCTGCAGGAAGGCGGCTTCGGTCCAGTCTTTGATCGTGCCGCCCGGCGTCAGGTTCATGCCCTGGCCGGCGTCCGGTCCGCCGGACATGTCGTCGCCGTGGCAGGTGGCGCACAGCACGGCCATGTAGCGGCCATACTCGACGCTGACGGCGGGCGCGGGCACATTGGGGCGCGGGGCGGCGTGGTCGATGGCCTCGGCCGGCAGCGCGTCCGGGCCGAGGTTGCCGGTCACCAGCATCAGCCGCACCAGCGGCCCCAGCCTCGTCGCCGGCAGCTCGTGATCGACCGGCGGCTGGGCGCGCACCAAGGCGATCAGCACGGCCAGGTCGTTGTCGCTCAGCCGGTTGAAGACGTTAGACGGCATGCCGACGAGCGGTTTGCCGTTCGGGCGGACGCCGTGCCGGAGGGCGCGGATCCAGTCTTGATCCGAATAGGAGCTGGCGATGCCGCCCCGGCCGGCCGTCAGATTGCTGGACACGAATGTGCCCATCAGCGGGTCGTCTTCCAAAACCTGGCCGGCCAGGTCCGGGCCGTGACAGTCCCGGCAGAACGCCACCAGCGTGTAAGGCCAATCGCGGCGCGTGGCGTCCACGCTGGCCGGGATGAGGAGCGGCTCCGGCCGGATCACGTAAACGCGGTTGAGGCGCGCCTCGGTCAGGGTGTAGAGGGCCGTGACGCCGATCAGGAGCAGACCCGCCAGGGCGCCGACGGCGACGCCGATCCAGCGGAAGACGCGGTCCATGGCGGGTTGCGGACGAGGTGGGGCGCTGGTGATCGGCTGGCGGATGATCACAGTCGGTCTGGGCGCCGGGGGCTACAGTGACATCCCGAGGATAGCGAGCGCCATCAGCACGGCGCTGATCACGGTGCCGCGGCTCATGGCGGCCTGCAGCGCTGCCAGCTCCTGAGCCTGCGCCGGCGACGGCGGCTGGCCCTGGGCGGCGATGGCGGCCCCCAGTTTGGCGAGGCGCCCGGAGGTGCGGCCCTGGATCAAAAAGCCCGAGACGCCGGCGGCCAACCCCGCGATCGCGCCCAGGGTCAGCGCCAGGCGGCCGTTGAAGATCACGGCCGGGTTTAGGTTGCCGGTGACCGGGCCGTACATGAGCAGGCCGGAGATGATGACGACGGCGCCGGCGATCCCCATCGTGCGGCTCATCCCGCCGACCGTCGCCAGCCGCGCCATGAAGCGGCTGCCCTCCGGGCCGGATGCCCTGACGGTGGGCTCCAGAATGCTCAGGGTGAAGAAGGTGACCCCGGCCCAGAAGATGGCCGAGAAGATGTGGATCACACGCAGCAGGGTGATGGCAATATCCATGGTTAGACGCCTTGATTGGTCGGAATAGTAGTTATTCTGGCCGAGATCGCGGCGGGCCGAACAGCGACCAAAGTCTGATCTTTGGCCTCGGCCGAACGGCGCCGTTGCGCCACAAGCTGAGCGCCGCGCATCACGCGCGGCGCTCAGAACTCCCCCTGCCGGCGTAGGCGCGGCTCTATTCGCTCGGCCCGGCCTGGGGCGGGAGCGCGCTCAAATAGAGGTACATCGCCCGCAGGTCGTCATCGCTGGCGAAACCGCGCACTTCTTTCCACGGCATAGACTCGGACATTGTTGCGCCCGCTGGCGTCTGGCCGGTGTTGAAGAAGGCCAGGAACTGCGCCTCCGTCCACTGCGGCACGAGCGTGGTCAGGTTAGGGCCGCCCGGCGGGCCGTTGGGGTTTTCCGGCTGGCCGGCCAGGTCCGGGCCGTGGCATTCGGTGCAGGCCGCGATCGAGACCAGATAGGCGCCATACTCCTTTGTGACGCCGGCCGGCGGCGCTGCCACAGCGCTTTCCAGGGGCGGTTGGGCCGAGAGCGGGAACAGGCCCGCGCCGATGAAGAGCGCGCCCAGCAGGTTGAGGCGCGTGGGCGGCGAGGCCTCGCCGGCCGTGGTCGAGCGCAGATAGGCCACCAGCGCGTGCGCGTCGGCGTCGCTCATGTTGCGGAAGACCGCCGACGGCATGATCAGCAGCGAGCGCCCATCCTGGTGTACGCCCTCCCGGATGGCGCGGATGATCTCGCCGTCCGTCCAGTCCTTCATCTCGCCGGCCATGGTCAGGTTGGGCACGTAGAGGGTGCCGATGGGCGGCGCGCCCTCGCTCAAGGCATTCTGCCCGGTCAGCGGCAGTTGGCCGCCGCCATGGCAGCCGGCGCAGATCTGCGCTAACTGCGCGCCGCGCGCCACCTGTTCCGGCGTGCCGGCCACGCGGATGTCCGCGGCCGCGTTCGGCTGTTTGGCGTTGAGCCGATAGAAGCCGATCAGGGCTATGACGAGGATGGCGCCGCTGATCAACGTCAACGTGCCGGCCACGCCGGCGCCCAGCCACTTGAGCCAGGCCTGCTGCGCGCCCCAGGCCCGCGTCACCAGCCAGCCGAACAACGCCGCCAGGAGAACCAGAACGCCAACTCCGAGATAGTCAAACATGGCCGATCCCTTCTGCTAAAACTTGGATGAACTCAGCCGCCGGCTGATAGGCGCCGCGCGCTCAGCCAGCCCAGGGTGACGCCGTACAGCAAGTGCGCGACGAAGAAATGCAGCGCCGGGAAGCCGCGCAGCGCCGGCGTCATCCACGGCAGCAGGAGGCCGTTGGCCAGGGCCAGCAGCAGGACGCTGTAGGCCAGGCCGGCCAGCCAGCCTGGCAGCCGCGCCCGCCACGGGCTGAGTGCGTGCCAGGCTGCTCCGAAGACCGCGCCGTATACGGCCGCCGTCGCCAGGTGCGCCAGGCCGCCGCGCAGCGCCTCGCCGCCGCGGGCGGGGTCGAAGCGTCCGAGCGTGGCCGCCGCCGCCTCGCCGCTCAGCGCGCCGGCCAGCAGCACGTACGCGATCATCAACCCGCCGGCGCCGGTCCCGCGCAGCAATCCGTCGACGATGTCTTCGCCCCAGGTGTGCGCGCGGCCGGGCTGTTCCGTGGTCCGGGTCATGGGGCCTCCTTGCCGGCGTGGTTGCGCCGGTCAGTTCAGTTGCACTCTAACGGCGCGGCGTCCGGCCGTCGTTACGGGCCGCGTTACGGTTGGCGCGCGGAGTTGCAGTACAATCGACGCGTGCCCAAAGACGCTGTCCAGACGATCCGCCTCTATCTCTTTGGTTCGCCGCGCCTGGAGCAGGCCGGCCGGCCGGTGGTCGTCGACACGCGCAAAG
The DNA here is from genome assembly GCA_937952305.1 of uncultured Anaerolineales bacterium. Taxonomy (GTDB): domain Bacteria; phylum Chloroflexota; class Anaerolineae; order Anaerolineales; family UBA6663; genus SpSt-583. The sequence continues at coordinate 51,629 of CALFZO010000053.1, read as the reverse complement.
CGTTGGCGCTGCTGGCCTACCTGGCGCTGTCCGGCGAACGCCAGGCGCGGGAGAAGCTGGCGGCGTTGCTCTGGCCGGACGCGGAGGCCGCCAAGGCGCACGCCGCGCTGCGGCGGACGTTGTCCACGCTCAACACGGCCTTGGGCGGCCTCGGCTTGAGCATCGAGCGCGAGACGGTGGGTTTGGGCGCGCCGGTCTGGGTGGACGTGCTCGCCTTTCGTGACCTCCGCGCGCGGGCCGAGGATCTGGCCGCGCAGGCGGAGGCCGCCGACCTGTACCGCGACGATTTTCTGGCCGGCTTCTCGCTGCGCGATAGCGCGTCGTTCGATGATTGGCAATTCTTCCAGGCCGAAACGCTTAAGCACGAAATCGCGGCCGTGCTCGAGCGTTTGGTGCGCGCCCACACCGCCGCCGCCGATTACGAGCGCGCCCTGAGTTATGCCCGGCGCTGGCTGGCGCTGGACGCTCTGCATGAGCCGGCCCACCGCCAGCTCATGCGGTTGTATGCCTGGTCGGGTCAACGGGCTGCGGCGCTGCGGCAATACCATGAGTGCGAGCGCGTGCTGCAGGCCGAACTAGGCGTCGCCCCGCTGGAAGAGACGCTGCGCCTCTACGAAGCCATCAAGCTCAACCGGCTGGCGCCGCCGACCGCGGCTCAGGCCGGCCCGCCCGCGCCGCCGCCGGCGCGCCGCCCGGCCGCCGCGCTGCCCCTGGTGGGCCGGGCGGCGGAATGGGCCGCGCTCGCGGCCGCTCACACCGCGGCGGGCACTGCTGGTCAGTGGGTGGTGCTGGACGGCGAAGCCGGCATCGGCAAGACGCGCCTGGCCCAGGACTTCCTGGCCGCGCTCGCGCCGGACCAGCCGGCCGTCCTGGCGGCGCGTTGTTATCACGGCCAGGCGAACCTGGCCTACGGCGTGATCGTGGATGTCCTGCGCGCGGCTCTGGCGCTGCCTGGCGCCGCGGCCCGCTTGCAGGCGGTGGCCGAGCCGCAGCGTTGGGAAGCGGCCCGCCTGTTGCCGGAGTTGGGCCAGGCCGGCGGCGCGCCGCCATTGGATGGGCCGGGCGCGCAGAGTCGTTTCTTCGAAGGCGTGCGGCAGACCTTATTGGCGTTGGCGTCCGCTGCCACGCCCGGCCTGCTCTTCTTTGACGATGTGCAATGGGCCGACGAGGCCTCAGTCGACCTGCTGGCGTACCTGATCCGGCGGTCGGCCCAGCCGCCGCTCTTTATCGTGACCACCTGGCGCGGCGGCGATGTGCCGCCTCATCATCCATTGCGCCAGTGCCTGGCCGAGGCGCAACGGGCCGCGACCGGCCGTGTCCTGGAGTTACAGCGGCTTCAGCCGGAGGACGTGCGCGCGTTGGCGGCCAGTGCCTTGCCGCCCGAGGCCCTGTCTGAGGCCGTCCTGGCGCGTTTGCAAGGCGAGACCGAGGGCGCGCCGCTCTTTGTCGTCGAATACCTGGCGGCGCTGGCTTGCCGTCCAGATCTGAGCGGCGATTGGCCGCTCCCGGCCGGCGTGCGGGCTTTGCTCAGCGCGCGCCTGGCGGCGGCCGGCGAGACCGGCCAGCAACTGCTCGGCGCGGCCGCCGTCATCGGGCGTTCGTTTGATCTGGAAGCCTTGCAGGCCGTGAGTGGCCGCAGTGAGGACGAGACCATCGCCGCTTTGGAAGAGCTGGTGGCCCGCGGCCTGGTCGTCGAGGTCGCCGCGCCGTCTGGCCAGGTGGCGTACGACTTCACCCACGAGAAACTGCGCGCGTTGGCTTATGCCCAGACCGGCCTGGGCCGCCGCCGCCTGCTGCACCGGCGGACAGCCGAGACCTTGGTCGCGCGGCGGCGCGGCCGGACCGTGCCCGGCGGCGGCGAACGGGCCGCCGAGATCGCCCACCACTTCCGCCTGGGCGGGCGCGAACCCGAGGCCGCCGAGTTCTTCCGGCGTGCCGGCGACCATGCCCGGTCGGTCTACGCCAACGCCGAGGCGCTGGCCCACTTCCAGGCCGCCCTGTCTCTCGGCTATCCGCAACCGCACGAGTTGCACGGCGCGATCGGTGACCTGCACACGTTGGCCGGCGACTATGCCGCCGCCCTGAACAGCTATGAGGCGGCCGCCGCCACCAGCCCGGCTGAGTCTCTGGGCCTGCTCGAACACAAGCTGGCCATCGTCTACGACCGGCGCGGCGACTGGGAACTGGCGGACGATCACTTCCGGGCGGCAGAGCTGGCCATGACCGAGGCGGTCACGCCGGCCGTCCAGGCTCGGCTATACGCAGACTGGAGCCGCACGGCTCAGCGGCGCGGCCAGGCTGAGGCCGCTGAGAGGCTGGCCCAGCGCGCGCTGGCTCTAGCCCAGGCCGCTGGCGATGCCCGGGCCTTGGCGCAGGCCCATAACCGCCTGGGCAGCCTGGCCAGCCGGCGCGAAGCTCTGGCCGAAGCGCGCCACCATCTGGAGCATAGCCGCCACTTGGCCGAGTCTTTGGACGACCCGGATGCCCTGGTGGCCGCGCTCAACAACCTGGCGCTGGTGTGTCGGGAAGAAGGCGACCTGGCGCGGGCGCTGTCCTTAACCCAACAAGCGCTGGGCCTGTGCGTGGCCCGGGGTGATCGCCACCGCGAAGCGGCCCTGCACAACAACCTGGCCGACCTCTATTACGCGCAGGGCCTCAGTGATGAGGCCATGCGCCACCTCAAGCAGGCCGTCCGGCTGTTCGCCGATATCGGCGCCGGCCCGCAAGGGCCGCATTGGCAGCCCGAAATCTGGAAGCTCACCGAGTGGTGACCGCGCCCGGCCGCCCGTTCCCGCCGCTTCCGTAAAGCTCCCCTAAAACTCCTCGTTGGCGCGGCCGGCGCGCTCAAGTCTGACTGATGTGTGGTCGACAACCGATGTGTGGCGTCTGAAGGAGGCCGGGTCGGGCGTCTCGCCCGCCGCCCCGCGTTGCGCCATCCTAGAGAGGCCCCTGTGAGCACCACCATCGGCCAGACGATCGGGCAGTACCAGTTGGAAGAACTCGCCGGCCGGGGCAGCATGGCCGACGTCTACAAGGCCCGCCACACGGTCACGGGCGAAGTCTGCGCCATCAAAACCATCCATCCGCACCTCTTCAACCACGGCGGCTCGCTGGATCGCTTCCGGCGCGAGGCCGAGGTTATGAAGCGCATCCATCACCCGAACATCGTGCGGGTGGAGGAATTCGTGGTGGACGGCGACAACGCCTACATCGTGATGGAGTACCTGGGCGGCGGCACGCTGGAGCTCCGCTTGATGGAGATGGCCCGCCAGCGGCGGCCCGTCTCGTTGGAGCAGGCCGACCAGTGGATGCAGATCATCTGCGCCGCCGTCGACTTCGCCCACCGCCACGGCGTGATCCATCGTGACCTCAAGCCGGCCAACATCATGTTCCGCGACGACGGCACGCCGGTCCTCACCGACTTCGGCCTGGTCTACTGGATCGATCACCCGCGCTTGTCCGGCACGGGCGGCCTGACTGGCACGCCGGCCTACATCTCGCCGGAGCAGGCCCGCGGCGCCCCCGGCGACAAGCGCAGCGACGTCTACACGCTGGGTGTGATTCTCTACGAAATGCTGGTCGGGCAGACGCCGTTCCAGGGCGGCACGCTGGCCGTGGCCGTCAAGCACATCTCAGAATTGCCGCCCACGCCGCGTGTGCTCGGGCGTCACCTGCCGCCCGGCGTGGAATCCGTGGTCATGCGGACCTTGTCCAAGGACCCCATGGAGCGCTACCAGTCAGCGCAGTTGTTGGCCCACGCCCTGCATGTGGCTGTGGAACGCGCTCAGGCCCAGCCGGCCGCCCGCTCTGAGCCGGACCCGACTGAGCCGGTCCCCGTGCGGTCCAGCAGCGCGTCTTTGCCCAGCAGCGCGCGCTCCGGGACGCCGCTGGAGGAGTTCTCGGCCTACGAGGACAGCGAGTACGCGGCGCCGCCCAGCCCGCGGGATCGGCGCGCCTGGTTGGCGCCGGCCGCCGTCTTGCTGGGCATCGTCGTGCTCGTGGTCGGAATTGGCTGGGGCGCCACGCAGTTGATTGAAGTGAGCACGCCCACCGCCAACACGGCGCCGCGCTTCGCGGTGGGCTCAGGCGTGCGCGTCGACGGCGACGGCCAGGCCAGCGTCAGCCTGTTGCGCGGCTGCCCGGCTGGTTTCTGGCTGGGCGTGCTCGGCGTCGCCAACGACGGCGATGTCGGCCGGATCCTGGAGCGGCGCACCTGTGATGGCGCTTGGTGGTATCGGCTCAGCATTCCCGAGGCCGCCGACGCCGAGTGGGATGGGACCGGCTGGATCGCCGAGACTTACCTCCATGTCCGTTGAGGCTGGTGCGGGACAAGGACCAAAGTTGACCATGGAAACGGCACCTGTAACTGACATCCTGACGACGACGGAAGCGGCGCGTTTCTGCGGCGTCTCAGCTGAAACGATCCGGCGTTGGATCCGGACCAAGGGGTTGCCCGCTTACAACACCCAGCTGGGTCTCAACATCCGCATCCGCCGGGCCGATCTGGAAGCCTTTGCGCGCCAACACAACATCCTCCTGCCCGGCAGCTCGGTCTCCCCTGACGCCGGCACTGCGCCCGCAGCGTCCGCGGCGTCGCCGCCGGCGCCTGAGGCCTAGATTTCATGGCGGCTTTGTCGTTCTTTTATGGGTGCTTTACGGTTTTCCCCTGACCGGGATGCTAGGATCGGCCTGATGGAACTCAACTTCGACATCGCTGAAGACGAATTGCAGATCTTCCTGGCCGAGGCCAACGAGCACCTCCAGATTCTAGACGAGGGCTTGGTCCGCCTGGAGCGCGAAGGTGACGATCCGCCCTTGTTGCAGGCCCTGTTCCGGGCCGCGCATACCCTCAAGGGGTCGGCCGGGGCGATCGGGCATCAGCGCATGGCGGAACTCACGCACGTGATGGAAACCGTGCTGGATGGGCTGCGCAAAGGCACCCACACGGTGGACGTGCGCATGGCCGACGCCTTGCTGGAGTCGCTGGACGCGCTGCGCCTCTTGCTCACTGAAGTCGTGGACCGCCAGCGCAGTCCGGTGGACATCGCCGTGCTGGTGGCTCGCCTGACGCGCTTCGCCCAGGCCGCACCCAGCCTGGCCGCCCCGGCTCCGGTGGTTGTTCCGGCCCTGGCGCCTGTGGCCGTCAGCCCGGTCGCTGTGGGCGCTGCCCCGCCGAACGGCAAGAATGGCAAGAACGGCCACACGGTCGTCCAGCTGCCGCCCGCGCCCAAGCGGGCGCGTTCCGGCAAGAAGACCACCGCCCGCGCCAAGAGCGGGCGCGCGGCCAAGACGACGCGCAAGGCTGGCCCGGGCGCCAAAGCCGCCAAACCGGCGCGCCGCCGCTCCGCGCCGCCGGCCGCTCCGGCCCCGGCCGCCCCACTGTCCGTGCGCGTAGACTTTACGCCGGGCTGCTTCGCCTCGGCGGCGCGCGCCTTCCAGGCCATGCTGGCGCTCCAGGAGTTGGGCGAGATTGTCAGCATGCAGCCGGATCAGGCGGCCATTGAGACCTCGACGCCGATCCCGTACTTCATGGCGCAGGTGATCACCGCGCAGCCTGCCGAGGCCATCCGCCAGGCCCTGGCGGCTATTCCCGACGTCGCCCGTCTGACCCTGGATGACCTAGTCATTGATTTGGTCGCACCGCCCGAGCCGGCCCCGCCGCCCGTCGGCGCGCCGCCTACGGAGCAACCGTCCGATGAGAGCGCCCAGCGCGTGGGCGAATATCTGGTCAGTGCCGGGCGCCTCACCGCCGCCCAGCTTCAGGCCGCCATTGATTACCAGGCCGCTGAACGCGAGCCCCGGCACCTGCTCGGCCAGACGCTCGTGCGCATGGGCTTCGTCCCCCAGGAAATCCTGGACCAGGCCATCGCCCAGCAGATCTCGCAACTGCGTTCCGCGCTGCAGGCCAGCCAGGCCGCGCCCGAGAAGGGCCGCGCCCGCGCCGAGCAAACCGTGCGCACCAGCGTCGAACGGCTGGACAGCCTGATGAACCTGGTCGGTGAGCTGATCACGGGCCGCAATCGGCTCTACCAACTGCACCGCGACTTTGAACAGCGCTGGCGCAGCGACGAGCGCGTGGACGAACTGGGCGAGGCCGCCCTCAACCTGGGCCGCCTGACCGACCAGTTGCAAGAAGAGGTCATGCGCATCCGCATGCTGCCGATCGCCAGCGCTTTCAACAAGTTCCCGCGCCTGGTGCGGGATCTGGCTCGGCAGACTGGCAAGCAGGTGGACCTGGTCCTGCGCGGCGAGGACACCGAGCTCGACCGGTCCGTCATCGAGGCCATCAGCGATCCGCTCATCCACATGCTCCGCAACGCCATCGACCATGGCCTGGAGACCCCGGACGAGCGGCGCGCCGCCGGCAAGCCGGAGCGCGGGACCGTGCTCCTGACCGCCCGCCACGAAGAGGGCCGCATCATCCTGACCGTCGAGGACGACGGCCGCGGCATCGACGGCGACCAGGTGAAGGCCAGCGCTGTCCGCAAAGGCCTGCTGACCGAAGCGGAAGCGGCCGCGTTGACGCCGGCCCAGGCCGTAGACCTGATCTTTGCGCCGGGCCTGTCTACGGCCAAGACGGTCAGCGGTCTGTCTGGGCGCGGCGTGGGCATGGACATCGTCCGCTCCAACGTCGAGCGCCTGAACGGCAACGTCACCGTCGAGACCTGGCCGGGCCGCGGCACGAAGTTCCAGGTCGGTTTGCCGCTGACCTTGGCGATTGTCCCGGCGTTGTTGGTGCAGACGTCCGCGGATGTCGCGGGCGTGGCGGCGCCGGTCTTCGCCATCCCGCTGGCGAGTGTCATGGAAGCCCTGCACCTGACGGCCGGCGAAATCCATACCGTCAACAGCCGGCCGGTGACGCTGCTGCGCGGCAGCGTGTTGCCGTTGCTGCGCCTGTCGGAGGCCCTCGGCTTTGCGCCCACCGACGGCGGCGCCGCCAGCCGCGAATATGTCGTGGCGGTGCGCTGGGGCAAGTCGACGATGGGGCTGCGCGTGGACCGGTTGGTGGGGGAGCAAGAAGTCGTCATCAAATCGCTTGGCCCGCTGGTGGGCGAGACCGTCGGCGTGGCCGGCGCCGCCATCCTGGGGGACGGCCAGATCGCGCTGATCGTGGATGTGCCCGGCCTGTTCAAGCTGGCCGGTGCCTGAGCCACGGCGAAATGGCTGAGGTGGGAAGGAGCTGGAATGAACGCAACCGCAACCGCTGGATTTGACGAACGCCTGCACGACCTGCTGCGGATCATGGCCTCGGAAGGGATCCGCAATGCCGCCGACGGCCTGGCCAGCATGATCGGCGCCACCATCACAGTGGCGGACCCGGATGCGCGGCTGGTCCCGATCTCGGAGATCGCGGCCCTGGCGGGCGGGCCTGAGTCGGAAGCGGTCGGCATCTACCTGCAGGTGACCGGCGACATCTCCGGCCAGATCATGCTCGTCATGCCGTATCCGAAGGCCCTGGAACTGGCCGACCTGCTGATGGATGAGCCGCCGGGGACGACCACCCAGCTGGGCTCGATCGAGCGTTCGGCCCTGGCGGAGGTCGGCAACCTGACCGGCACCTTCTTCCTGAACGCCATCGCCAAGCGCTTGAAGGTGGATGCCCGGCCCTCGCCGCCGGCCGTCATGGTCGATATGGTCGGCGCTGTGCTGGACATTATTGTGGCGGTCTGCGGCGGTGTCGGCGAGCATGTGCTGCTGATGCAGGGCCAGCTCATGCGCGACGACCGGGCCGTCGACCTGGACTTCTGGGTGATCCCGGATCCGGCAACGCTGGCAGCGTTTGCGGCATAGGCGAGGGGACATGGAAGCGGTCATCGAAGGGAACAGTCTGGCCGTAGGCCTGGGCGAAATCAAGGTCAGTCGCGAGCCCGGCGATGTGCTGGTGGCTTATGGGCTGGGTTCGTGTGTGGCCGTGGGGGTGTATGACCCGCTGACGCGGGTGACCGGTTTGTTGCATGCCGTTCTGCCCGAGCGCACCAACGGTGCGGATCCGCAGTGTCCCAAGTATGTAGACAGCGGCATCGCCGGGCTGCTGCAGACGGTGGAACAGCTGGGGGCCTTGCGCAGCCGGTTGGTGGTGCGCGTGGTGGGCGGCGCCAACATGCTGGCGCTGTCGAGCTTCAAACAGGCGCTCAACATCGGCGAGCGCAACATCGCCGCCGCCCGGGCGACGCTGTCTGGCCTGCGGCTGCGCGTCTCGGCTGAGGAGGTCGGCGGCAACAAAGGCCGAACGGTGCGCCTGTACGTCGCCAATGGCCGGATGAATGTGCGGGTATTGGGCAGCGAGACGCGGGATCTCTAGCCCGCGCAAAATTGGACCGAAGCCGGCTGCGGCCGGCCGAAGACGAAGGGAGCACTGAGGATGGCGAAGATTCTAATTGTCGACGATGCCGAGTTCCTGCGCGTACGCATCTCCAAGATGCTGGTCAGCAACGGCCATGAGGTTATGGAGGCCGAGAACGGCGCCGTCGCCGTCAGCACGTACAAGGCCCACCGGCCGGACGCCGTGCTGATGGATGTGACCATGCCGGAGATGGACGGCCTGGCCGCCCTCAAGGCGATCCGGTCGGGCGACCCGAACGCCCGGGTGGTCATGCTGACGGCGCTCGGGCAGGAGTCGGTGGTGCTGGAAGCGATCAAGTCCGGCGCCAAGGATTTCGTCGTCAAGCCCTTCGAGCCGGCCCGCGTCTTGGCCGCGATCACCAAGGCGCTCGGCTAACCATGGCCACGGTACAGGCCGCGGCCTCCCGGCCGCCGGTATCTGGCCCGGCGGCGCCGGTGCGCGTGTTGGTGGTGGACGATTCCGCCTACATGCGCTTCACCATCAGCAAGCACCTGGGCGAGACGCCCGGGTTAGCGGTGGCCGGCGTGGCGCGGGATGGCCGCGAGGCGTTAGAACTGCTGCCGCGCCTGCAGCCAGACGTCATCACCCTGGACGTGGAAATGCCGCGGCTGGACGGTCTGTCCACGCTCCGGCAGATCATGGCCACGGACCCGCGCCCGGTGGTGATGCTCAGCAGCCTGACGACCGAGGGCGCGCGCGAGACCGTGCAGGCGCTCACCTGGGGGGCCGTGGACTTCGTCGCCAAACCGGCCGCCAAGGCGAACATGAGCGTCGTCATGGACGAGGTGGTGGCCAAGGTCCGCGCGGCAGCTCAGGCGCGCGTGCGCGCGATTACGGCCCCGCCCGCGGCCCCGGCGCCGCCGGCGCCGAAGGGCGACCGCGCCAGCCCTAAAACGACGCGCCGGCTCAGCGGCCGCGACAAAGTTGTGGTCATCGGGGCTTCCACGGGTGGGCCGCGCGCTTTGGGTACGGTTGTCTCCGCGCTGCCGGCCACGCTGTCGGCGGCGGTCGTGATCGTCCAGCATATGCCGGTTGGCTTCACGCGCTCCCTGGCGGAGCGTCTGGACCAGTTGGCGGCCCTGCGGGTGAAAGAGGCCGAGCCCGGCGACACGCCGGAGACCGGCCAGGTGCTGCTGGCCCCCGGCGGTTTCCACATGACCCTGGACGCGCACGACCGCGTCAGCCTGAACCAGAACCCCACCGTGCACGGCGTGCGTCCGGCGATTGATGTCACGATGGCGTCCGTGGCGCAGCGCTACCGCGGCGCCGTGGTGGGGGTGGTGCTCACCGGCATGGGCCGGGATGGCACCAACGGCGCCCTGTTGATTCGCGGCGCGGGCGGACGCGTGATCGCTGAGGATGAGTCGTCGTGCGTTGTGTGGGGGATGCCCCGCAGCGTGGTCGAGGCGGCCGCGGCTGACGTCGTCGTGCCGTTACCCGACGTGGCTGGCGCGATTGAGCGCCTGGTGCGGGAATAGCGCGCCCAGCGCGCAAGGTGAGTATGGAAGCGGAAGTCTACAGCCTGGTCAAGCACTCCATCCGCAGCTTGCTGCAGATCAACCTTGACCACTACAAAGATGAGCAGATGAAGCGCCGGCTGGATTCGTGGTTGGTGCGCGTGGGAGCGCCGACGTGGCCGGACTACCTGAAGCGGCTGCGCGCCGACACCACCGAACTGGCGCGCCTGCGCGACTACCTGACCATCAACGTGTCGGCGTTCTTTCGTGACCCGGAGCGTTGGCAGGCCCTCCGGCGGACCATCCTGCCCATGCTGCTGACCGGGCGGCAGCGTCTGCGCGTGTGGAGCGCCGGCTGCTCCATCGGCCTGGAGCCGTACAGCCTGGCCATGCTGCTCGAAGAAGAGACGCCCGGCCGCCGGCACACCCTGCTGGCTACCGACTTGGACCGCGGCGCGTTGGCGCGCGCCCGGGCGCGCGGCCCGTATTCGGCGGACGACGTGCAGAACGTCACGGCCGCACAGCGCCAGCAGTTCTTCCAGCCGGGCGGCCCACCCTTCTTCGTCACCGATGCGCTGGCCAAGCGGGTCATGTTTCAAGAGCAGAACATGCTGGCGGATGCGTTCGAGGGGGACTTCGATCTGATCGTGTGCCGCAACGTGGTCATCTACTTCACCGAGGCGGCCAAGACCGATCTGTATCGCAAGTTCCAGCAAGCGCTGCGCCCAGGCGGGATCCTGTTTGTGGGCGGTACCGAGATCGTGCCGCGCGCCCAGGAACTGGGACTGCGCAGTTCCGGCATTTCGTTCTATCAGCGCCTCAGCTGAGCCGGCGCGGCGCGCGGAGGTGAGACTAGATGAACGTCAAGTTCCTGAATCCGTTTGTCGAGGCGGCCACCGAAGTCCTCCAGGCTGAGGTCGGCGTGGGGCTGAACCGCGGCAACCTGACTCTGCAGAAATCGGCTATGACGAGCGATGAGGTGACGGTGCTGCTCAGCTTGGTGGGCCAGGTGCAGGGCGTGGTGTTGTACGGCCTGTCGGTGGCCACCGGTCTGGCGCTGGTGTCGCGCATGATGGCTCAGGAGTTCGCGCAGTTCGATGGGCTGGCCCAGAGCGGCGTGGCCGAACTCGGCAACGTCATCACCGGCCGGGCCAGCATCAAGCTGGCCAACTCCGGTGCGGCCGCCGAGATTTCGCCGCCGACGCTGATCCTCGGCCAGGGCGTGACGATTTCGACCTTGGACTTCTCGCGGATCGTGGTGCCGCTGACCTGCGAGCTGGGCCAAATCACCGTGCATCTGGCCTTGCGCGAGAGCGCCGCGGACGGGCGCAGCGCCCATGTGCCGCTGCTGGCTGGCGCAGGAGGGCTGCCGGTCGGCGCTTCGAAGGGCCTCTGATGAACGTCAAATTCCTCAACCCGTTCCTCGATGCCGCCTTTGAGGTCCTGCAGGCCGAGGCCCAGGTCGCCGTCACGCGGGGGGATCTGTCGCTCGACAAGCAGCCTTACGTGACCGACGAGGTCACCGTCATCCTCAGCCTGGTCGGGCGCGTGCAGGGGACGGTGTTCTACAGCATGAGCCAGACGACCGCTATCAATTTGAGCTCCCGCATGCTGGGGGAATCTCTGACCCAATTCGACGGCCTGGCCCAGAGCGGCGTGGCCGAGCTCGGCAATGTGATCACCGGCCGCGCCAGCGTGAAGCTGTCCGAGGCCGGATACGAAGCCACCATCTCGCCGCCCACGCTGCTGGTTGGACGCGGCGCCACCATCTCGACCCTCGACTTTGCCCGCCTGATTGTCCCCTTCCAGGGTGAGTGCGGCACGATCACGGTTCAGCTGGCGCTGCGCGAAGGCGCCAACCGCGGCCTGTCCGCAGCTGCCCTGCCCGTGCCTGCCCGCCCGTCGGTCAACAGCCACTAAGCCAGGTCCATAAAATCCCCCAGGATCAGGCGCCCTTCGCCTGTGCCGCCGAGCGGCTCCGCTCGCCTGTCCATTTGAATTGGCTAGATCGGCGCCGCTTGGGCCGGCCAACCCCTCCTGGCCCAGCCGCTGGGGCGGCCCTGTTTAGTGCGGCTTTAGCTGGTCTTTAGCGGACCTTTACTGACGCCGGTGATGAACGCGCCTATTCTGGGCCAGACGGTGGGAGCAACAGCCGCCGCAGCAGTGCGGCGTTCCGGCCCGGCCGTCCGCTGGGCAGGACCAAGCCTGGCAGCCGCCAGGTGCCGGAAGCCGAGGGTTCGACTCCCTCGGCGGCGGACAGCTGGGTCGGAGAGTGCGCAACCGCCGTCAGAGACAGCCGATGTCGGATACGGGTGAGTTTTACAAGGGCGTTCTCGATAACCTCTACGATGGCGTGTACTTCGTCGATCGGCAGCGCTCCATCACGTACTGGAACAAAGGCGCGGAGCGCATTTCCGGTTACGCCGCTGAAGAGGTCGTTGGTCGACCCTGCTCGGATAACATTCTCTCGCACGTCAACGAGCAGGGCTGCGTTCTGTGCCACAGCCTCTGCCCGCTGGCGCAATCCATGCAGGATGGCGCGGTGCGGGAAGCCGAGGTCTATCTGCGCCACAGCAGCGGCCACCGCGTGCCGGTGCTGGTGCGGGTGGCGCCGATGCTGGACGCCTCCGGCCAGATTGTCGGGGCGGTCGAATCGTTCAGCGATAACTCGCTCCTGACCGCGGCCCGGCAACGCGCCAGTCAGCTCGCGGAAACCGCCGAACGCGACCCGCTGACCGGGCTGGGCAATCGGCGTTTCCTGGGGCGCAAGCTGGAGGCCTGTCTGGTCGAGGCGCGCGAGACCGGCATGCCGTTCGCGGCGCTGTTTGTCGACGTCGACCTTTTCAAACGAGTCAACGACACCTACGGCCACGACGTTGGCGATGAGGTTCTCAAGATGGTGGCCGAGACGCTGCGCCACAGCGTCCGCGCCACGGATTTCGTCGGCCGCTGGGGCGGCGAGGAATTCATGATCTTGCTGCTGGGGATTGACCCCCAACAGCTCGCCGGCGTCGCCAACAAGCTGCGCGCGCTGATCGAGCGTTCGGCGCTGTCCACCGAGGCCGGCGTCCTGCGCGTGACCGTCTCCATCGGCGCCGCCCTGAGCGCGGCCGACGATACGCCGGACGGCCTCGTGCGGCGCGCCGACCAGTTGTTGTATCAGAGCAAGGCCGCCGGCCGGAATTGTGTCACGGCGTCCGCCTGAGGGCCGGACGCAGAACTGTCAAAAGGAGCCTGGATTATGGAGCACCAACTCGTCGTGTTTGACCTCGCCAATGAGCAGTATGGTGTGGACATCGCCGCAGTCGAAGGCATCATCAAGATGCAGACGATCACGGCGGTGCCGCGCGCTCCGCAGTTCGTGGAGGGCGTCACCAACCTGCGCGGCAAGGTGCTGCCGGTGATCGACCTGCGCAAGCGCTTCGGCCTGGCGCGCGGCGAGGCCACCAAAGACATGCGCATCGTCGTGGTCGAGATGGGCGGCGCCACGGTCGGCATCGTCGTGGACGGCGTCAGCGAAGTGCTGCGCGTCAGCGAAGACGCGATCGAACCGCCGTCGCCGATCGTGACCACCGTGGACTCGGCTTTCATCCGCGGCATCGCCAAGGTCAGTGAGCGCCTGGTCATCCTGCTGGACCTGGGCAAGGTTTTGTCGCTTCAGGAACAATCGACGCTGGACCATCTGCCGGTGGCGGCCTGAGCCGCCCGGGTATCGCTCACGGCGTCAGCCTCTGCGACGGCCACCCCCAGGGGCGGCCGTCGCGCGTTGGCCGGCGGGTACCTCCCCGAGGAGAGGCGCGATGCGCAATCTCAAGCTGATCTGGAAGTTGATGCTTGTGGCGGCCATCACGCCATTGGCGGTGTCCGGGCTGACCGCAGCGGCGCTGACAGGGTTCGGGCGGCTGCAGGCCGAGTACGACAACCTGTATGGCTTCATGTTGATCCCGATCATCAATCTGGATCAGGCCAACCTGGAGCGCGAGCGCCTCAACGTCGCCGTGCAGGTGGTGGCGAACGCAGACAGCGCGCCGGAAGCTCAGGCCGCGCAGCGCGCCGCCGCGCGCGCCGCCGACGAAGCGCTGACGGCCGTGCTGGCGCGCTACGAATCCGAATGGCTGACCACGCTCAGCCCTGAGTTTACGGCGACCCTGGCAGCCCAGGGCGAATTAGCCTTACAGCAGTCAGAAGCGGATGCCCTGGCCGCGTTTCAGCGGGCCTATGCGGACTTCGCGCCGCAGCGCGCGGCGCTGCTGGCCGGCGAACCGGTGTCGGCGGCGGCGGCCGAGGCGGCCTTGGCCGCCATGCGGGCGGCCCTGGACGACCTCGTCGCCGTCAACTACCGCTTCGCCGAGCTTTCCAACCAGAGCGCGCAAGCGCTGACGTCCCAGTTGTACACCCAGATCCTGATCATCGGCCTGGCGGCCAGCCTCGCCGCCTTGGGTCTGGCTGCCCTGCTGGCGCGCTGGATTTCGGCGCCGGTGGTCCGGCTGACCGCCGCCACGCAACAACTGGCGCGCGGCGACCTGGCGGTCAGCCTGCCGGCGGTCACGCACGACGAAGTCGGCCTCATGGCCAGCGCCTTCGCCGACCTCGTCGCCTATCTGCAGGCGGCGGCGGGGGCCGCGAACCGCCTGGCCCGCCAGGATTTGACGGTCGTGGTGACGCCGCGCTCGGCTGGGGATGTCTTTGGCCAAGCCCTGGCGACGATGGCGGCTGCTCTGCACGCCGTCATTGCGCGCGTCGCCGAGAGCGCAACCCGCCTGGATGGGGCCGCCGACCAGCTGGCGGCAGCCTCCGGCGAGGCCGACCAGGCGACCGCCCAGATCGCGACCACCATCCAACAGATCGCGGATGGCACGCTGCATCAGGCCGAGAGCGTGGCCGCCACCACGGCGTCCATGTCCGAGGTGCGTCAGGCCATCGACGGCGTCGCCCAGGGCGCCCGCGCGCAGGCGGCAGCCGTGGCTCGGGCGTCTCAGGTCGTGGACCAAATCACCCAGATGGTGGAGAAGGTGGCCGACAACGCCGAAGTCGTCACGCGCGACTCGATCCAGGCCGCCGCGGCCGCCCGCGAGGGCGCGGACACGGTGGCGGCTACGATCAAGAGCATGGACGCGATCCGCGTCACGGTCGGCGCCTCGGCCGGGAGCGTGCGCGAAATGGGGCGGCGCTCGGAGCAGATCGGCGCGATCGTGGAGACCATCGGCGATATCGCCGCTCAGACCAACCTGCTGGCCCTCAACGCCGCCATCGAGGCAGCCCGGGCTGGCGAGCACGGCCAGGGGTTTGCCGTGGTGGCGGCCGAAGTGCGCAAACTGGCCGAGCGCGCCACCGCGTCGACGAAGGAGATCGGCGGCCTGGTGCGCGACATCCGCGCCGTGATGGAGCAAGCCGTCACGGCCATGGAATCCGGTGCGCATGAGGTGGAGGACGGCGTCGCTCGCGCCCATGCCGCCGGCGCGGCGCTCACCCAGATCATGGAGACCGTCCAGGCTGTCAACGCCCAGGCGGAGGAGGCGCTGGCGGCCACGCTGATGATGCGGGAAGCCTCCGCCGATGTGGTCACTGCGGTCGAGGCCGTCTCAGACGTGGTCACGTCCAATACGGCCGCCACGGAAGCGATGACGACCAATGCGGCCACAGTCTCAGTGTCCATTGACGCCATTGCCGAGGTCAGCGCGCAGACCAGTGCGGCCGTGCAGGCCGTCTCCACGTCGGCCACGGACGTGCACACGCAGGTGGAGGCCTTCTCCGCCTCTGCTCAGACCCTGGCGCAACAAGCCAGCGCCCTGCGCGAAGTTGTGGCGCAATTTCAATGGTCGGCCGGAGCCGCCGCCAGCCCGCCGCCGCTGGCCTCCCTCGAGACCGGTCATCGTCGGCCGGCTCAGGCGGCGGCCGCGAACGGCAGCGCCGCGCTGCCCGTCCGCTGACCAACGCCGCTCTTTTAGGCCAGTTCGTCGCGACAGCCTCACGTCTGTGAGGCTGTTTTTTTTAGGCCGTATTCAGCTTCGCCTTAGCTGTTCTTTATGGACTGGCCGGCTGGCCCACGTTAGCGTTCCTGTGGGTTAGTTCACGTTGAGCTGAGGCATGGCTGTGGCCGGATGGGAGCGGGGACTCCGGCCGATGTGTTGAATCGGTCGTCCAAGGAATAGGCCTATGTTTGCGCGCCTCCGATCGCTGTCTCTCCGATTCCAACTCGGGCTGTTGGGCACCAGCGGCGTCGTGGTCACTGCGGCCGTGCTGATCGGCGTGGGTGCCTGGCAGATGACCAGCTTCTCGACCGCGGCTCAGACGGAGGTCGAGAAGTTGGTGGCCGCCGACCTGGACCACATCACCCAGGGTGTGATGAGCCTGGTCGAAGCCCAGGATGAGGCCTTGCGCCAACAGGTGGATCACAACCTGAGCGTGGCCCAGTACGTCCTGGCGCAGAGTGGCGGCTTCGGCTTAGGTACGGCTACGGCCTCCTGGGAAGCCGTGCATCAGATAAATCAGACCGTGACCGTGGTGGCGCTCCCGCAGGCGCTCGTGGGCGGACGTTGGCTCGGGCAGAACGCCGACGCCGGGGTCATGACGCCGGTGGTGGACCAGGTGACTCAGATGGTGGGCGGCACGGCCACGCTGTTCCAACGTATGAATGCCGCCGGCGATATGCTGCGGGTGGCCACCACCGTGCCGACGACCGACGGCCGGCGCGCCATCGGCACCTATATCCCGGCCGTCAACCCGGACGGCGCGTCCAACCCCGTCGTCGCCGCGATCCTCCAGGGCGAGACCTATCACGGCGTCGCCTACGTCGTCAACGCCTGGTACCTGACGGCCTACGCGCCGTTGACGGCTGCAGACGGCGCCATCCTCGGCATGATTTACGTTGGCGTCCGCCAAGACAGCGTGCCCGCCCTGCGCCACGCCCTGTACGAGACGCGCGTCGGCCAGACCGGCTACGTCTACATCTTGGGCGGTCAGGGCGAAGACCGCGGCCGCTACATTGTCTCGCGCAACGGCGAGCGGGACGGCGAAGATATCTGGGAGATGCGCGACGCCGACGGCCAGCCGGTGATTCAGGAGATCGTGCAGACGGCCCTGGCCTTGCCGCCGGGCGAGTTTGGGACCGCCCGCTACCGCTGGCAGAACGCCGGCGAGGCCGCGCCGCGCTGGAAGATCGCGCGGCTGGCCTACTTCGCGCCTTACGATTGGGTGATCGGCGTCAGCGCCTATGAGGACGAATTCCAGGCCTTTGCCGCCGAACTGCAAGCCGGGCAGGCGCGCACGCTGGGGATCTTTTTCGGGTCAGGCCTGTTGTTGGCCGCCATCGGCGCCTGGCTGAGTTGGCGCTTGGCAGCCGCGATCGCGCGGCCGCTCGGGCACATGATGGCGGTCGCCGACGCGCTCGCGGTGGGCGATCTGCGCCAGGAAGTGCCCGACCTGGGCAGCGGCGAGCTCGGCGCCCTCAGCCGCGCTTTCCGGCGCATGACCGGCTTTGTGCGTGAGATGACGGGCGTCGCCGACCAGATCGCCGCCGGTGACCTGACGCTCCAGGTTCGGCCGCGCTCCGACCAGGATGAGCTGGGCCACGCCTTCGAGCGCATGGTCGTCGATCTGCGCGGCCTCCTGCGGCAGGTGGGCGAGGCCGCCGGCGCCGTCCGCTCCGCCTCAGACCAACTGGCGGCGGCCGCTGGCCCGGCCGGGCGGGCGACAGAACAGATCGCGGCCACGATCCAGCAGGTCGCGGACGGCACGCAGCAGCAGACGCAGGCCGTGACGCGCACAGCGGCGGCCGTCGAACAGATGCAGCGGGCCGCGGACGGCGTGGTGACCGGCTCCCAGGACCAGACGCAGGCCGTGGGCAACGCGAACACGATGGCCCGGCAAATCGAAACGGCCCTGGAGCAGGTGGCCGGCAATGCGGACGCGGTCACGCGCGAAGCCGCCAGCGTCGCCCAGGCCGCGCGCACCGGGACGCAGCTGGTGGCGGAGACCATCGCCGGTATGGAGACCCTGCGCGCGCAGGTGGGCGACTCAGCGGCGCGTGTGCGTGAGATGGGGCAACGCTCGGACCAGATTGGCGCCATCGTCGAGACGATCGACGACATCGCCTCACAGACCAATCTGCTGGCGCTCAACGCCGCCATCGAAGCGGCCCGCGTTGACGCCCAAGCGACTCAGCAGGTGGAGCGCCTGCTGGACAAATACATGATCGCCGCCGCCCGGCTGATCGCGCAGGTCCTGGTACTGGCGAAGCCCACCGGTGAGCCCGCCTTCTGGGACCGGCTGGCGCGTCTGGCCGGGTTGGAGGTCGTCACCGTCACCGACGGCGACGGCGTGGTCGTCTACAGCAACGAGCCTGGCAAGGCTGGCTTCCGCTTCTCGGACGACCCCAAGAGCCAGACCTACGCCTTCCGGCAGTTGCTGCACCAGCGCGAGGGCGTCGTCTGTCAGGGTATTCAGCGCCGCACCGTGGACCGGGAGCTGTACAAATTTGTCGGCGTCTCCCGCCCGGACCAGCCCGGCCTGGTGCAGGTCGGGCTGCGCGCCGACAGTGCCGTGCTGTTCCGGTTCAACGTCGCCGGTTTTGCTGTGGTGGCCGACGAGGTGCGCCATCTGGCCGAGAGGGCGGGCGCCGCCACCAAGGAAATCGGCGCGCTGATCCGCGCCATCCAGCTGTCCGTGGCGGCCGCCGTGCGCGCTATGGACGAGGGCGCCCGCGCGGTGGAGGCCCGCGCCCAGCACACGCAGGCGGCCGGCCAATCCCTGAACGCCATCCTGCAGGCGGCCGAAGCCGCCAATGCCCAGGCCGAAGCGGCCCGGCAGTCCACGCAGGCCATGAGCGCGGCCGCGCACGATTTGTTGTGGGCCATGGAAGCAGTCAGCGCTGTCGTCGAATCCAACCAGACCGCGACGGATGAAATGGCTGCCGGCGCCCGGGAAGCCTCGCGCGCCATCGCCGGTATCGCCAGTGCCAGCGCGGAGAATGCCGCCGCCGTGGACGAAGCCTCGGCTTCGGCTGAGGCGATGAGCGCGCAAGTGCGGCAGGTGGGCCTGGCGGCCGAGGCGCTGACGGCGCTGGCGCGTGATTTGGAAGGGGCGGTCGCCCACTTTCAACTGATGGCCGCGGAGGCCCAGCCGGTTCCAGCCGCGCCGCCCGTCCCGTTACCCGCACCGGTGTTGGCGGCCTGAGCTTGGTGACGCCATTACCGGCCAGCCAGCCGGGTGACGCGCCCACGAGGTAGACCCGATGTCCTTATCCCTGAACTCTGAGTCGGATGACGCCGTCCGCACGCGTAGGCGCAATAGCCTCTGGCTGGTCGGCGCTTTGGCCGGCCTAAACTTGCTGGGCCTGATCGCATCGTTGGCCAGCGCCGCCGGGCAGCTGCCCGCGCCGACGACGCTCGCGCTCCAGATCGCCACGCTGGTCTTTGACCTCGTCGCCTTGGTCCTGGTCCGGCAGGGCCGGATGACGTCGGCGGCTGTGCTTCTGCTGGGCGTGGCCTTGGTCCAGATGGCGGTCGAGGTCTGGAGCGGCGCCGGCGCCAGCTTTGGCCTGCAGTTCGGCGCGTTCATGCTCCTGATCGGGATGGTGATCGCGATTACGCTGCTGCCCCGGGCGCAGACGGCCGCCGGGGTGCTGGCTTCCGTGCTGGCGGCCAGCACGGTGGCGGCGCTGGATGTGATTGGCCCGGCCCGGCCCTCACCCAGCGTGCCCAACAGCGCCCTCTATATCAATGGCTTCGTCGTCCTCGTGCTGCTGCTAGCGGCCGTGGCGGTCGTCCGGCAGTACCGGCGCTTCTCGCTCAACACCAAGTTCATCTTGGTCTTCCTGGGCATGCTGGTGCTCACCATCGGCCTCGTCGGCGTTGGGGCCCAGGCCAACGCCCGCCGCCGCCTGGTCGCCGATACCAGCCAGCACCTGCAATACCTGGCGCACGCGCAGAGCGACTGGATCGGTGCCGCCCTGTCTCGGCCGCTGGATCAGTTGCAGGCTTTCACCCTGGATGCCGGCCTGCAGACCCAACTGGCGGCGGCCAACGCCGCCTATCCGGCGGCGGCTACCCTGGCGGGCCTCCAGCCCGATCTGGAAAAGCTGGACCAGGCCTGGCGGCAGGCGGATGCCGCTGATGATGACACCGCCCCGCTGGTGGCCGCCCGGCTGGCTGGCCCGCTGGCCGACGGCCTGCGCCAGCTGCGGGCCCGTTTCCCGGATAACCGCGAGGTGTTCGTCACCGATCGCTTCGGCGCCGTGGTGGCAGCCACCAACCGGACCTCGGACTACGTGCAATCGGACGAAGACTGGTGGCAGACCGCCTACGCCGCCGGTCGGGGCGGCCTGTTCATCGGCCAGCCGGAGTACGACGACAGTGCGGGGCTGATGGGGATCGATCTGGCCGTGCCGGTGCGTGACCAGGCCGGCGCCGTCATCGGCGTTCTGCGCACGACGTATGCCGTGACCGCGATGGCGGAGAGCCTGGCGCAGGCCGGGTTCGGCCAGACCGGCGCCGTGGCGTTGTGGTTGCCCAGCGGCGAGCGCGTGACGGCCGCCGGGCTGTTGCCCGCCGAGCCGGAATTGTGGCAGCGCCTCAGCGTTGCCGACGGCGCGGTCCTGACGGCTCCGTTCGGAGGCGAAACGAGCCTGCTGGCCCCCGCGCCGGTCCGCGGGGTGGAGGCGGCCAGCCGCCCCGCCGTCGAAGCCCTGCACTGGCTGGTGGTGGTCTCGCAGACCGAAGCGGAAGCGTTGGCGGCGGCCAACGCGGCTGAAGCCGGCGTCACGCTGGCTGGAGCCGTGGCCGCGCTGTTGGCCGGCCTCCTGGCGCTGGCGGTCTCGCGCCTGATCGTGGGGCCGCTGGAGGCGATGGTGGCGGCCATCTCGGATGTGGCGCGGCGCGGCGACGTGTCCCGCGACGTCGTCGTGGAGTCGGAGGACGAAATTGGCGCCCTGGCTGCAGCGCTCCATGACCTCTTGAATTTCCTGCGCGCCAGCGTCGCCCTGGCCCGGTCCGTGGCGGCCGGCGATCTCACCCGTGATATCCAGCCGCGCTCTGAACAGGACGGGTTGGGGCAGGCGCTGGCGCAGATGGTGGTTAATCTGCGCCAGTTGATCGGCCAGGTGGCCGACAACGCGGCCGCCGTCCAGGCGTCGGCCGGGCAGTTGGCCACAGCCGCCGGCCAGGCCGGTCAGGCGACGGGCCAGATTGCGGCCACGATGCAGCAGGTCGCCCAGGGCACCACGCAGCAGACTACCAGCGTGACGCGCACCGCCGCCTCGGTCGCCCAGATGCGGCAGGCAATCGAGTCGGTCGCGCGCGGCACGCAGGCCCAGACGACGGCCGTGCACCGCGCCACGGCGGCGACCGGCGAGATCAGCGCGGCCATTCAGCAGGTGTCCGGCAACGCCGAAACGGTGACCCGCGAGACCCTGGCGGCGGCGGAGGCGGCGCGCAGCGGCTCCCGCATCGTCGAGGAGACGATAGCCGACATGTCCAGCCTGAAGGCCAGAGTCGGGGCTTCGGCGGACAAGGTGCAGGAGATGGGGGCGCGGTCGGCCCAGGTCGGCACGATCGTGGAAACGATCGAGACCATCGCGTCGCAGACCAACCTGCTGGCCCTCAACGCCGCGATCGAAGCGGCCCGGGCCGGCGAACACGGCCGCGGCTTTGCGGTGGTGGCGGATGAGGTCCGCAAGCTGGCGGAACGCTCGGCCCAGGCGACGCAGGAGATCGGCGGCCTGATCGCGGGCATCCAGGCGGCCGTAGCCGAGGCCGTGCACGCCATGGCGGAGGGGGTCCAGGCGGTGGACCGCGGCTCCGAGCACGTCAACCAGGCTGGCGAAGCCCTGGCCGGGATTCTGGCGGCGGCCGAGAAGGCCCAAAGTCGGGCGGGCGGCACGGTCAAGGTGTCGCGGGACATGCTCACGGCAGCCAGCGCCCTCACGGCGGCCGTTGAGGCCGTGAACGCGGCCGCCGCTGCCAATGCCGCCGCAACCGGCACGATGGAGTCCGGATCGGCCGCGGTGACCCAGGCGATCGAGAACATCGCCAGTGTCAGCGAGGAGAACAGCGCCGCCGTGGAAGAAGTCAGCGCCAGCGCTGAGCAGATGAGCTCGCAGGTCCAGGATGTGGACCAGAATGCCCGGACGCTGGCCGCCCGGGCGGCTGCCCTGAAAGCCCTGGTCGGTCAGTTCCGCCTGCCGGACAGCCCGGCCGACCCGGCCCCGCCGGCGCCGGTGCGGCCCAAAGCCATGTCGCCGCGCGTTGAGCCGCTCAGCCTGATTAGGCCCAACTGACGACGACCATTTTTGGCGACGATGGCCGGCGGCCGGGCCCGTGAAGGGTGCCGGCCGCCGGCTTTGTTTTTACGGCCCGTTTATCCGCCTTTCTTCAGCCCTTTACGGACACTCGCCGGCGGGGTGCCTACACTGCTCAATGCGGGCGCCCGTGCGGCGCGCCTGTGTCTAGTTGCTTGAGAGGTGACCCGCGTGCTGACGCAGTCAGTTGCCCCCCGAATCTTGATCGTAGACGACGACCCGGCCGTGCGGGCCTTGTTGCGCCTGGTGTTCACGCAGGACGGTTACCAGGTGACCGAGGCCTCCGATGGTCAGCAGGGTCTCGACGCCTATGCCGCGGCCCAGCCGGACTTGGTGTTGCTCGATCTGATGATGCCGGTCATGGATGGGCTGGAAGCCTGTCAGCGCCTGGCGCCCGATGCTGAGCGCCGGCATGTCCCCTTGCTCATCATCACGTCGCTGGACAACGAGGCCTCGATCAATCAGGCCTTCGAGGCTGGCGCCATCGACTACCTCACCAAGCCGCTGAACTACGCCGCCGTCCGCCGGCGCGTCCGCTACCTGCTGCGGGCCAAGCAAGTGGAGGATGCCATCCGCCGCGCCAAGCAGGAATGGGAGACGGCGCTGGACGCTGTCGGCGACATGGTCATCATGACCGATACCGCCCGCCGGATCGTGCGCTGCAACCGGGCCGTGATCGAACGGCTGGGCCTGCAATACGCCGATGTGTTGGGGCGCAGCCTGCCAAAACTGCTGCTCGGCGATCAGTCGGTGCCGGAGGGCCTCTTCCAGGCGGAGATCGCGGCAGTGCAGTTTGCGGCCCTGCCGGGATGGTTCCGGGTTTCCACGTTTCCGATCCAGTCCGACGGCCGGCTGACCGGCTTGGTGCACGTCGTGCGGGACATCACCCACGAGCTCGCCATGGCCACGGCCCTGCGCCAGAGCGAACGCCAGTACCGCCTCCTGGCCGAAAACACGGCCGACGTGGTCTGGGTGCTCAGCACCGAGACCATGCGCTTCTCCTTCGTCAGCCCGTCGGTACGCGGCCTGCTCGGCTACACGCCGGAGGAAATGCTGAACCAGACACTGGACGGCGTCATCGCGCCTGAATCCTGGCCGGAGATGACAACTGGGCTGCTCGGCCGGCTGGAGGCTTTTCGGGATGGCGATCCGGCGGCCAGGCAGCGGATCGATCAGATCCTGCTGCTGCGCCGGGACGGCACCACTGTCTGGACCGAGGTCAGCACGACCTTGATGTTGAACGAGCACCAAGACTGCGATCTGGTCGGCGTCACCCGCGATATTTCGGTGCGCAAGCAGGCTGAAGACGCCCTGGCGCAGCAAGCCTACATCCTGGATCGGCTGGACGAGGGTGTCAGTGTGGCCGACCAGGCCGGCAATCTGATCTTCACCAACCGCTCCCTGGATGCCATGTTCGGATACGCTCACAGCGAACTGGCGGGCCAGCACATCAGCGTCCTCAGCGCCGAGACGGCCAAGCACCCCAACCTGGGCGGCGTGGCCGAGCTGCACGCGCAATTGCTGTCCGAAAGCCGCTGGACCGGCGAACTGCGCTGCCGGCGCAAGGACGGCACGGTGTTCACGGCCGCCGCCCGCGTCAACCAGGTGGAGATGGCCGGTCGGCGCCTGGTGGTCACGGTCCAATCCGATATCACCGAGCAGAAGCAGGCCCAGGCCTGGATGCTCAACGCGCAGAAACTGGCCGACCTGGGGACGCTGGCGGCCGGCGTGGCCCATGAAATGAATTCGCCCTTGCAGGTGATCACGGGCGTGAGCCAGAGCCTGCTGCGGCGCCTGGACGACGGCGCGCTGACACCGGAAAACCTGCGCCGCAACCTGGATGTGGTCCACCGCAACGGTTGGCGCTGCGCCGAGATCGTGCGCTCACTGCACACCTATGCGCGTGTCTCGGGCGGTCAGGCCGGCCCGGCCGATCTGGACCACCTGGTCCAGGATACGCTGCTGCTGATCGAGCATCAGCTGCGCAGCTGGTCCAACATCAGCGTCGTCACGGACCTGGCGCCCGGCCTGCCGCCGCTGGAGTGTGACCGCAACCAGATCATCCAGATTCTCATCAATCTCCTCACCAATGCCCGCGATGCGATGCCGAGCGGTGGTGAGATCAAGATCGCCACTGGTTATGACGAGGCGGCCGCGCAGCTCGTGTTGACTGTGGCCGATACCGGCACCGGCATCCCGGACACCATCCGAGCCAAGATCTTCGACCCCTTCTTTACGACCAAGCCGGTCGGGAAGGGCACCGGCCTGGGCTTGTCGATCGTGGCCGGTATCGTGCGCGCATACAACGGCACGATCAGTGTGGACTCGCATGCCGGCCACGGCACCAACTTCACCCTGCGTTTCCCCACCGCGCGTCCCAAGCTGCCCGGGCCTGTTCCCCCTGGGCCGGCCTCCGGTCGCTTCGACGACTACAGCGAGGCCGGGCCGGTGTTGGCGGCGCCCGCTCTCATGCCTTCCCTGGAAACCTGCCATGCCCAAGATCCTGTTGGTTGAAGACGAAGTCGACGTTCGCAACTTCCTGAGCGACGAACTGGTCGACCGGCGTTTTTCGGTGACGGCGGTGGGGAATGGCGCGGACGCCATCGTGGCGGCCGTGGACGAGCGGTTCGATCTGTACCTGCTGGACATGATGCTGCCCGGCCTGGATGGCGTCCAGCTGATCCGGGTCTTGCGCAAGGTGACGCCGGGCGTCCCGATTCTGGGGCTCACCGGCCATGTCGGGCGCGGCTACATGGCCCAGGCCTCCTCCCACGGCGTCACCTGCCTGAGCAAGCCCATCCAGATCGATGATCTGTTGACCGAGATCCGCGACGTGCTTGCCGCGCCGCGGGCGGTCTGAGACGCTCCCTGCTTTTCCGGTCGCCGCCCGGCCTCACCCTGGCCCGGCGCCGGCCACCAAGGAAATCACACTATGACCCGGTTACTGATCGTGGACGACGAACGCGACTTGGCCGAATACCTGGCCGACGAGCTCAGCCAGGCCCGCTATGAGACCGGGATCGCCCTGGACGGCGTCGAGGCCGTGCTCAAGGTGCTGGATGGCGGCTGGGACGGCGTGCTGATGGACATCCGCATGCCGCGCCTCGACGGGATCAACGCGCTGCGCATTATCCGGCGCGTCGCGCCCAAGCTGCCGGTGGTGATGTTCACGGGCCAGGCTGGCCAGGGCGACATGCTCGAAACGACGCGTCTGGGGGCGTACACCTGTTTGACCAAACCGTTGGCGACGCAAAAGGTGATCGACACGCTGCGTCAGGCGGTTCCGGCGTAGACAGACTGATTGTTTCCTGTGTGAGTGAGGAGCGGGCGCATGCGTTGGCTGAACAACCTCTCGATTGGCCGCAAACTGTATCTGCTGATCGGCCTGAGCCTGGCCGGCCTCTTGCTTCTGGCCGGCGGCGAGTACCTGGCCTTGCGCGCCGTCAAGGTGCATGGCCCGCTCTACACCGAGATCATCCAGGGCAAGGACCTGATCGCCGACATCCTGCCGCCGCCGGCTTACATCATCGAGTCTTACCTGAACGTCTTCGAGTTGATGCAGGCAGCCGAAGCGGGAGCCGACGCCGCGGCGTTGAACAGCCTGGTGGATAAAGCGCACCGCCTGCGCACCGAATACACGGCCCGGTGGGAGTATTGGCAGACGGCCCTGCCGGACGGGCAGCTCAAGACCACCATGGTCAAGACAGCGGCCGAGGCGGCCCTGGCTTTCTACACCGCGCGCGATGACCGCTTCCTGCCGGCGCTGCTGGCGGGCGACCTGGCGGCCGCGCGCGCGGTTGAGCAGGCGGCGCTGCGGCCGGCTTATGAGCGCCACCGCGCCGCCGTCGACGAAGTCGTGACGCTGGCCACCGCCCATAACGCCACTGTCGAAGTGGCGGCGACGACCATGATCCAGCAGAGCGAGCTGGGCATGTTCGCGGTCGCCGGACTGACGGCGGTGTTGGTGGTGCTGGTGGGAGTTGTGATCGCGCGCGCCATCACCCGCCCAGTCGCGGCCCTGACCCGCTCGGCGGCGGCTATCGCCGACGGCGATCTGAACCAGACCATCGCCCTCGATACCCAGGACGAGATCGGCCAGTTGGCACGCGCCTTCCGGGCGATGGTGGCGTATCTGACTGATATGACGGCCGTGGCGGCGCGTCTGCAGGCCGGCGACCTGACGGTGAACGTCACGCCGCGTTCCGACCGCGATGCTTTCGGCCAGACCTTCGCGCAGATGACGGTGAGCCTGCGCACGCTGCTGACCCAGGTGGCCGGGAATGCCGGGCGCGTGACCGCGACCTCCCGCGACCTGGCCGGGGCGGCCGAGGAAGCGGGCCAGGCCACCCACCAGATCAGCGTCACGATGCAGCAGGTCGCCAACGGCGCCAACCAGCAATCGCAGAGCGTGGCGCGCACCGCGGCCTCCATGGAGGAGATGCGGCGCGCGATTGACGGCGTTGCCAAGGGCGCCCAGGAGCAGGCCCACGCTGTCGCGGCGACCTCGGCGGTGATGGGTGAGCTGGCCCAGGCGGTGGGCTCGCTGTGGACCGGAACCCAGTCGCAGGCGACGGCCGTCGATCAGGCCACGGCCGCGCACGCCGGCCTGGAACGCAGCCTGACGGCGGTGGGGCAGGCCACCACTGCCGCGGTACAGGCTGTCGGCCAGGCCGCCCAGACGGCCGGTGAGGGCGCGCACCTGGCGACCCAGAGCATGGCCAACATGCAGCGGGTGCAGTCGACGACCGAGCAGTTGGCCGCGCGCGTCCGCGATCTGGGCAAGCGGACTGGCCAGGTGGGCTCGATCGTCGAGACCATCGACGACATCGCCTCCCAGACCAACCTGCTGGCTCTGAACGCCGCCATCGAAGCGGCGCGGGCGGGCGAGCACGGTAAGGGCTTCGCCATCGTGGCCGACGAGGTGCGCAAGCTGGCCGAACGGTCCACCCAGGCCACCCAGGAGATCGGCACGATGATCAAGCTCGTGCAGACCGGGGCGGCGGAAGTCGTGGACGCGATGCAGGCGGCCGGCGGCGATGTGCGCACGGCCGTGGACGCCACCTCGGCCGCCGGCACAGCTTTTCAGACGATTGCGGCCGAAGCCCGGGGCCTGAGCGGGCAGGTGAACACGATTGAGGCGGCCGTGGCGGATATGGAGCGCGTCAGCACCACCCTGCAGACGGCCCTGCACCAGGTGGGGGCCCTGGCCACGGAGCACCGCCGCACCGCCGATACCATGAACACTTTGAACGGCCGCGTGGTGGCTGGCCTGGACAACTTCAGCGCCGTGGTGGAAGAGAACACGGCGGCGACGGAGGAGATGGCCGCCAGCGCCGGCGAGGTGACCCAGTCGGTGGAGAACATCGCCAGCGTCTCTGAGGAGAACAGTGCCGCGGTCGAGCAGGTCAGCGCCAGCGCCGAACAGATGAGCGCGCAGGTGCAGTCGGTGACTGATTCGGCGCAGGCCCTGGCGGACCTGGCCCAGGAACTGCAGACGGTGGTGGCGCGCTTCAAATTGGCGGCCGAGCTGGCGCCGCCGGGGCCGGTCCCGGCGCCGAACGGCCGGCCGGCGGCTCGGCCGCTGGCGCTCGTCGGACGTTAGCGACGCGCGTCCGGGGCATGCACTTTTAGTGCGGCGCTGCTGGGCGGCGCCGTGGACAGGACTGACGATATGCAACGCATCGTGTTCGGTGTGCCGATGGCGCTCATGGCGCGCCTGGCGTTCTCGCGCAAGCTCCTGGTTCTGGCCGCGATCTTCTCGCTGCCGCTGGCCTTCTTCGCCTATAACTTGGTGACGACGCTCAATAGCGATATTCAGATCGCGCGCCGCGAGCTCGCCGGCAGCGCCTATCTGCGGCCTGTGCTGGCCCTGATCCAGCATGTGCAGCAGCATCGCGGCGCGGCCGCCACGTTCCTGAAGGGCGATGCGACCTATCGCGACGTCATGCTCCAGAAACAGGCCCTCATCGCCGAGGACCTGAGCGCGTTGGAAGTTCTGGATCAACAGTCCGGCCAGGAGTTCCAGACGAGCGCGGCCTGGTCCGAGGTGAAGCAGGCCTGGCAGGTGCTGCAGGCCGAAGTTGAGACGCTTCCGGCCGCCGAGAGCTTCACGCGCCACACCGAACTGGTGCGGCAACTCCTGCAGTTCCGCACCGCCGTCGCCGATGCGTCCGGCCTGACGCTCGACCCGGCTGTCGACACGTACTACCTGATCGACGCAATCGTCGTCAACTTCCCCCAGACCACGGAGTACCTCGGCCAGGCGCGCGCTCTTGGTTCGGGCGCCATCGCCAGCGGTGAACTCTCCCCGGATCTGCGCGCCCAACTGACGCTGCTCGCGCAGCTGGCGCGTGTCTCGGCCGCGGCCGGCGCCGACGGCCTGGCGCGGGCCCTGGCCTACAACCCGGCTCTGGCCGAGTCGCTCGCGGCGCCCCTCGCGGCCGTCGACGACGAAACGCGCCTCTTCCTGGACCTGTTGGACAACCAATTGATCGGCGCCAGCACCGTCACGCTCACTACGGACGAGTACTTTCAAGCGGCCACGGTGGCGATCGATCACCAGTTTGAGCTGGTCGGCACGCTGTCGGACGCGCTCGATCAGCTGCTGGAAGCGCGCATCGCCGCCGGCACCTGGAACCTGGCGGTCGTTGTCGGCCTGACCGTCGTGGCGATTGGGCTGGCCTTCTGGATGTTCGGCGGGTTCTACTTCTCCGCTACGGAAGACCTGCGCCAAACGGTGACCACGGCTCGCCGCATCGCCGAGACCGATCTGCCGACCCTGGCCAATGAGCTGGGCTTGCTGGCGCGCGGCGACCTGACCCGCGTGCTGACGGTTTCCACCGAGCGCCTCGCCGTCCGCTCGCGCGACGAGTTTGGGCAGCTCGGCGAGGCTTTCAACGCCGTCATCGCGCGCCTGCACGATGTCGGCGGCGAATTTCGCGCCATGACCGATAACCTGCGCCAACTGATGAAGGAAGTGGCTGAGAACGCCTACGGGCTGGAAGCGGCGGCCGGCCAACTGGCGTCCGCCGCCGACGAGGCGGGCCGGGCGACGTCGCAAATCAGCCTGACGATGCAGCAGGTGGCGCGCGGCTCGTCCCAGCAGTCAGACAGCATCACGCGCACGGCTGTGTCCGTGGAAGAACTGCGCCGCGCCATCGACGGCGTCGCCAAGGGGGCTCAAGAGCAGGCGCACGCTGTGGCCGCGACTGCCTCGACGATGGGCCAGTTGGCCAGCGCCACCGCCGGCATCCGCACCGGCGCGGTCGCTCAGGCCGAAGGCGCCCAGCGCGCCGAGAGCGCCCAGGCGGAGGCGCGCCAGAGCCTGGGCGCGATGGAGGCTGCCGCCGGGAGCGTGGCCGAGGCCGCCGCCCGTTCGGCCCGGGCCGCCGCCGAAGGCACCCGGCTGGCCGGAGCCAGCCGCGCCAGCATGGAACGGGTGCGCGGGACGACCGAGCAGTTGGCCGGCCGCGTGCGTGACCTGGGCAAACGCTCCGGTCAGATCGGCGCCATCGTGGAGACCATCGACGATATCGCCTCGCAGACCAACCTGCTGGCCCTCAACGCCGCGATCGAGGCGGCCCGGGCCGGCCAGCACGGCAAGGGCTTTGCGGTGGTGGCGGACGAGGTGCGGAAGCTGGCCGAGCGCTCGGCCCAGGCCACCAAGGAGATCGGCGACATGATCCGGGCCGTGCAGTCCGGTGCCGGTGAGGTGGTGGCGGTGATGCAGCAGGCCGGCGCCGATGTCGTTACGGCCGCCGGCGCCACCGAGTCGGCCGGCTCAGCTTTCGGCGAGATTGCGGCCGGCACCGAGACCCTCCTGGGGCAGGTCAAAGCCATCGAGACGGCCGTCGCCGCGCTGACGCGCTCCAACCAGGCCTTGGACCAGGCTGTGGCCGAGGCCGGCCGGGTGGCGCAGCAGAACCGCGCCGCCGCCGATGGCATGGGCACGCTCAATGACCAGGTGGTCGCCAGCCTGGATAACGTCGGCGCCGTCGTCGAGCAGAACACGGCCGCCACCGAGCAGATGGCGGCCAGCGCCTCCGAGGTCACGCATTCGATCGAGAATATCGCCAGCGTCTCGGAAGAGAACAGCGCCGCTGTGGAAGAAGTCAGCGCCAGCGCCGAGGAGATGACGGCTCAGGTGGAAGAAGTGTCCGCCTCCGCCCAGTCGCTGGCGGAGATGGCCCAGGCCCTCAAGCAGGTGGTGGGGCAGTTCACGCTGGAAGAGCACTCGGCCATCAGCGCGGACATGGTTGAAACCTTCAAGCGCGCCCACCTGAACTGGGTCAAGCGCGCCGAGACGATGCTGCAGGGCGGGCACGTGATCCGCGAGTCCGACGTGCAGACCCACACCGAGTGCGCCCTGGGGCATTGGTATGCCGGCCGCGGCCAGCGGGATTGCGGGCATCTGCCTGAGTTCGGCGCCGTGGCCGTGCCGCACGAGGCCGTGCACCGCGCCCTGCGCACCTTGGTCGTCGCTCACACTGCCGGCCAGGCCGCGGTCGCGGCTAGCGCCCTGGAACAACTGCGCGCGGCCTCGCGCCAGGTGGTGGCGGCCCTGGATGCCCTGAAGCAGGCCTGTGCTGTGGCGCCTCAGGCCGCTTCGGTGGCGGCCTATCCGGCTCCGGCCGTGGCGGTGCCCGTGGCCGCCTACCCGGCCAACGGCAACGGCCGCGCCCATTGAGGCCGGCCTCGAAGAGGACTTTATGCAGTGGTCGATTCGATCCAAGATCCTGGCCGGCTTTGGCCTGGTGTTGGCGCTGATGCTCGCGCAGGTGGTCGTCAATTGGACGCTGGCGCAGCGCAGTATGACCGCCATGGAGCTGGCTCGCCGCGACGGCTACAACGCCGCCATGCTGGCGCAGGCCATCAAGTTCGACGTCAGCCAGGTCTGGCAATGGTTGACCGATGTCAGCGCCACCCATGACCCCGGTGGCTTCGCCGACGCGGAACGGTACGCCGCGGATTTCCGCCAGAAACTGGCCGAACTCGCGGCGCTGCACCCGCACGACCAGGCCCAGTTCGACGCGCTCGGGGCGTCATTTGAAACCTTCTACACCGACGGGCGCGCCATGGCCCAGGCCTATATCGACGACGGCCTGGCTGCCGGCAATGCGGCTATGGAGGTCTTCGACGTGGCTGGGGACGCGCTCACCGATCGCCTGGATGTGGTCATGGCGGCGGTCGAATTAGAAGCGAACAACTCCCTCGACGCGGCCGAGACCTCGGTCGGCCAGATCGGCTGGCTGGGTCTCGCGGTCGCGGCGGTGGTCCTGGCCGTGGCGGTGGCGGTGGCGCTCATCCTGGCCGCCCGCCTGGCGCGGCCGATCACGGCCGTGACCGGCGCCGCCCAACGCCTGGCGCTGGGCGATGTCGACCAGACCATCACCGTCATGTCTCAGGATGAGACCGGCGTGATGGCCCGCGCTTTCCAGGACATGATCGCGTACCTCCAGGCCATGGCGCACGCGGCGGCGCGCCTGGCTGCCGGCGACCTGACCGTGGAGGTCCAGCCGCGCTCCGAGCACGATGCGCTCGGACGGGCCTTCGCCCAGATGCTGGCCTCCCTGCGCGCGACCCTGCACGAGGTCCAGGACAACGCCCACCAGCTGCAGGGCGCCTCGGCCAGTCTGGCGGATGCCGCGGACCAGGCCGGCCAGGCCACGAACCAGATCAGTCTCACCATGCAGCAGATCGCGCATGGCGCCACCCAACAGTCCACCAGCGTCACGCAGACGGCTTCGTCCGTCGAGCAGATGCGGCGCGCCATCGACGGCGTGGCCCAAGGCTCGCAGGAGCAGGCCCGGGCCGCCGCCGCCACCGCGGCCGCCATGAACCAGCTGGCGACCGCCGTGGACGATCTTCGGCGCGGGGCGCAGGCCCAGGCCGCTGACATGCAGCGCGCCCTGGCGGCCCACGCCAACCTCAGCAACAACTTGAGCGCGGTGGAAGCCGCCACGCGCGCCGTGGCCGGCGTCGCCGAACAGTCGACCCAGTCCGCCGGCGGCGGCACGCAGCTGGCGGCCCAAAGCACAGCCGGGATGGAGCGCGTCCGTGAAGCCACCAGCGCGCTCGCCCAGCACGTGCGGGACCTGGGCCGGCGTACCGGCCAGATCGGCGCCATCGTGGAGACGATCGACGATATCGCCGCGCAGACCAACCTGCTCGCCCTCAACGCCGCGATTGAGGCCGCCCGAGCCGGCGAACACGGGTTGGGCTTCGCCGTGGTGGCGGAAGAGGTGCGCAAGCTGGCCGAGCGCTCCGCCCAGGCCACCAAGGAGATCGGCGACATGATCCGTCAGGTGCAGGCTGGCACCGGCGAGGTCGTGACGGCGATGCAGTCGGCCGGCGCCGATGTGAGTGCGGCCACGGACGCCACCGCCGCCGCCGGCTCCGCCTTCCAGGCGATCGCGGCCGAGACCCACACCCTCCTGACCCAGGTTCAGGCGATCCAGACCGCCGTCCAGGAGATGGCGGCCTCCAGCCAGGCGCTGGGGAGCGCCGTAACCGAGGCCGGCCAGCGGGCCGCGCATAACCGCCAGGCCGCTGACCTGATGAACGAGCTGAACAGCCGGGTGACCGCCGGCCTGGATAACGTCAGCGCCGTGATCGAGCAGAACTCGGCCTCGGCCGAAGAGATGTCGGCGAACGCCAGCCAGGTCAGCCACTCCATTGAGAACATCGCCAGCGTGAGCGAGGAGAACAGCGCCGCCGTGGAAGAAGTGAGCGCCAGCGCCGAGCAGATGAGCGCCCAGGCGCAGTCCGTCTCGGACGCCGCCCTGTCGGTGGCGGCGATGGCCGGCGCGCTCCAGACCGCCGTGCAGCGCTTCCGCCTGGGTGAGCCGGCCGCCGCGCCGCTGCCGCCTGTCAACGGGCGGCCGCAGCCGGCCGCCGCCCAGCCGGTCCTCGCTGGAGCGCCCGACCGCTGGTAAGCCGCTGTTCGCTTGGGTCCCAACTATGATGACGATCATCAGTTTTTTCAAGAGCTTGCGATTGGGAGTCAAACTCTCCGCCAGCTACATCCTGGCTACGCTGGGCGCCGCCACCCTCTTTGTGGCCGTGCTCTTCGGGATGTTGCGAGCCCAGATGCGCCAGGACCTGGAGAGCCGCCTGCGCGACCTGGCCGCAACCGTGGCCGTGCAGGTCGACGGCGACGCGCACGCCCGGCTGCAGACGGCGGCCGATCAGGCCGGGCCTGACTACTCCGGCCTGCTGCAGCAGCTCCGCCAGGTGGCCGCGGCGGCTCCCGACATCGCCTACATCTACACGCTGCGCCAGGATGCGGCCGGAAACACCTACTTTGTCCTGGACACCGATGCCGAAACGGGCAGCGCCATCGGCGACGCGTATGACAGCGCCAGCCCGTGGCTGCAGGCCCACTTTGCCACGCTGATGGAGCCGGCCGTTGAGCCGGACTTCTACACGGACGAGTGGGGCGTCTGGTTCACCGGCTATGCGCCGGTTTTCGACGCCGCCGGCCGGCGCGAGGCCGTGCTGGGCATCGATATCGCCGCCGATCTGCTGCTGACGCGTGAGCGGCAAGCCCTCCAGGGGTCCCTGCTGATCTTCGTCGTCCTCCTGCCGATTGCGGCTGGCCTGGGCGCCGTGATGGCCCGGCTGATCGCCCGGCCGGTGGCCGTCCTCACGCGCCAGGTCGAACAGATCACGAACGGCGACCTCCAGCGCTTGACGGCGGCGGCCGAGGCCCTGGCGCGCGGTGATTTGACCCAGACCGTTTACGTGACGGCCGAGACTGTGGCCGTTGACTCCGGCGACGAGATCGGCCAGATGGCCCGCGCCCACAATCGCCTGGTGGAAGAGCTGCGCGCCACGGGCCGGGCCTTTGCGACCATGGCGGCTGGCCTGCAGCAATCGGTGGCGCAGGTGGCGGACGGCGCCAACGAAGTCCGCTCGGCCTCCACGCGCTTGGCCGTGGCGGCCGCCCATGCCGGCCAGGACGCGCGCCAGATCGGCCTGGTCATCGGCCAGATGGCGCACGGGATCACCGAGCAGGCCGACAATCTTACCGGCACCACGACCGCCATGCAGGCCATGCGCCAGACGATCGACCAGGTCGCCAGTGGTTCCCGCGACCAGGCTGCGGCTGTGGCGGACGCCAACGCGCTGATGGGCAACCTGTCCCAGGCGGTGTGGGGGCTGCGCGATATCGCCGCCGAGCAGACCGCGGGCCTGCAGCGGGCCGATGCGGTGCGGACCGAGCTGGATGTCGACCTGGCGACGGTGACGGCCACCGTGGCCGGGGTCGCGGTCGAAGCCGACCGCTCGGCTGAGTTTGCGGCGCAGGGCGTCGAGCTGGTGGAGCAGACCGTGGCCGGTATGGCCAGGGTCCGCGCGGCCACCGATGTCCTGGCCGAACGGGTGCGGGAACTGGGGCAGCAATCCGGCCAGATCGGCGCGATCGTGGAGACGATCGACGATATCGCCGCCCAGACCAACCTGCTGGCGCTCAATGCCGCCATCGAGGCGGCCCGGGCAGGTGAACACGGGCTGGGCTTCGCCGTGGTCGCGGATGAAGTGCGCAAATTGGCCGAGCGCTCGGCGCAGGCCACCCGGGAAATCACGACCATGATCCGGCGTGTCCAGGCCGAGGCCGGCGAAGCCGTGACCGCGATGGGGCAGGCCGGCGCCGATGTGAGCGCCGCCGCGGCGCTGACGGATCGCGCCGGTGAGGCGTTCCGCACGATCGCCCACGCGGCCCAGGCCACGGCCGGCGAGGTCAAGCAAGCGCGCGCCTCCGTTGTCGATATGGAGGGCGCGAGCCAGGCGTTGAGCGCGACCGTGCGCGATCTCCTGGCGTTGGCCGCTGAGTACCAGGCGGCCGCCCGCAGCATGGGCGAGATGAACCAGCACCTCGTCGACAGCCTGGCCAACGTGCACGGCGTCGTGGAACAGAACTCCGCGGCCGCGCAGGGGATGGCCGCCGAAGCCGAGCGGGCGATCCAGGCCATTGACGGCATCACCCAGGTCAGCGCCGCTAATTCGACTGCGGCCGGAGAGATCGCCCAATCGGCGCAGGTCGTCACCACCCAGGTTCAGGCTGTGGCCGACTCGGTCCAATCGTTGACGGGGCTGGCCGCCAGCCTGCAGACGGCCGTGGCGCACTTCCAGCTGGCGGACGGTGCGGCCCTCAGCCTGGACGAACCCGCCGCCGCGGCCCGGGCGGCCGCCGCGCCGGTACCGGCCGGGATCTGGGCGAACTGACGAAACATGAGCTTTCTAACCGCAGGGATGACGGGGGATGCCGCGGCCCACACTGATTGAGCGGGAGCAACCATCATGACGTACACTGAACGGATTTCCTTCTGGCATTCACTGCGGGCCCAGTTCCTGGCCCTGTTTCTGGGCCTGTCGCTGATCCCCTTGATCGTGGTCAGCCTAGTGGCTTACTGGCAGAGCCAGCAGGCGCTCCAGATGCAGACCTCCGGCGCCCTGGCCAGCCTGGCCGCCCTGCACGCCGACATGGTCGACCAATCCCTGACCGGCTGGACACACGATCTCGAGGTGCTGGCTGAAGACAGCGAGATCCAAAGCCTGAATCCGGTCCAAGTGGAACCTTTGATCCGGAATGCCAGCACACGCTGGACCGAATTTGAGAGCCTGTTTGTAACAGATGCCACTGGCCAGATGGTGGCTACAAACGCCGGCGCTCTCCTCAATGTCGGCGAACGCGCTTACTTCACACAGGCGATGGCCGGTGAGACCTACATTTCCGATGTGCTGATCTCGAAGGCGACCGGCCACCCGGTCTTTGTGCTGGCCGTGCCCATCCGGCTGCAGGGCCGCATCATCGGCATGGTGGCTGGTTCCATCAGCACCGAGACCCTGTTCGAGCAACTAGCCTCGGCCCGCCTTGGCGCGACGGGGGAGGCCTACCTGATCAACTCGGCCGGCTACTTCATCACACCCTCGCGCTTCACCGAGGATCTGATCGCGGCCGGCCTGGTGCGCGAGCGAGCCGAGCTGGAGTTGAACGTCGACACGCCGGCGGCCCGGGCTGGCCTGGCCGGCGAAACCGGCTTCGCCGAGTATCCAGACTATCGCGGCGTGGCGGTCCTGGGCGCCTACGCCCCAGTGGCGCAGACCGGCTGGGCCGTCATTGTCGAGCAGGATGCGGCCGAGGCCTATGGCGCGGTCAGCCAGCTGGCCAACCTCATGCTGATCCTGACGGTCGCCCTGGCGGTGGTGGTTGTTCTGTTGGCCGTGTGGATTTCTCAGCGACTGACCGCGCCGCTGGTGACGATGATGGGCACGCTGAACAATATCGCCCAGGGCGACCTCAATCGCAATCAAGGGGCCGGCGCCAAGGAGGCCGTCGTCCGGCGCCGAGACGAGATCGGCGTGTTGGGCCGCGCCCTGGCCACTGCCGAGCGCTACCTCCAAGAACTAGCCGATACGACCGGCCGCGTAGCGCGCGGTGATCTGACGGTGGCGCTGACGGTGCGCGGCGAACGCGACGAGCTCGGCCTGGCTTTCGCCGCCATGCTGACCAGCCTGCGCCAGATCATCGGCCAGGTGGCCCAGGACGCGCAGGCCCTGGCCCAGACCTCGGCTGAACTCGCTTCCGCCGCCACCCAGGCCGGCGATGCTACCGGGCAGATATCGACCACCATGCAGCAGGTCGCGCACGGCGCCGGCCAGCAGACCGAGAGCATCACGCGCACGGCGGCGTCCGTGGAGCAGATGAAGCGCGCCATCGACGGCGTGGCCAAGGGCGCGCAGGAACAGGCCGGCGCGGTCGCCACCACCTCGGCGGTCATGGGGCAGTTGGCGGGCGCCGTCGCCGGCATCCGCGAAGGCGCCCAGGCCCAGGCCGGCCAGATGACCCAGGCCGCGCGCGCCCAGTCCGGGCTGGACACCAGCCTCACGACCGTGTTGGCCGCTACCCAGACGATGGCGCAGGCCGCCGCCGACTCGGCCCAGGCGGCCGGCGAGGGCCAGCGCCTGGCCGCGCAGAGCGTCGAGGGCATGGGCCGTGTCCGCACGGCCACCGGGCAGCTGGCGGCCCGCGTCAAGGAATTGGGCAAGCGGTCCGGACAGATCGGCGCCGTGGTGGAGACCATCGACGACATCGCCGCGCAGACCAATCTGCTGGCGTTGAATGCCGCCATCGAGGCGGCCCGCGCCGGCCAGCACGGCAAGGGCTTTGCCGTCGTGGCCGATGAAGTCCGTAAGCTGGCCGAGCGCTCGGCGGCGGCCACCAAGGAGATCGGGGAAATGATCCGGCTGGTGCAGACCGGCACCACCGAAGTCGCCGAGGCCATGCAGTCCGCCGGCGGCGATGTCAGCGCGGCGGTCCAGATGTCGGAGGCCGCCCAGACCGCGTTCGAGACGATCACGGCCAAGACGCGCGGCCTGGTGGCGCAGGAGCAGGCCATTGCCGCCGCCATGGCCCAGATGCGCGGCGCCAGCCAGGAGCTGGGCGGGGCCGTCCGCGCCGCGGCCGAAGTCTCGGCCCGCAACCAGGCCGCCGCCGACGAGATGAGCACGCTGAACGAGCGCATGGTCGCCAACCTGGACAATGTCAGCGCCGTGGTTGAAGAGAACACAGCGGCCACCGAGCAGATGGCGGCCGGCGCGGCGGAGGTCTCGCAGTCGATCGAGGGCGTGGCCAGCGTCTCGGAGGAGAACTCGGCGGCCGTCGAGGAAGTCAGCGCCAGCGCGGAGCAGATGAGCGCGCAGGTCCAGCAGATCACGGCCTCGGCCCAGACTCTGGACACGATGGCCCAGTCCTTGCGCCAGGCGGTGGCCCAGTTCCAGTTGGACAACGCCGTGGCGCCCGCGCCTGCGCCCCAGGTATCGGCGGCGCCGCCCGCCCCGCGCCGCCCGGCGGCTCCTCCTCCGGTGCCGGCCGCCCGGCCCGCACACCCGCTCAACGGCTCCGCCAACGGCAAGCTCAAGGCCGTGAATGGGGCGGCCGCCTTGGCCCAGCGCCAACCCGCCAATGGCGCCGCCCGGCCGGCGGCTCCAGCCGCGCCGGCGAAGGCCGCGTTTCAGTGGGATGAGAGCTTCGCGTCCGGCGAGGCCAAGGTAGATGAGCAGCACCGCGAGCTCTTCCGGCAGCTGAACGCACTCATCGACGCCATGAGCGCCGGGCGCGGCCGCTCCGAGATTGAGCCGATCCTGGACTTTCTGGAGCGCTACGTCCAGGAGCACTTCAGCTATGAAGAGGGCTGCATGGAGCGCCATCGCTGCCCGGTGGCCGGGGTCAACCAGAAGGCCCATGCCCGCTTTGTCGCCAACTTTGCCGCTTTGCGCGAGCGTTATGCCCGCGAGGGGGCCAATGCCGAGCTGGTGCTCCAGGTCCGTCGTGACCTGGGCGACTGGCTGGTGAACCATATCCGCAAGATCGACACGGACCTGCGCGCCTGCCGCGCGCACTCGTAAGCGATCATCTTCTGCCAGAGGCTTGGAGCGACCACTTATGCTGAACGAACTCAGTGACACCTATCGGATCAACGCCGAGAATCTGCGGGACCGGCGGGCCATGATCTTGCTGACCCCCGACAAGGTTGCGGTCTTGAAACGGCTGGCGAGCTGGGGCCGGCGCGTGGCCGCTCCGATGGCCCGGGATTTCTACACGCATCAGTTCAGCGTGGCGCCGGCGCGCGCCTTCTTTGAGCACTATGCCCGCGAACGGGGTATGACCCTGGACCAGCTGCGGCCGCGCCTGGAAAGCACCCAGGCCGCCTACTTCTGCGGCATCTTCGAGGAAGCGGCCGGGTCGGGTGAGTTCGGCGTCGCGTACTATGAACAGCGCCTGCGCATCGGCCGCCGCCACAACTTGATCAACCTGCCGCAGAAATGGTACTTGGGCAGCTACGCGTTTTATCAGGAGCTCGTGCGCCGTTATCTCGCGCGTGATTACTGGTACCGGCCGGGCTTCCGCGCCCGGGCCGAGTCGGCCATCTTCGCCGTCTTCAACTATGACACGCAGGCTGTCGGCGATGCCTTCTTCTACGACTACCTGCAGTCGATCGGCCTGGACCTGTCCAGCGTCGTCGTGGATTCGACCGGCCGCGACCTCTCCGACCACTACGCCGCGCTCAAGAACACCGTCTCGAGTGTGATCGCCGGAACGGTCCAGGCCAGCCAGCGGCTGGTGCAGGCCAGCCAGCAGTTGGCGGAAATGTCGACCCAGGCGGGCCGGGTCACGGCCGAGATCGCCAGCACCGTCCAGCAGGTGGCCCAGGGCACCACTCAGCAGACCGACAGCATCACCCACACGGCCAGCTCCATGGAACAGATGCGCCGCGCCATCGACGGCATCGCCCGCGGGGCGCAGGAACAGGCCCAGGCGACGTCGCAGACCTCCACGGCCATGGGGCAGCTCTCGTCCGCCGTGGACAATCTGCGGCGCAGCGCCCAGGAGCAGTCCGACGGGATGCGCCGCGCGGACCAGGTGCGCGTCAGCCTGGGCCAGACGCTGGAGCGCATCGTCGAGGCCATCGCGAGCCTCAGCACGCAGATCGACCAGGGCGCGGCCTCGGCTGCCGATGGCACCGTTCTGGCCAACCAGACGGTCACCGGCATGCAGCGCGTGCGCACCACCACCGAGCAGTTGGCCGGCCGCGTGCGCGATCTGGGCAAACGCTCCGGTCAGATCGGCGCCATCGTGGAGACCATCGACGATATCGCCTCGCAGACCAATTTGCTGGCGCTCAACGCCGCCATCGAGGCGGCCCGGGCCGGTCAGCACGGCAAAGGTTTCGCGGTGGTGGCGGACGAGGTGCGCAAGCTGGCCGAGCGCTCGGCCCAGGCCACCAAGGAGATCGGCGAGATGATCCGCCTGGTCCAGGCCGGTGCGGGCGAGGCCGTGGACGCGATGCAGGCCGCTGGGGCAGAGGTGACGGCGGCGGTCCAGTTGGTGGATCGAGCCGGCACGGCGTTCGCTACGATCGCGACCGGCACGCAGCAATCCTCGCAGCAAGCCTTGGGGATCCGCCAGGCGACGACGGCCATGTTGAAGGCCAATGCCGACCTGGAGAGCGTGGTGGCCGCGGCCGCCGCCCTTAGCGAGCGCAGCCGCGCCGAAGCCGAAACGATGGCGCAGTTGAACAACCGGGTGGTGGACAGCCTGGACAGCGTCAGCGCCGTCGTCGAGGAGAACACGGCCGCCACGGAGCAGATGGCCGCCAGCGTGACCGAGGTGACGCACTCGATTGAGAATGTCGCCAGCGTCTCCGAGGAGAACAGCGCCGCCGCCGAAGAGGTCGGCGCTTCAGCAGAGGAGATGAGCGACCTGGTGGCCGAGGTCACCCGCGAAGCGCAAGCCCTGGCGGAAATGTCCCAGGGTCTGCAAGGTCTGGTTTCGCAGTTCCGGGTCGCAGCTGCCGAAGCGTCGCCCGTTGCTGCGACCGGGCCGCGGGCCTCGGCTCAGCCGGCCGGGCCTGGGCTCCCGCGCGTTGCCGCCGCCGGCCCGCAGCCTGCGGGTTTCAACGGCGTCACGAACGGCCACGGCCGCGGCAATGGAGCCGGCCGGAAACACTGAGGCACCGGCCCTAGAGTCAAAGCCACGCCAGAGCGGGGGCGGAGCAGTCAGTCTCCGCCCCCGTTTTCTTTGCGGCGGTTCCCAACCAAGGCAATCTTATTGTCTACTCACTCGCCCCTATACTCGTAGGGATGCTGGTCTAGCGGTGGACTGAGGCAAGGGAACCGTAACGGTTGTCGGCCATGTGGGCCCAGGCGACGCCCGTTACGCTGAAGTCAATGGGTATGACGATTCTCAAGAAGACGACCGCAATCATCGTGGGGTCATTGCTTACGCTGACGCTCATCCTGGGCGGCGTGGGCCTTTGGCTTGAGCACGAAAACCGCCAGCGCGTGGAGGCGGCCGATATCGACGAGGCGCTGACGCGCGGCCTGGCCGCCATCGCTCACGCCACCGGTGGCTTAAGCACGAAAGCCAAAGACCTGGCGAGTCAGTCTGAGACTTACGCCTTCATTCAAGCCACCGGTTCGAGCTCTCTGTATGCCCAGGCCGATGCGGTCCTGGAGACCTTACGAAACCTGCACGTCAATGTGCTTCTCATAACCGACACGGCCGGCCGTTTCGTCTATGGCGTCGCCGTTGATCCGGCGACGCAGTCGGTGTTGCCCGTCCCGGTGCCGGTGCTGGAACTCTTTGGGGAAGGCTCTCCCCAGGTTCAGGCCGCCCTGACGCAAGGCATTCTCACCGGCTTGGTCGATCTGCCGGAGGGTCCGCTGCTGGTGGCCGCCCGGCCGGTGCTCACCAACCTGGGCGAGGGCCCGGTGCGCGGTCTGTTGCTTCTGGGCGTCTACGCCAACTCCGGGGGCTACGATGGTCTGCCGGCGCTGAGCGGCCTCACCAATTTAACGCTGGCTCTGTACTCGGTGGCGCCGGAGCGGACCCGGCCCGATGACGTTCAGCGGGCATATGAGACGCTGCTGGCCGGCCAGACCCAGACGGTGCACATCAGTGCTGGCGATACCTTGACCGGGTATCGCCTGGTCCCCGACGTCACGGGCCAACCCGCACTGCTCTTGCGGGTCAGCTTGACGCGTCCGAAGGGCCAATGGGGTCAGGCTAGCGTGGCCCTTGGCATTGCGGCCTTGATCCTGGTCAACATGCTTTTTGGTGGGTTGATCATCGTGACGCTGGACCGGCAGATCCTGTCTCGCTTGTACCGGCTGGGGGGCGCCGTGCGCGCCGTCGCCCAGCGACAGGAACCCGGCGCCCGGCTGGAGGTGCTGGACAACGACGAGTTGTCTCAACTGGCCCGCGAGATCAATCGGCTGCTTGCCTCCCTGGAGAGCAGCGCCGCCGAGCGTGAGCGCGCCCAAGCCGAGATCCAGTTGTTGGCGCGCTTCCCGGAGGAGAACCCCACTCCGGTG
Organism: uncultured Anaerolineales bacterium; assembly: GCA_937952305.1. Taxonomy (GTDB): domain Bacteria; phylum Chloroflexota; class Anaerolineae; order Anaerolineales; family UBA6663; genus SpSt-583. Next base: position 9,658 of record CALFZO010000053.1, on the reverse strand, counting down.
CTGCGGCTGGATTTGGACGGCACGATCCTCTACGCCAACACAGCCGGCCGTCAGTTGATCGAAGCCTTGCAGGGCACGGCGCCGGCCCTGGACGCCGTCGTGGCCGCCTGGGACGATGCCGTGGCCGAGGCCGTGCACACCCGCCGACGGGTGGAGCGCGAATATGAAGGCGCCGGCCATTGGTTCGCCTGCACCTTTGCGCCGATGCTGGAGGCCGGCTATCTGAACGTCTACGGCGCCGATATCACGCGCGCCCGCCAGTTGGCCAGCGACCTGCAGGCCCAGCGTGACTTCGCCATGCAAGTCATGAACACGATGGGCCAGGGCCTCACGGTCACCAATCAGTCCAACCAGTTTGAATACGTGAACCCCGCCTATGCGCGTATGCTCGGCTACATGCCGGAGGAATTGGTCGGCCGCAGCCCGATCGAATTGACCTTCCCGGAAGATCACGCGCGTCTGGCCGAGGCGCGGGCCCGCCGTGTTGCGGGTGCCGTGAGCACCTATGAGACCCGTCTGCGCCGCCTGGACGGCGGCGCCGTGCACGCGCTGATCACCGGGGCGCCGCGCTGGCACGACAGCCAAATCGACGGCGCTATCGCCGTCGTCACCGACGTGACCGAGCAGAAGCAGCTGGAGGCGGCGTTGCGCGCGCGCCTCGAGTTCGACGAGATCGTGGCGGCCGTCTCGGCGGAACTGATCGACATCACGCCGGAGGACGTGGACGGCGCTATCACGCGGGCGCTGGGGCGGCTGGGCCGGACGGCCGGCGTCGACCGGGCCTATGTGTTCCAACTCTCCGGCGATGGCCAGACCGCTGCCAATACCCATGAATGGTGCGCCGACGGTGTGCCGGCCGAGATCGACAACCTGCAGACGATCCCGGTCAGCGCCGTTCCGTGGTGGATGGAACAGCTCGCGGCGGAGGCCGAGATCAACGTGCCGTCGGTCGCCGCCCTGCCGGCTGCCGCTGACGCCGAGAAGACCTTGCTCGCGGCGCAAGGCGTGCAGTCGGTGCTCGTCGTTCCGCTCGTCCACCGCCGGGCCGTGCTCGGCTTTCTGGGACTGGACGCGGTTCGCGCGGCGCGGATCTGGCCGGATGACACCGTTGCCTTGCTCCACCTCGTCGGCCAGCTGATCGTCAATACCCTGGCGCGGATGCGCGCGGAGGCGGCCCTGCGCGCCTCGGAGGCCCTGTACCGCAGTCTGCTGCAGACCTCGCCGGACGGCGTGGCCGTCATCGACCCTCACGGCCAGCTCACGTATGTGTCCGATCGGCTGGCCGAGATGGGCGGCTACGCCAGCGCGGAGGAGTTCCGCGCGCACGGCGCCCTGGAGCACCTGCTCCTGCCGAACACGCCGGCGTCGCCGGTGGCGCTCTGGCGCCAGCTGTCTGCGGCCGGCCTTACTCCCCACAACCTGCACATCCGGCGCCGCGATGGCACTTACTACGTCGGCGAGGTGAAGCTCGCCCGGCTGCTGGATCACCAGGGCCGCCCGGCCTCGGTGATGGCGGTCGTCCGCGATGTCACCGAGCGCGAGCGGGCCAAGGCTGAAATCATCCAGCTCAACCGGGAGCTTGAGTCACGCGTGGGCGAGCGCACCCAGCAGTTGGCCGAGGCCAACCAGGATTTGGAGCGCGAGCGCGCTCTGCTGGCCCAGCGCGTGGCCGAACGCACGGCCGACCTGAGCGTGCTCAACGCCGAACTGGCGCGCGCCGCGCGCGCCAAAGACGAGTTCCTGGCCAGCATGAGCCACGAGCTGCGCACGCCGCTGAACACGATCCTGGGCATGTCCGAAGTCGTCTTGGAGGGCCTGCTCGGGCCGCTGACGCATGACCAGCAGGAGTCGATCGGCAGTATCGAGGAGAGTGGCCGCCACTTGCTGGCGCTCATCAATGACATCCTCGATATCTCCAAGATCGAGGCCGGCCGCCTGGAGCTGCAAATGGGCGCCGCGAGCGTCGACGCGGTCTGCCAGGCCAGCCTGCGTTTGGTCCGCGAGGTGGCCCAGAAGAAGGGCCTGCGCCTGCAGACCTCGCTGGACCCGGCTGTAACCGACCTGGTGGCGGACGAGCGCCGGCTGAAGCAGATGCTCGTCAACCTGCTCAGCAACGCCTGCAAGTTCACGCCGGAGGGGGGCGGTGTGGGCCTGGAGGTCGTCGGCGATGCGGCCGCCGAGGCCGTGCGCTTCACAGTCTGGGATACCGGTATCGGGATCGCGCCGGAAGATCAGGCGCGCCTCTTCCAGCCGTTCGTCCAGGTGGACAGCCGCCTCTCGCGCCAGTATTCCGGCTCAGGGCTCGGCCTCAGCCTGGTCCGGCGCATGGCCGAATTGCATGGCGGCGGCGTGAGCCTGGTCAGCGCGCCCGGTCAGGGCAGCCGTTTCACCATCGCGCTGCCCTGGCGCGTGCCGGAGGGCGAGCCGGTTGACGAACCCGTCGCCGATCCGGGGGAGCCTGAGCCGGCCGCGGCCCGGCCGGCGCCGCCGCTGACCGCGCCGCGGATTCTCGTGGCCGACGACAACGAAGCCAATATCCGGACCTTCACGCGCATGCTCGCTGACGAATTCCGACTGCTGGTGGCCCGCACTGGCACCGAGTCCGTGCGCCAGGCGGTTGAGGCGCGGCCGGATCTGATCTTGATGGATATCCAGATGCCGGAGATGGACGGCCTGGAGGCCACGCGCCGCATTCGTCAGCAGTTGGACGTGCCGATTATCGCCCTGACGGCGCTCGCTATGGCCGGCGATCGTGAACGCTGCCTGGAGGCCGGCGCCGACGACTATCTCACCAAACCGGTCGGCCTGCGGCAGCTGCGGGCGGCCATCCACGCGCTGTTGCAGCCGCAGTTGGCATGAGGTCGCCCATGTTGCCTTCGCCTCACTTAGCCGCTTTGGAAAGCACGGTCGTTGTCGAGCCGCCTGACCGTCTACCGGGCGAGTCTCCGGCGCCGCCGACCGTTGGGCGTCCGGCCAGCTGCGTGCTCATCGCCGACGACGAACCCAACAACCGCAAGACGCTGCAGATGGTCCTGGCGCCGCTCGGCTACGCCCTGGAATTCGCGGCGGATGGCCCAGAGACCCTCGCCCAGGCCGCACGCCTGCAGCCGGATCTCATCTTGCTGGACGTGATGATGCCTGGGATGGACGGTTTCGTGGTTTGCCAGCACCTGCGCGCCGATCCGCGCTTGGCCGAGGTGCCGATCATCCTGGTGACCTCGCTGGATGACCGCGCCTCGCGGCTGCGCGGCCTCGAAGTCGGCGCCGACGACTTCGTCTCCAAACCGTTTGATCGCGCAGAACTGCGGGCCCGCGTGCGCACCGTCGTGCGCCTGAACCGCTACCGGCGCCTGACGGACGAGCGCGCCCGCTTCGAACGGCTGTTTGAGCTGTCTCCGGATGGCATCTTGCTGGTCGGCCGGCACGGCGAGATCGGCTTGAGCAACTGTGCCGCCCGGCGCCTCCTGGGCTGCCCGGCGGAGGACACGTTGGAGGGCCGCCGGCTGGCGGAGTTTCTGCCTCCGGGGGCTCAGGACCCGTGGCTGCCTGAACTGCTCCGGGTCGAGACCCAGCCGGACTGGACGGTTGCGTTCGAGCTCGATCTGCGCCGCCTGGACGGCGGCCTCTTTCCGGCCGAGGTCACGCTGGCTGGCCTGCCCGACTCGATCTGGGCCGCGCAGGTTCTGCTCCGCGACATTAGTGCCCGGCGGCGGGTTGAGGCCGATCTGCGCCTGGCGGCCAAGGTCTTCGAAGTCACGGCGGAAGGCATTCTGGTCACGGACGCGCAGCAGCGCATTCTGGCCGTGAACTCGGCCTTCCTGCAGTTGACCGGCTATACGCTGGAAGCCCTGCAGGGTCAGCCCATTCAGACAATCTATCAGCCCCAATCCCGCAGTGAGACCGCCGCCCAGATCGCGGCCAGTCTGCGCGAGGCCGGGCACTGGCACGGGGAGGTGCGCGGCCTGCGGCGCAACCGCGAGCTTTACCCGGCGCAGCTCACGCTCAACACCGTCCGCGCGGCGGATGGCACGGTGACTCACTACGTCGGCGCGCTCACCGACCTGACCGAGCGCCGGCAGACCGAAGAGCGCCTGCGCGTGTTGGCCTACCATGACCCGGTGACCGGGCTGCCCAATCGCACCTTGTTTGAGACTCTGGTGCAGCAGGCGCTGGCCAAGGCCGCCCGCGACAACACCCGCGGCGCCGTCCTGCTGGTGGACCTGGACGATTTCAAGCGCCTGATCGAAACGCGCGGGCACGCTGAGGGCGACCGGCTGATCGCGGCCGTGGCGGACCGCCTGCGGTCGCTGGCGGAGGACGTGGTGGTCGCGCATCTGGGCGGACATGAGTTCGCGTTCCTGCTCAATGCGGTGCCGGATCGAGAGGCGGTCGAACGGTGCGCGCAGCAGATCCGGGCCGCGCTGGCCGTGCCGTTTGAACTGGCCGGGCAGTCGGCGTACTGCACGGCCAGCCTTGGGATCAGCCAGTTCCCCGAGGATGGCAAAAACCCGGACGGTCTGCTCCAGAATGCCGAGGCGGCGCTGTACCGCGCCCGCGAACAGGGCCGCAACAGCGTGGCCTTCTACACCGCCGACTTGACCATCGCCGCGCAGCGCCGTCTGGCTTTGGAAACCGCCCTGCGTCTGGCCTTGCAGCGCGATGAGTTTCAGGTCTACTACCAGCCGCGGGTCGCCCTGCGGACCGGCCGCGTGGTGGGCATGGAAGCCCTGCTGCGCTGGCGCCATCCGGAATGGGGGATGGTCGCGCCGGGCCAGTTCATCGGCCTGGCGGAAGAGACCGGGCTGATCGTGCCCATCGGTGAGTGGATCCTGCGGGCGGCCTGTACCCAGGCGCGCGCCTGGCAGTTGGCCGGCTATCCCCGGCTGCGGGTGTCGGTCAATATCGCCAGCCTGCAGGTCCAACAGCCCGACTTTGTCAGGGTGGTCGAGCGAGCCTTACGGGATACCGGCCTGGCCGCCGACGATCTGGAACTGGAACTGACGGAGAGCAGCCTGTTGGCCGGCACCGAAGAAACCTTGGAACGGCTGAACGCCGTGCGCGCGCTGGGCGTGCATCTGTCGCTGGACGACTTTGGCACCGGCTACGCCTCGCTGGACTATCTGCGGCGGCTGCCCGTCAATGGCCTGAAGATCGACCGGGCCTTTGTGCGGGACCTGGCCAGCCAGGCCGGCGACGGCGCCATCCTGCGCACGATCGTAGACCTGGCGCGCAGCTTGGCGCTCAAAGTGACCGCCGAGGGCGTGGAGACGGCTGAGCAACTGGGCCTGCTGCAGTCTTATCACTGCGACGAGATCCAAGGTTTTTACTTCGCGGCGCCGCTGGCCGCCGAAGCGTTTGTGGCATTGCTGTAAGCAAGGAGGGGCCGATGGCCGAGGCCGGGATCATCCTGGTGGTCGACGACGAAGCCAATAATCGCAAGACTCTGCAGTCCCTGCTGCAGCCGTTGGGCCACCAGGTGGAGCTGGCGGTGGATGGGACGAGCGCCCTCGATCGCGCCAGCGCGTTGGCGCCCGACCTGATCTTGCTGGATGTGATGATGCCGGGGCTGGACGGCTTCGAGGTCTGCCGGCGTGTGCGCGCCAACCCCGCCCTGGCCGAGGTGCCCGTAATCCTGGTGACCGCCCTCGACGATCGCGCCTCCCGGCTGAGCGGCCTTGAGGCCGGCGCCGATGATTTTGTGACCAAGCCGTTTGACCGGACTGAGTTGCGGGCGCGCGTCCAGACCGTCATGCGCTTGAATCGTTACCGCCGCCTGGTGACCGAACGCCAGCGCTTCGCGTGGTTGGTGGAGCAGGCTGACGACGGGTACCTGGTGGTCGCCGGCGAAGCCGACGCTCAGGTGCTGTACGCCAATCCCCGCGCGCGCGATCTCCTGGAATTACCCGCGGTTGGGCCAGCGCGGCTGGCCGATGTGATGGCCGCCGCCCAGCGGCGTTACAGCACTGAGCCGGACGAAGCCGGCCGGGATTGGCGCGCGCCTTTCCATCTGGTCCGGCCTGAGACGGCCACCGAACGGTCCCAGTGGCTGCACGTCGAGGAGCTGGTTCTGCCGCGTTCGTCCGGCTTGGAACGCCTCTTTCGGCTGCGCGATGTGACGGCCCAGATGGGGCTGCGCTATGAGATGTGGTCCTTCAGCGTGTTGGCCGGGCACAAGTTGCGCGCCCCGCTGACCGCCATCCAGGTCAGTCTCGACTTGGCGCCGGATCTGCTGGCGGAGGCCGATCTGGACACTGCCCGCTCGCTCCTGGATGTGGCCGGCCGGGGCGTGGCTCGCCTGCGGGCCCAGGTCGAGGATGTCTTGCGCTTTGTGAACTATCCCTATCTGGCCCGGCGCGCCGAACCCTTCGCCCTGGCCGAATTGGCTGCGCTGGCTCAGGCCCTGCAGGGCGAACTGGGCCTCCCCCCCGTCGCGGTCAGCGTGGCCGACGGTGTGGCACCGCTGCGAGTGTGGCCGTCCGCGGAGCCGCTGGCGCTGGCCCTGCGTGAGCTCATGGAGAACGCCCGCAAGTTCCACCCGCGCCGGCAACCGGCGCTGGAGATTCAAGCAACCTCACCGGCGCCGGGCCAGGTCAGCCTGCGCGTGCTCGATGACGGCCAGGCGCTGCCGGTCGAGGAACTGCTCCGCATCTGGCAGCCTTACTATCAGGTAGAGAAGTCCTTGACCGGCGAAATCCAGGGCATGGGGCTGGGCCTCTCGATGGTGGCCGTCCTGCTGCGCAGCGCTGGCGGCTCCGGCCGGGCCTACAACCGCCCGGACAGACCAGGCCTGGTGGTTGAGCTGCTCTTGCCCGTGGCCAGCCTCTAGCGTTTGGCCAGCTGAGCGTGTCTTGTGTGGCGGCCTCGTCGAAAGACGGGGTCGTCGTCATTCCCGAGGCGGCGAGGCTCCATCCGACAAAGCCGATGCTTTGAGGCGTCAATTGATCGCCGCGCTGGCCGGTGATGGACACCGATCCTGGGTCAGTTGATCGGATCGATGACGTGAAATTCCCCCAAAACGTCCCGATGTTTAAACAGCCTTTATGGACACAGCCTGCGGCTGCCCCTAGTCTGTGTACGAAGCCAACCTGCTGCGGGGCATAGGATTTGGCACTGGGTGACAGCATGAGCCTCTCCAAGAGGCGCTATTCTGCCAGGGAGGAACCTATGGCCCTTTTCGGAAATCTTAAAATCGGTGTCAAGATCATCGCCGGTTACGTCATCGCGCTGGTGTTGACGGCTGTTGTCGGCGGTGTCGCTATCTTCCAACTGACGGAAGTAGCTGCCAAAGTCGAAAACCTGACCCAGAACCTGTCGGAAGACAAAGACATCGCCAGCGACGTCGAGGCGCAGATCTTGATCGCGCGGCTGCACGCCAACCGCTACCTGCGGACAGAGAACCCGGAGGAGCTCCGGCGCTTTTTGGACGAGTTCGACACTCTGTTGTCTGTCCTGGAGCGGGCCGATACGGCCATCACCAAGGCCGAACGTGTGGAGATGCTGGCCACCATCCACACGACGGCGTCCGAATACAAGACGGCCTTTGATGAGATCGCGGCGCTGGTGGCGGCCCGGATTGAACTGCGCACAACGGTTCTGGACCCACAGGCGCAACTCGCCCAGGATAACCTGAACGCCCTGGGCGCCAGTGCTCTGCAAGCCGATGACTCGGCGGTGGCCTACTATGCTGGCCTGGCCCAACAGGGCGTGCAGCGTATGCGCGTCAACATGCTCAAGTACTCGGAAGCCGGCGACGCGGAGTGGGTGGCGCGTTTCCAGGACCGCGAAGCCGAAGCGCGCGCGGCCCTGGAGGAGTTGGAGAGCCTCGTCGAGACCCGCTCGGACCGCGACGCGCTGGCTGCCGCTGCGGCCGCGATCGACGCGTACAGCGCCGGCTTCGACGAGGTACAGGCGCAGTTGTCTCGGCAACTGGAGCTGGAGACCGTGGTGGACGAGCTGGGCCCACAAATCCGTGTCACGGCTACAGCCATGTTGGACAGTGTGACGACCGATTTTGATGCCGAGAACCAGGCTGTCAAGGATCTGATGACCCAGACAGTGGCGGTCGAGATCGTCACGATGGTCGCGGCGGTCCTGCTGGGTTTGGGCCTCGGATATGTGATTTCGCGCGGCATCACGCAGCCGCTGCAGGCGCTGACCCGGGCGGCGGCTCAGATCGCGGACGTGGATATGCAGAGCCTGTCCACCGAGATCAGCGCGCTGTCGGAAGGTGACCTGACCCGGCGCGTCGCGATCACGGCCCAGCCGGTGCCTGTCACGGGCCGGGATGAGACCGGCCAGATGGCGCAGGCCTTCAATGCCATGATCGAGCGCTTGCAGCAGGTGGGGCAGGCTTTCGACACGATGAGCGCACGGCTGCGCGACGCGGTCGGCCAGGTGGCGGACAGCGCCACCTCGGTCAGCGCCGCAGCCGGGCAGCTGGCCTCCGCAGCCGGGCAGGCCGGGCAGGCCACCGCCCAGATCTCGACGACGATCCAGCAGGTGGCGCGCGGCACCCAGCAGCAGTCCGAGGGCGTCACCAAGACGGCGGCCTCGGTGGAGCAGATGCGGCGCGCCATCGACGGCGTCGCCCGCGGCGCGCAGGAACAGGCCAACTCCGTCGGCAAAGCCTCCCAGCTCACCTCCCAGATCACGGCCGCCATCGGCCAGGTGGCCGGCAATGCCGAGGCCGTCACCAAAGAGTCGCTGACGGCCGCCGAGGCGGCGCGGGCCGGTTCGCGGACGGTGGAGGAGACCATCAAGGGGATGTCCACCATCCGGTCCAAGGTGGGCGTGTCCGCGGGCAAGGTCCGCGAGATGGGCCAGCGCTCAGATCAGATCGGCGCGATTGTCGAGACCATCGACGACATCGCCTCGCAGACGAACCTGCTGGCGCTCAACGCCGCGATCGAGGCGGCCCGCGCCGGGGAACACGGCAAGGGCTTCGCGGTCGTGGCGGATGAGGTTCGCAAGCTGGCGGAGCGCGCCTCGGCTGCGACCAAAGAAATCGGCGGGCTGATCAAGAGCATCCAGGCCACGGTGGGCGAGGCCGTCCGGGCGATGGATGAGGGGGCGCGCGAGGTGGAGAGCGGGTCCGAGCTGGCCAATGAGGCCGGGGAGGCCCTGGCCGGCATCTTGAAGGCGGCCGAAGCCGTCAGCGGCCAGGCCGAGGCCGCGTTGAACTCCACGCGCGCCATGAGCGGCCTGTCTAACGAGTTGGTCGGCGCCATGGACAGCGTCAGCGCGGTGGTCGAGGAGAACACGGCCGCCACCGAGGAGATGGCCGCCGGCTCCAGCGATGTGTCCCAGGCGATCGAGAACATCGCCAGCGTGAGCGAAGAGAATAGCGCGGCCGTGGAACAAGTGTCGGCCTCGACGGAAGAGATGAGCGCGCAGGTCGAGGAAGTCAACGCCTCCGCGCAGTCCCTGAGCGAAATGGCGCACGCTCTGCAGTCGATTGTGGCGCGTTTCAAGCTGGCGGAAAGCGAGCGGACGGCAGCGTTCAGTTCGGCGCCGGCCGCCCGGGCTGTGCCGGTCCCGGCGGTTGCCCGCAAGAACGGCCACACCAACGGCCACCATTACCAGGACTTGCCCATGGGCAAGTGAGCGCCCGGTCTGTAACCGCGTGACACCTAATCTGGAAGCGGGGTCTGCCTAAGGG